>JBAXFK010000099.1:0-14299 GCA_037139955.1 Rhodospirillales bacterium
ACACACCGACGCGATGATGGACGCATTGGTGCTGGCGCTGCTGGCGATTATCCAGCCGGCACGGCGTGTGGCGGCGTGAGGGCCGTCGCCCCTTCGTTATGGCCGAGCCTGACTTGGGCATCGGTAGCCTGGGGCGCATGCAATGTGTCGGTAACGCACCGGCCGGCGGTCGTTGGGTTAGGTCGTGCCGTGGGACGAGCATAGTCCGATGATTGTCGAACTCGGCCATTTCTGTCTGATTCTGGCGCTGTTCGTCGCGTCGATCCAAGCCACCGTGCCGTTGATCGGCGCCAGCCGCCGGCATCTCGGTTGGATGGCGACCGGTCGATCGTGCGCGATCGCGGGGTTTCTGCTCATCGGAAGTGCGATGGCGGCGCTCATGCATGCGTATGTGGTGTCCGATTTCTCGGTCGTGAACGTTCTGCAAAACAGCCACACCGATAAACCGCTGCTCTACAAAATCAGCGGCGTCTGGGGGAACCACGAGGGTTCCATGCTCCTATGGGTCTTCATGCTGTCGCTATGTGCCGCTGCGGTGGCCCTGTTCAGCACCAACCTTCCACCCGCCTTGCAGGCTCGGGTGCTCGCGGTGCAGGGCATGATCGGCGTCGGATTCCTGCTCTTTATTCTTTTTACATCCAACCCATTTCTGCGTACCGACGCACCGCCTGCCAATGGGCAGGGCCTCAATCCTGTGCTGCAGGACCCCGGCCTCGCGTTCCATCCACCGTTTCTCTACCTCGGCTATGTCGGATTTTCCGTCGCCTTCGCCTTCGCCGTCGCCGCTTTGATCGAGGGTAAGGTCGATGCTGCCTGGGCACGCTGGGTGCGGCCCTGGACCCTGGCATCGTGGTGCGCGCTGACGATCGGTATCGCGATGGGTTCGTGGTGGGCGTATTATACACTGGGCTGGGGCGGCTGGTGGTTTTGGGACCCGGTCGAGAACGCGTCGTTTATGCCCTGGCTGGTCGGCACCGCGCTCATTCATTCGTCCATCGTGGTCGAAAAGCGGGACACGCTGAAAACCTGGACCATTCTGCTGGCGATCGTCACATTCTCGCTGTCGTTAGTCGGCACATTTCTGGTGCGCTCGGGGGTACTGACATCGGTGCATGCGTTCGCGACCGACCCCGCACGCGGCATGTTCATCCTGATATTGTTGATGGTCGCGATCGGCGGCTCGTTGACTCTATATGCCTTCCGAGCGCCGAAGTTGCAGGGTGGCGGCTTGTTTGCGCCCTTGTCGCGGGAAGGTTCGCTCGTTCTGAATAATTTGCTGCTGTCCTGCGGTTGCGCGACGGTCTTCCTCGGCACGCTTTACCCGCTGTTCCTGGATGCGATGAACGGGCCGAAACTGTCGGTCGGCTTCCCGTTTTTCAACCGCACCTTCGTCCCTTTGATGGTGCCGATGATCGTTGCGGTCGGCATCGGTCCCATGCTCGCCTGGAAGCGCGGCGATTTGCGCGGTGCGCTGCAACGCTTGTGGGTGGCCTCGCTTTTTGCCGTCGTTGTCGCGTTGGGCCTGCTTTACGTCGCCTACGGCAGTCATGTCCTTGCGGTGCTCGGTATCGCAGTCGCGGCGTGGCTCGCGGGTGCCGTGGTCACCGAATGGGCCGAACGTGTCGGCCTGTTCCGAATGTCCCTGGGCGATAGCATCAAGCGTGCCATCAACTTACCGCGTGCCGCTTACGGTATGAGTGCGGCGCATTTTGGCCTAGCAGTATTCGTGGCGGGCGTCTCGGCATCTGCCTTCAGCCAGGAAGCCATCGAGGTCTTGAAGGCCGGCGGTTCGATGAAGCTGGCTGGCTACGATATCGTGTTGCAAAACGTGGATCGGGTTCCCGGACCCAATTACACCGCCGATCGCGCCACGATCCGCATTTCCAGCGGCGACGCTCTTGTCGCGACGCTTTACCCCGAACGGCGGTTCTTTCCGCTGCAACAGCAAACGACCGGGGAAACGGCAATCCGGACCAATGGGATAGCGGACCTCTATCTCGCCCTCGGCGATGCCGATACTGCGGGCAATT
The DNA here is from genome assembly GCA_037139955.1 of Rhodospirillales bacterium. Taxonomy (GTDB): domain Bacteria; phylum Pseudomonadota; class Alphaproteobacteria; order Acetobacterales; family Acetobacteraceae; genus Rhodopila. The sequence continues at coordinate 2,031 of JBAXFK010000099.1, forward strand.
GGACCGTGCGTGCCTATTGGAAACCGTTGGTGCCTTGGATCTGGATCGGTGCGGTTATCATGGCATTCGGCGGCATGGTCAGCCTCAGCGATCGGCGCTGGCGGGTCGGTGCCGCCGCGCGTTCCCGCCGCGCCGTCGCTACCGCTCCGGCCGAGTAGATATGCGCCGTCTGGTCGCCCTGCTGCCGGTCGGGTTTTTCCTGATCCTGGCCGGTTATTTCGCTTGGTCGCTGCGCCCTGGCTACGATCCGCACGAATTGCCCTCGGCGATGATCGACCAGGACGCGCCGGCGTTCGATCTTGCCGCCTTGACGGGCGATGGTAGGGTGGCGCGCGAGGCGTTGAAGGGGCAACCGACGGTCGTCAATTTCTTCGCTTCGTGGTGCGTACCCTGCCGGGTCGAGCATCCGTTGCTGATGCGTCTGGCCGCGCAGGGAAAAATCCGCCTCTACGGGATCGCCTACAAGGACAAACCCGAGGATTCCAACCGCTTTCTGGCGCAGTTGGGCGATCCCTTCAAAGCCGTCGGCATCGATCGCGACGGCCGCGTCGGTCTCGATTTCGGCGTCTACGGTGTGCCGGAGACCTATGTGCTCGATGCCGCCGGGCATATCCGCAAACGCTTCGTCGGCCCGCTGAACGAGGCGGCGGTGAACAAGGAACTGCTGCCGATGCTGCGGCAATTGGGCGGGTCGTGATGGTCTGTCGTCGCCATGGCATCCTTGCAGGCTTTTCGGTCTTCCTGCTGGCCCTTTCGGTGTTCGCGGTGGAGCCTGCCGAACGACTGCCCGACCCGGCGCTCGAAGCCCGCGCTCGCGTCATTTCCGCCGAACTCCGGTGCCTTGTGTGCCAGAACGAGGCGATCGATGACTCCCATGCCGACCTGGCCCACGACATTCGTGTGCTCGTGCGCGAGCGTCTGACCGCTGGCGACACCGACACGCAGGCGATGCAGGCCATCGTACGTCGCTACGGCGATTTCGTGCTGCTGCGCCCGCCGGTTAAGCCGTCTACTTGGCTGCTGTGGTTCGGCCCCATCGCGTTGTTGGCGGTGGGACTTATTGGAACTCTGGCTTGGCTCCGTCGCCGCCCAGCGGTCGCGGCGCAGCCCTTGTCGGATGTCGAATTGGCGGCGTTGGATCGTTTGCTCAAGGACGATTCATAATGCTCGCGGTGCTGCTCGCCGTTATCGTTTTCGCCGTTCTGCTGCCAATCCTCCTGCCGCTTTTGCGCACCCGGACCGAGGGGCCGGAGGCGGGTAGTTTCGATCGTGTCGTCTACCGCGATCAGTTGCGGGAGCTCGATCGCGACCTTGCGCGGGGTGTGCTGAACGCGTCCGAAGCTGCTTCCGCTCGGCTGGAAATTCAACGACGGTTGCTGGCGACGTCGGCTGGCAAGGGCGACGGCGCGCGCACCGGTACTAGTCCGATCGTGGCGCTGGCTGTCGCGTCGGTCGTTGCGGTCGGTTCCATCGGGTTATATGCCCGGATCGGCGCACCGACCGTGCCCGACATGCCGTTCGCCTCCCGCACCATCGACACCGGCGCCATCCAGATTGCGCAGGCACTCGCTCGGCTGAAACAGCGGGCCGAAGCCGAACCGACCAATGCCGAGGCTTGGCTGCTCTATGCCCGTTCGGCGGCCGATCTGAACCGGTGGAAGCCGGCGGCGGAGGCCTATAAGCGTGCCATCGACCTCGGCCGCGACGACGCCGATACGCTTGCGGCCTACGGAGAGATGCTGACCCTAGGCGGCGATGGCGGCACCATCGGACCCGCCGCCCGAGCGGCGTTCGCGGCGGCGGTGGCGAAGGACCCGAGGCATGAGGCCGCGCGTTACTACATTGCGATGGTCGCGGCGCAGGACGGGCGGGCGGCGGAAGCCATCGCGATGCTGCAAGCATTGCTGGCCGATTTGCCGTCCGATGCCCGCGAGCGCGCCGAGATCGCTAAGCGTATCGCCGAGGTTGCCAAGGCGGCCGGCATGGCCCCGCCGACACTGGCTGCCGGCAAAGAATCCGCACCCGGCCCGGATGCTGCGGCGATGGAAGCCGCGCTGCAACTGCCGGACGACCAGCGTCAGACGATGATTCGCGAGATGGTCGCTAAACTCGCCATCCGCTTGGAAACCGAGCCCAACGACCTAGATGGCTGGGCACGGCTCGGACGGGCCTATGCGGTGTTGGGGGAGACGGGAAAGGCCGCCGACGCGTACCGGCGGGCGATCGCGCTGAAGCCGGGCGATGCCGGCATTTTGCAACAGGCCGCGCAGTCGCTGCTTGGCAATCGGGCCGCGACGGCACCTGTGCCCGCCGAAGCGCTCGAGGTGCTGCGCCAGATCGAGGCGCTGACGCCGGGGCAGCCGGCTGTGCTGTGGTATATCGGGTTGGCAGCCGCACAGACCGGAAAACCGGGGGAAGCGCGCGCTTATTGGCAACGGCTGCTTGCCAATCTCCCGCCGGAGGGCGAAGAAGCAAAGACACTGAAATCCGCGATCGAGGCGTTGCGAGACAAGTAGCGAGAGGCATAACATGACGGTCATGACATCGAGCGGCGCGAAATCGCTCTATTTGCAGGTAATTGCCGGTGTCGTTCTCGGGATTGTTCTGGGCGTGCTCTGGCCGTCGATCGCGGTGGCGATGCAGCCGTTCGGCGACGCCTTCATCAAGCTCGTACGGATGATCATCGCACCGATCGTTTTCGTCACTGTCGTCGTCGGCATCGCTAAACTCACGAACGCGGCCGAGGTCGGACGCATCGGTCTGAAAGCGATTATATATTTTGAGGTCTTGACGACCTTAGCCATGTTCATCGGCTTGGTCGTGGGCCATCTCGTGCAGCCCGGTAGCGGGTTGAACGTCGATCCTGCCTCCCTCGACCGCAAGGCCGTGGCCCGCTACGTCGACGCACCGCATCAGGATGTGACCGCGTTCCTGCTGAATATTATCCCCAACACGGTCGTGGACGCCTTCGCGAAGGGCGAAATCCTGCAAGTGTTGCTGTTCGCGGTTCTGTTCGGTTTGGGCCTGTCCCGCATGGGCGCAGTGGGCAAGCCGGTTACGGAATTCCTCGATAAAGCCGGCGGCGCGCTGTTCGGGGTGATCGGCATCATCATGCGTTTCGCGCCGCTGGGTGCGTTCGGCGCCATGGCATTCACGATCGGCCGTTACGGAGTCGGCACGCTGCTGCAATTGGGCCTGCTGATGGCCTGTTTCTACCTGACATGCGTTATCTTTATCTTCGTTGTCATGGGCATCGTCGCTCGGATCGTCGGTCTGAATATCTTCAAGATCGTCCTGTATGTGAAAGAAGAATTCCTGCTCGTGCTCGGGACCTCGTCGTCGGAAGCGGCGATGCCGACCTTGATGGCGAAGCTGGAAGGCTTGGGCTGCGGCAAATCCTTGGTCGGTCTGACCGTGCCGCTCGGCTATGCGTTCAACCTGGACGGTTCGTCGATCTATTTCACGATGGCGATCGCCTTTATCGCCCAGGCGCTGAACATTCCGCTGAGCTGGGGCGACTACCTGCTGATCCTCGGTGTGTTGCTGCTGACGTCGAAGGGCGCCGCGACCGTTACCGGCGGCGGGTTCATCACTTTGGCCGCGACGCTGGCGACGATGAACGGCAAGGTCCCGGTCGCCGGTATGGTACTGGTTCTCGGCGTAGATCGTTTCATGAGCGAGGCACGCGCCATCACCAATCTGTTCGGTAACACCGTGGCAACGATTTTCGTGGCTTGGTGGGAAGGCTCGTTGGACGTCGATCGCGCTCGGCGGATCATGAACGGCGAGCAAGCGCCGGTCGCGATCGAGGACGATTAGCACCGATCGGCGCTAGCGATCCGTCAGCCGCAATTCGATCCGCCGGTCCTTGGCGTAGGCCTCCTCGGTATCGCCCGGCCCAAAGGGCTGGAACTCCCCGAAGCCCGTCGCCGCCAGATGCTCGGCTGGAACACCGAACGTGATCAGAAGCTTTACCACCGCGATTGCCCGGGCGGACGACAATTCCCAATTCGATGCGAATGCACCGCCCTTCAGCGGTTGCGGGTCGGTATGCCCGTCGACCCGAAGGATCCAATGGACATCGGGCGGGATGCTGGCAGCGATGTCCTTGATCGTCGTCGCGATCGCGGTCATTTGTGCGATCCCGGCCGGGGTAAGATCGGCTTTGCCAAGGGGATACAGCACCTCGCTTTGAAAGACGAAGCGGTCGCCGATAACTTGGATGCCGGGCTTTCCGGCAAGCACGTTGCGCAATTTTCCGAAAAATTCGCTGCGGTACTGGCGCAGTTCCTCGACCTTTTCCACCAGTGCGGCGTTCAGCTTCGCGCCGAGATTGGTGATTTCGATATCCTTGTCGTTAGACCGCTTCTTCTCGATGCCTAAGGCGTCCTGCACCGAGGCGAATTGCGCCCGCAATTCCTCCACCTGCCGATTGAGCAGCGCGATCTGCGCGCGGGCGCTTTCGCCCAGCCGTTGCTCGTTTACCAGTTGTACCTGCACGGCGGCGCGTCGTTCCTGCTCCGTCATGGTCGTGGCGGCGGCAGTTTGGACTTTCTTTTCCAACTCGTCGCGCAGGGCCGTCAGGGCTTTGGTTTGGGATTCAAGCCGAGCAATATCGGACAGGCGGGCTTCTATGGTTGCTTTGTCGGCGGTGACGGTGCGTTCGAGTTCCGTGCGCAACCGATCCACATCCGCACCTCGTGCCGCGATGGTGGCGCGATCCGCCTGCTGTGCCTTGGTCAGTGCATCCCGAGCGGCGGTCGCCGCCGTTAGATCGCGGCCCAGTCGCGAAAGCGACAATTGTAGATCTGCATTCTGCGTTTTTTCCAGCGACAAGGCGTTGGATAGTTGCTGTAACTCCGAACTGACCTTGGCCAGCGTATCGTTGCGCCCGGCCAGGGTCGCAGTCAGGAAGGCTTGCGTCAGTACGAACACCAACAGCACGAAGATGATCACCATCAGCAACGTGGACAGAGCGTCCACATAGCCGGGCCAAGCATCCAGTCCGTTCTCGCCGCGACGACGCAAGCGGGCCATCGGTCAGGCTTGGCGCGACGGGTCGGCCAAGGCGGCAACCGTCCTGGTAAGAATCCGTATATCCGACCGCAACTCACCCGTTGCCGCCTGCCGCCCCTGCTCGGCATCCGACAAAATGCGGATCAGCGTCTGCTCGATATTCCGCAGGTGGCCGTGCGCGATCTCGTCGCTGCCTTGCAGATCGGACAAACGTTGCAACGCCGGGGCTAGGCCATTCTGCGTTTCGGCGATGCGCAGCATCAGTTGCTGGTTGGCGCGCATCGTATCGGCCAGGACCCCAAGACGATCGTTCAGCGTCAGGATCGCGCGGTTGGCTTCCATCCGGGCATCTTCGCCGCGCGACAACGTGCGTTGCAGGCCTTCCATGTTCTCGGCTGTTTGTTCTAGCAGCGCCTGTACGAAGACCGGCACCGATCCTTCGCCCTCGCCCAACGCACTGGAGCCGAGGCGGGTGAGGCTGGCCAGCCAATCCTCCAATTCGTTGAAAAACCGGTTTTGCGCTTGCCCGGCGGTCAGATCGAGAAAGCCCAGCACAAGCGCGCCGGACAGCCCGAAAAGGCTGGCGGAGAACGCGGTGCCCATCCCGGCAAGCGGCCGTACCAGCCCGGTTTTCAACTGGTCGAACAGCAGATTCAAATCGCCCGACCCGGCCGACATGCCGCCGATCACGTCCGACACCGCGCCGATAGTTTTAAGCAACCCCCAGAATGTGCCGAGCAGACCGAGGAAGATCAGCAGGCCGGTCATGTAGCGGGACAGTTCGCGACCTTCGTCGAGGCGGGACGAAATCCCATCCAGCAAGCTGCGCATCGCCGTGGCGGACAGGGTCATTCGGCGCTGGCTTCCATCGCCCTCCCGCCCCGCAAGCATGCTGGCCATCGGCGCCAGAAGCTTGGGGCGGCGGACCGTCGCTAGCCGTGCGCGGGCGTGTTGATAGGTGTTGAGCCAGGTGACCTCGGTGGTCAGACGCAGCACCTGGAGCAGGTTCCAGCCGACGCCGAACAGCAGCACCCCCAGGATCAGGCCGTTGAGTTCGGGATTATGCTCGAAGATCGGAAGAAGTATGGGCAGCAAGTAAGCGCCCAAACCGCCGACCAGCCCGAGAAATAGAACTATGCGGACCAGAAAGACGGTGGGTCGGGTCATGGTGCTGTTCCCGCAGATGTAACGATATCGACCCGATCCGGCGGCCCATCGCCGGCTTGATTGCCCAGCGCGCGCACCGTAATTTTTCGCGATGGCACGCTGTTGTTTTGCAGCACTGTGCGCACCGCAATCGCCCGAGCCAGCGAGAGCCGTCGCGCGGAGGATGGGTCGTCGGGCTTGCCGGACGCAAAAGCCACGACGCTGAACGTCGATGTGCCGGCGGCATAGCCAGCCTCGATCAGTCCTTCGATCGCCGCGATGCCGTCTTTTCCGAGCTCGGATTGGTCCGGGGTAAAGGGGATGCGGACGCTTGGCGCGGGTTTTGGCGCCTCGGCGATCGCAGGTGGCGGGGCGGGCGCGACCGGCCCCGTGGCGGGTGGCGCGACCGGCAATGCCACGGCCGCCGCGGGCATGGGTGTTTCGGGGCGGGCTGCCGGAACCGTCACGACGGGTGCGACGACGGGTGCGGCAATGGGTGTAGCGACTTTGGGGCGGGGTGCCGGTCGCGCAGTCGGTGGCACCATTTTGCCCGCCGGAAGCCCGTCGAGAGCGTGCAGGTCTACTGTCACCTGCGCCCCGGCGGACGACGCGACACTGAGGGTGGCGGCGATGAGTAGGGAGAGCTTGCGCATGCAAGCGTATCCTAACCCATTGCGCCCAGTGGCTTCAATCGACCGGCGGCAAAGAAATCTTCTCGTGCCCATAGAAGCCCGCCGCCGGATGCATGCGATCAATAGGTCTGAAACATCGCGGTTATGGCGGCGGGGTCGCTGGACCGGGTCAGCGCCAAGGTCAGCAAGATGCGGGCCTTCTGCGGATTGAGGTTGTCCGCCACCACAAATCCGTTTTCTTTGTGTTTCGAGCCGTAGAACACCCGGCCCGATCCGGCCCGCGTGCTTTGTACCACGACAACGCCTTGCGCTCGGGCTTCTTTGAGCGCGGCGGTCTCGTCCGGCGATGTGCCGCCGGGCGCAAATCCTGCCGACACGATGCCCTTGGCCCCCGCCGCCACGAAAGCCCGCACGGCGGCGCCATCGCAGCCGGCATAAGCGTAGGCGATGTCGACGCGGGGCAAGGTGGCAACGGTGGAAATATCGAACTCGGTGTCGGGCGCACAGCGGCGCAGCGGGCGGCGGTAGAACGCGATTGCATCCCCATCGGCATGCCCCAGCACCCCGAAATCGGGGGAGCGAAAGGTCTGCATGCGCAAGGTGGAGGTCTTCGTTGCCTCCCGCGCCGATTGGATTTCGTCGTTCAGCAGCACCAGCACGCCCATGCCGCGTGCTTCTGGGCTGGCGGCGACGCGAATGGCGTTGACCAGATTCATGCCGGCATCCGACGACAACGCGCTGGACGGGCGCTGGGAGCCGACAACCACCACGGGCACCGGCACTTTCACCGTTAGATTGAGGAAATACGCCGTTTCCTCCAGCGTCGCGGTGCCGTGGCCGATGACGATCCCGGCGATGTCGGGATGGTCCGCTACGGTCTTGCTGCATAAAGCTGCCAGCGCCTGCCAATCGGCGAAGCCGATGGCGGTGGAGGCGAAGTTACGATAGCGAACCGCGATAACGTCTGCGACCAGCGCCGTTTGCGGCCAATGCGCCAGGATCTGGTCCGCGTGCATGACGTTTCCGGCGCTGCCGTAATCCTGGATGTCCAGCGGGCCGCGCCCGAGCGAGGCGATGGTGCCGCCAGTGCCGATGAAGGCGACTTTGGGGAGGCTCATGATAGAACTCCGGGACGCAAAGCGTGAAAATCGGTGTCGCGCTGGTAGGCGTCGGCGACGCGCAGGATGCGGGCCTCGGCAAAGGGACGGCCGGCGATTTGCAGGCCGATCGGGCAGCCGTTCGGATCGAATCCGCAATTCACGCTGACCGCCGGCAGACCCAAGTAGTTGAACGGCCGCGTGTTGATCGATACCGCTAGGAATTTGTACTCGGTGCCGGGTGGCCCATGGTCGATGTCGGTTTCTTCTAGCGTTGGCAGGCAAGTCGGGATGGTCGGCGTGACCAGCACGTCGACGGCGGAAAAAACTTCGGCGGCGAAGGCACGCAGGATCGGGCCTCGGCGGCTTAGGGATTCCACGTAGTACGGGGCCGGAATCGCGTAGCCGGGAAACATGCGGGACGAAATATGCTGGCCATAGGCTTGCGGGTCGTCGCGCATCCATTGGGCGTGGATGGTGGCGGCCTCGACGCGGGACACGATGCTGCCGTAGGTCGCGACGGCATCCATCAGCGGAAGGGTCATGCGCACGATAATGGCGCCGCGCGCAGCCAGCACGTTCAGCGCGGCTTCGATGGCCGCCATAACTGGGGCATCGACGCCATCGAGGAAGAAGGTGCTAGGCACGCCGATGCGCAATCCCCGAATATCGCCGGTCAGCGCGGCTTCGTAGTCCGGCACCGGTTCGCGGGACGACGTGGGGTCCATCGGATCGTAGCCGGCGATAACGGACAAAATACGGGCGCAATCGCGGGCGGTGCGGCAGAGCGGGCCGACATTGTCGTGGCTGAACGACAGCGGCATGGCGCCGTAGCGCGATACGCGGGATTGCGTGGCCTTGATGCCGGTCACCCCGCAGGCGGCGGCGGGCAAACGGATCGAGCCGCCGGTGTCCGACCCCAGCGCGGCATAGGTCATCCGAGCGGATACCGCTGCGCCGGACCCGGACGACGAGCCGCCGGTGATGTACGGCAGGTTCCAGGGATTGTGGCAGTCGCCGAATGTCTTGTTGTGGCCGGTCGGGTTCTGCGCGAACTCGGCCATGTTCAGGCCGCCGAACACATAGGCACCCTGTTCGGCCATGCGTGCCACGGCGGTGCCGGTGATCGCCGGGCGCCAGTCGCGCCGCAAGGCGGACCCGGCGGTGCTGAGGCGACCTGTCTGATAATACATGTCCTTATGCGCCATCGGCACGCCGTGCAGCAGTCCCAACGGCTTCCTATCCGCCACCGCGCGATCGGCGGCTTTCGCGTCCGCCTCGGCTTGTTCGCGCTCCAGCCAGATGGTCGCGTTCAGCGCCGGATTGGCCTTGTCGATATTGGCCCAGCAGGCGTCCAGCAATGCGCGAGATGTCGCCTGTCCGCTGCGAACCGCGTCGGCGGCCTCGACCAAAGTGAGGTCGGCGAGGTCGGTCATACCCCCGTCTCCTTCGTTGCTTGCAGGGCGGCTTCGAACGACGATGGCTCGTCCTCGAACACCATCGTGCCGCGCAATTTTTCGAACGCGGCGATTGTGTGCGTCAGGTCGGCAACCATGCGGCGGCCGGGATCGTTGGGTGGGGAGACGCTGAACCATCGGGCGATCGCTGCCTCGGTCGCGGTGGGGAAATCGTCCATGCCGGCCTATCTCCTAAATGCTGCACTGCAATAGGACACTGTTTCCGCCGTGCTGGTCAAACCCTGCGGCCCGAGTCATACTTCGCCGCAGATTTGGGGATGGAGAGAGACCGTGCCGGCCGAAAAACAAGCTTATCGCGATGCCATGGCGCGCCTCGGCGCGGCGGTGAATGTAATCACCACGGACGGTCCCGGCGGGAAGGCCGGCTTTACCGCCTCGGCCGTGACCAGCGTCACCGATACGCCGCCTACGCTGCTCGTATGCGTGAATCGTTCGAACGATTCTTACCCGGCATTCATGCAGAACCAAGTACTGTGCGTGAACACGCTGACCCCGGCGCAGGAAATCCTTTCGCCGATGTTCGCCGGCATGACCAAACACGCCGATCACGAACGTTTCGACGACCACACCTGGCACACGCTGGAAACCGGCGCCCCCGTGTTGGACGAAGCCGTGGCCGCCTTCGATTGCCGCGTCACCCAAATCGTCCCGTCCGGCACCCACGACGTCTTCTTTTGCTCGGTCGAAGCGGTCCGTAACGGCCCCTTCCACGAGGGCCTGATCTATTACGGCCGGGGGTACCACAAGGTCTCGGTCGGCTGAGACCTTCGGATACACAATACTAAAAATTAACAAGCTACTGGCACGATTCGGACACAATCGGGCGTCAGGCTCCTTCCTACCGGCGGAGACACCCTCCGTCGGGACGAAATGGGAAGGCGCCAGCCATGTGCACGAACACGGATTACGGGCTGACAATGGACGGATTGCTGAGCGATCCGCTGATCCAAATGATGATGCGCAGCGACGGCGTCACCCACCAGGCACATGCCGATTTGTGGGAGCGTGCGCGCGAAGCCACGGTCGCCCAATTCGCGATGCAACACGCCTGGTGTCCGGCCGAGGCCGCGCGTTAACGGCCGCTTCCGTCGTCGCGGAAGTCGATTTCTTCCCGACGATACCAAAGAATAACGCAAATCCCGGCACCGCAGAATAGAACCGCGCGCAAAATGGCAAAATCCAGCGCGTGGTTCATTGCGGTGAAATCCAACGAATCGCTATCGCGGAAATAGCCATAGATTGCACTGACGATACCGAATGCGATGAGAAGCCCGCCATTGAACAGACCTTTTTTCCGCCGCTTTGCTGCTTCGTCGTTCATCGCCGTTTTCCCATCGGTTATCGTTATTCGATGCATCATGGCTCGACAATTGCAAGGTTGATCCCTCGCGCTGCCGTCGCTAAATGCGGCGGATGGCAAACCGACCTATTCCTTCCTCCGATGTTCCCCTCATGCCGATCCTGATCGCGCCGCATGCGCGGCTGAAAGCCAAGGCGCGCGCGGTTGCCAAGGGCGACGACGACGCCGTGCGTGCGATTATCCCGCGCATGTTCGCCACCATGTACACCGCCCCCGGAATCGGGTTGGCCGCGCCGCAGGTGGACCTCGGTCTGCGGATGCTGGTGATCGACCTCATGCCGAACGACAAGCCGGCTCCGATCGTTATGATCAACCCCGAAATCCTGGCTTCGAGTGACGAGATGGCGACGCGGGAAGAAGGTTGCCTATCGCTGCCAGGCATGTACGCCGACGTGATCCGCCCAGCGCGGGTGAAGGTGCGTTACATGGACGAAACCGGCGCCCGGAAAGAGCTAGAGGCCGCAGATCTGCTATCCGCTTGCGTCCAGCACGAGATCGACCATCTGGACGGGATACTCTTCGTCGACCATTTGTCGATCTTGAAGCGCAACATGATTATGCGCAAGCTGGCCAAGGAACAAAAGCTGAAGAAATGACCGCCATGCGCGTCGTCTTCATGGGCACCCCGGATTTCGCCGTCCCAGCACTGCAAGCCTTGGTTGGGGCAGGGCACGATGTCGTGGCCGTGTACTGCCAACCGCCGCGACCGTCGGGCCGAGGCCAATCCGTGCGCAAATGCCCGGTCCACACCGCCGCCGATGCATTGGGGATCGAGGTCCGTACGCCGGGCCGGCTACGCAACGACGCCGACGCGCAAGCGGTGTTTGCGGCCCTGAATGCCGATGTCGCGGTCGTCGCCGCGTATGGGTCGATCTTGCCGCAAACGATGCTGGATGCGCCGCGTCTCGGATGTCTGAACATTCACGCCAGCCTGCTGCCGCGCTGGCGCGGGGCCGGACCGATTCAAGCCTCGATTCTGGCGGGCGATGCGGAAACCGGCGTGACGATTATGCAGATGGAGGCGGGGCTCGACACCGGCCCCATGTTGCTGCGCGAATCCGTCCCGATCGGTCCGACAACCACGGCCGCCGCACTGCACGATGTGCTGGCCGCATTGGGCGGGCGGTCGATCCTGCGCGTGCTTGCCGACCGTCCCGAACCGACACCGCAACCGACGGAAGGCGTCACTTATGCGCCGAAGCTGGAGCGGGAGCACGGGCGCCTGGATTGGACGGCGGATGTGATCGAACTCGACCGACGCGTGCGGGCGTTCGATCCTTGGCCCGGAACTTTCACGGCGCTGGACGGGGTCGTGCTGAAAGTGCTCGCCGCCATGGTGGCTGACGGCGCTGGCCCGCCCGGTGCGGTGTTGGATAACGCGTTGACGGTGGCCTGCGGGCACGGCGCGCTGCGCCTGACCCGCGTTCAGGCCCCCGGCCGAGCGGCGATGGATGCGGCGGCCTTCTTGCGCGGGCGCGCGGTGCCGGTGGGCACGGTGCTGGGGGCATGACCCGCTGGGCGCTGAAACTCGAATACAATG
>JBAXFK010000100.1:0-14265 GCA_037139955.1 Rhodospirillales bacterium
AAAAGGGGACATTCTAATTGGGCACGGAGGGGACATTCCTATTGAGCGCTAACATTCTTGCATCGTGGCTTCCAGCAGCGTCGCCGTCCCGATACACTCCCGCTATGCTTCCGCGCACTTCTCCCCCTCTACCTGTGTCTTCCGACGTTTCGGTCGAGTCCGAACAGCGCGTCTGGTCCGGCCGTTTCCCGCTCGACGTCGTAAAATTTCGCAACCGCCGTTTCGACGGCGCGATGTCGGGTCTGCGCACTTGGGAGATTTGGCGACGCGGGAAAGCGGTGGCGATGCTGCCCTACGACCCCGTAACCGACTCTGTCGTGCTGATCGAGCAATTCCGTTTTCCGGCTTTCGCTGCCGGACTCGAACCCGTTCTGGTCGAACTTCCCGCCGGGTTGCTGGAAGATGGGGAGGACCCGGAGGCGGCGATGCACCGCGAACTCCAGGAAGAGATGGCCATGACGGCCGATCGCCTGGAACGGATCGGCGGTTATTTGCTCACGGCGGGCGGTGCGGACGAGTTCTGCGAGCTTTATGTCGGTCGGGTAGAAGCCCCTGCAACTGGCCCCGACGGCATTGCCTGGCATGCCGGCGAAGCGGCGGAGGACGAAGACATCCGCGTCCGCGTTTGGCCTGCCGTTAAAGCCATCGACGCAGCCCTGAACGGGGAATTCACCAACTCGATCACGGTCGTTGGGCTATTGTGGCTTGCCGCCCGACAGGGCCAATTACGACAACGGTGGCTTGCACCGTGAAGGATTCTTGCCAATGACCGAACGCCTGTTCCTCGACGCCCCCGATTTGCGGCAAGCCATCTGTTCGGTTTTGTCCGGCGCTCCGGACGGGATCGTGCTGGATCGCACCATTTTCTACGCTCGCTCCGGCGGTCAACCGGGCGATACCGGCGTGCTGCGCTGGGACGGCGGGGCGACGACGGTCGCCGACACAGTCAAGGGCGAAGGGGAAACTATCGTGCACATCCCCGCGCCGGGCGCTGTCTTGCCGCCGGTCGGCACAGTCGTCGCCGCTGAAATCGACTGGGACCGCCGTCACAAATTGATGCGCATGCATACTGCAATGCACCTGCTGTGCAGCTTGATCCCGGGCGCCAAGGTCACAGGGGGGGCGGTCGGTGCGGATAAATCCCGCCTGGATTTCGATCTCCCCAATCCTCCGCCCAAAGAAGAGATCGAGGCTGGATTGAACGCGCTGATCGCTGCCGATTTGCCGGTGGCGATCGAATGGGTGGACGACTCCGTGCTGGACACCGACCCCGGCTTGGTTCGCACCATGTCGGTGCAGCCGCCGCGTGGAATGGGGCGGTTACGGCTGATGCGGATAGGGAATTCATCGACCGTGGACCTGCAGCCGTGCGGCGGTACGCATGTGTCCCGCACCGGGGAAATCGGCCGCATCGCGGTGTTGAAGATCGAAAACAAGGGCAAGCAAAACCGGCGCATTACCATCGCGTCGGCCGCATAGAGGGGACGAATACGATGGGACCGCTGGTAACAACGGAATGGCTGGCCGGTGAACTCGGTAAACCGGATTTGGCGGTGTTCGACGCAACGATGTATTTGCCGAACGAGACCAAAAACGGTTGGGTCGAATTCAAAACTGCTCATCTTCCCGGGGCTCGGTATTTCGACATCGACGTGGTGGCGGACCAAGATTCGTCGCTGCCGCATATGGTTCCTACGCCGGGACGTTTCGCTAAGCTGATGGGTGCAATGGGTGTGTCGAACACCACCCGGGTGGTGTTTTACGACCAGAAAGGGTTGGCCTCGGCCGCGCGCGGCTGGTGGTTGATGGGATTGTTCGGGCACGACAACGCCGCTGTGCTCGACGGTGGATTGCCGAAATGGATGCGCGAAAATCGCGCTGTCGAATCCGGTGAGCCCGCTGCGCCGTCCGCGACCGTGTTCAATCCGGATTACCGCGCCACACGGTTGCGCGGCGTGGGCGATATCATTGCAAACGTGACGACCCAAGCCGAACTGGTGCTGGACGCGCGGGCTGGCGGACGGTTTACCGGGGCGACGCCGGAACCGCGCGCGGGCATGCGCAGCGGTCACATGCCGGGCGCGGCGAGCGTTCCCTGCACCGATTTGCTGAATGCCGATGGAACATTCCGCTCTATCGCCGAGGTGAAGTCCCGCTTTGCCGCCGCCGGCGTCGATGGGTCGAAACCGTTGATCACCAGCTGCGGATCGGGCGTAACCGCCTGTATCCTGACGATGGCCCTGCGCATGTCCGGGCTGCCCGAGGGCGCCGTCTACGATGGGTCCTGGACCGAATGGGGCGGACGCTCCGACACTGCCGTGGAGACAGGCGCATGAACGACAAGTTGGGTTTTCGTACCAAGCTCGCCCATCTAGGGCGGCGGTCGAAGCACGAGCACGGGTTTGTCAATCCACCGCTATTGCGCGGGTCCACCGTGCTGACGCCGACGGTGGCGATGCGCAAAGCCTTGCAGGCGCAGAAGGGCGCGCAGGTGATGACTTACGGCACCGGCGGGTCCCCCACGCATTGGGCGTTGGAAGACACGATTGCCGCGATCGAAGGCGGTACGCGTTGCTATATCGTCGGCACCGGGTTGGCGGCGGTCACGGTGCCGCTGCTGGTGTTTCTCAAGGCTGGCGACCACTTGCTGATGCCGGATCATGTTTATGGCCCGGCCCGCAATTTCGCCAACGGCATGCTGACGAAATATGGCGTCGAAACGACGTTTTACGACCCCTGCATCGACGAGGCCGGCTTGGCGGCGTCGATGCGGCCTAACACCACGGTTGTCTACACGGAAAGCCCAGGGTCCCATACGTTCGAGGTGCAGGATATTCCCGCCATCGCGCGTGCCGCCCATGCGGGTGGGGCGAAAGTGCTAATGGACAATACGTGGGGTATCCACCACTTTCAGCCCTTCCAACATGGCGTGGACGTGTCGATCCAGGCGGCAACCAAATATTTGGCCGGGCACTCCGACGTGCTGATCGGCTCGATCACCGTTAATAACGAGGACGATTGGCTGCGGCTGCATGCTGGCGCGCGCGAGCTTGGGCAACTCAGCTCCCCCGACGACTGCTGGCTGACCCTGCGCGGCATTCGCACCATGGGCGTCCGGCTGACGGCGCAGATGGAAGCGGCGATGCAGGTCGCGCATTGGTTCCGTAAACGGCCCGAAGTCGCGCAGGTCCTGCATCCCGGCCTTCCAGGGGCGCCGGGGCACGAGATTTGGAAACGCGATTTCACCGGCTCGTGCAGTCTATTCGGTGTCGAATTCAAGCCGAATTTCTCACCGGAAGCGACGCATGCTTTCGTGGAAGCGTTGGAGCTGTTCGGCATCGGCGCGTCCTGGGGCGGCTACGAGAGCCTCGCGGTGCCGACGACGGGAAATATCACCCGGACGGCAGGTACAGCTGTGTTCGCCGGGCCAGTGGTGCGGATTCACATCGGGTTGGAAGATGTGGACGATCTGATCGCCGATTTGGAACAGGCATTGGCGGCAATGCGGGCGTTTGGGGCGTAATGACGATGTCGCATTTGATGACAGACACCCAGGTCATCCAGCGCATCCTCGACCACGCGGATGCCAAGACCACCGACCTCGGCGACTCCGTCTGGCGCGAACCGGCGGAGAACTATCGATCCGCCGAACGCTTTGCTCGGGAAATGGCGCTGTTCAAGCGTTTGCCGATGGTGTTCTGCCCCTCCGCCGCGCTGCCCAATCCCGGCGATTACGTGGCCCGTCCGCTCGCCGGGGCGCCCATCGTAGCGGTGCGCGGCGACGACGGTGTCGTGCGCGCCTTTCACAATGCTTGTCGCCATCGCGGGACCATGCTGGTCGAGGGCAGCGGCAACGCCCGCAGTTTCGCCTGTCGTTATCACGCGTGGGCCTACGGTCTGGACGGTGCCCTGCGCTATGTGCCGGGGGAGGAAGGCTTCCCCGGCCTGGACAAGGACGCGCACGGTTTAATTCCGGTGCGGGCGCAAGAACGTGGCGGCCTGATCTTCGTCACGCAAAGCGAGCCGATCTCGGAAGGGGCGCTAGACGGTCTGCCCGACCTGATCGCCCCCGACCAATCGGTGTTCGACCACAGTCGTTTCACCGACGACGCGAACTGGAAACTGCTGCTGGAAACCGCAATGGAGGGCTATCACATTAAAGCCCTGCACGGGAAAACCTTCTATCCCTACGGGTTCGACAACCTCAATATCGTGGAAACTTACGGCACCAATTCGCGCCTCGTGTTCCCGTTCCGCCGCATCGAAAAGCTGCGCGACAAACCGTCGGAAGAACGCCGTGCCGAGGGCATGGTAACCTATGTCCATCATCTATTTCCCAACACCCGCCTGTCGATCCTGTCGAACCACTATCAGTTGGTGATTCTGGAACCGTTGTCCCCGACCCAGACGCTGTGGATAGTCTACCGCTTGCAGGCCCCGTCGGCGGACAGCCTCGAACGCGCCAAAAAGGACGCAGCCTTCGTCACCGATACCGGCGTGACCGAGGATCGCGAGGCAGCGCGCTCCATCCAATGCGGCTTGGCCGGGCAGGGCAATACCCACTTCACCTTTGGCCGGAACGAGGGAGCGGCAGTGCATTTTCACCAGAATCTGCACGCTCATTTGGAGAGACTCGCGGAAGCTTAACAACCCTGTCCTTGCGTCCGACCCGCCGCCGCCCTACATGGGGTCGCCAAGGTTGCGGAAAGGCCCCCGCCATGGCGCTCGATACTCCTACCCATTCATTCGGTTACTCCAACCTGCTCGCCGAGCGGGTCATGGAGGCGCTGGCATTCGACGATGTGCTGGTGGTGCCTGCGTATTCGCAGGTACTGCCGTCGTCCACCGACACCCGTACTAGGGTGACGCGCACGATCTCCCTGAATATTCCGTTGATTTCCGCCGCGATGGACACCGTCACCGAGGCGGAAATGTGCATCATCATGGCGCAGCTCGGCGGTATGGGCGTTATCCACAAGAACCTGACCCCGGAAGAGCAGGCTGCGCAGGTGCGCAAGGTCAAGAAGTTCGAATCGGGCATGGTGGTGAACCCGCTGACCATTCATCCCGACCAGACCCTCGCCGACCTGAGGGCGCTGATGTCGATGCACCGAATCTCCGGCTTTCCGGTCGTGGAGCGTGAGACCAATCGTTTGGTCGGCATGATCACCCATCGCGACGTACGCTTTGCCACCGACCCCAGCTTGCGCGTGTACGAGTTGATGACTCGGGAAAACTTGATCACCGTCACCGCCGATGTGCAGCCGGAAGAAGCACGCTCCCTGCTGCATAAGCACCGGATCGAGAAGCTGATCGTGGTCGATGAGCAGTATCGCTGCGTCGGCCTGATCACCGTCAAGGACATGGACAAGGCGGAGCACCATCCGCTGGCCAATAAAGACGAACTCGGTCGTCTCCGTGCCGCCGCCGCGACGGGCGTGGGCGACGACGGGGAACTCCGCGCCCGTGCACTGATCGGAGCCGGGGTGGATGTGATCGTGGTCGATACCGCGCACGGGCATTCCCAGGGCGTGTTGCGCACGGTCGAGGCTATTAAGAAAGCGTCCAACGCCGTGCAGGTGATCGCCGGCAACGTGGCGACGCCGGAAGGCGCGCAAGCCTTGATCGCCGCCGGGGCCGACGCGGTTAAGATTGGTATCGGACCGGGTTCCATCTGCACCACCCGCATCGTCGCGGGCGTGGGTGTGCCGCAGTTCACCGCAGTGTTGGAGACCTCCGCCGCTTGCCGGGAGCAAGGCGTGCCCGCCATCGCCGATGGGGGTATGCGGACCTCGGGCGACATCGTGAAAGCCATCGCTGCCGGCGCCGATTCGGTCATGATCGGTAGTCTGCTCGCCGGCACCGACGAAGCCCCGGGCGAGGTATTCTTGTATCAGGGCCGGTCCTACAAATCCTATCGCGGCATGGGCAGCCTGGGCGCCATGGCGCGCGGTTCGGCGGACCGCTACTTCCAGCAGGACATCAAGGACCAGCTCAAACTGGTGCCTGAGGGCGTGGAAGGCCGCGTCGGCTACAAAGGCCCGGTCGGCAACGTGGTGCATCAGTTGGTCGGCGGCTTGCGCGCCGGCATGGGCTACACTGGCAGCCAGACTTTGGCCGACCTTCAGGCAAATACCCGCTTTCGCCGCGTGACCGGCGCCGGATTGCGCGAGAGCCATGTGCATGACGTCGCGATCGACCGCGAGGCCCCCAACTACCGGCAGGATTGATGGAACACGTCCGAGCCGTGGTGTTCGATGCCTACGGCACGTTGTTGGACATCCATGCGGCCATGGGGCGCTACGCCGCACGCCTCGGACCGAATTGGCAGCAAATCAGCGCGGATTGGCGAGCAAAGCAGGTGGAGTATTCGTGGGTGCGGTCGCTGGCTGGCCCCACGCACCATCGCGACTTCTGGCATTTGACTGAAGAAGCCTTGGTTTGGGCCGCAAGCCGGCACGGTATTCACGACGTCTTACTGTTGGCCGACATTCTGATGGCTTATCGCCACCTCGATGCATTCCCCGAGGTTCCCGTCGTGTTGCGAGCGCTGCGGGATAAGGGGCTAGAACGGGCGATCCTCTCGAATGGCGAGCCCGGTATGCTGCGCGACGCGGTCCATACTGCGGGGCTGACCGATTTGCTGAACGCCGTATTAAGCGTGGAGGACGTCGGCGTGTTCAAGCCCGATCCCCGCGTTTACCAGTTGGCCGGCAAGCATTTCGGGCTGGCGGCGAGCCAGATGGCGTTCGTGTCGTCCAACCCCTGGGACGCGTTCGGGGCGCATGCCTTTGGCTTCAAAGTGTTTTGGGTGAACCGGACGGCCCAGCGGGCAGAATACGATTTGCACGGTAAGATTATGGAATTGCACGATTTAACGGGGTTGGCAGGGCTTTTGGGATGATGACCGCCGGGCGGATCGCCGCCGCCATCGAATTGCTGGACATCGTCGAAACCGCGCGTAAGCGCCCTGCCGATGCTGTCGCCAACGACTATTTCCGCGCCCGCCGTTTTATCGGCTCCGGCGATCGACGTGCGATTTCCGAGCGGGTTTGGTCCGTGCTGCGGGCGCGGAGGCGATTGGAATGGTGGCTCAAGGATTACCCGACCTCCGGCCGTATGCTGATTGCGGCGTCGCTGCTGACCGAAGGCTGGACGCTGTCCGGCGTGGTGCAGACATACTCCGGTGGTCAATACGCTGCTGCCGCGTTGAACGCCGCCGAGAAGGCGGTGCTGGGCAAGATCGAGACCCATACAATAGACCACCCCGGTATGCCCGACGCCATCCGTCTGGAGGTCCCCGACTGGATATTGCCGCTGCTATCGGCCCGCTTCGGCACCGCTACGCCGACGGAACTCGGCGCCCTGAGCACCGAAGCGCCGCTCGACCTGCGCGCCAACCTGCTGAAAACCACCCGTGAAGAAGCGCAAGCGGCCCTCGCCGCCGAGGGGTGGGAGGCGCGGACAACGCCGTATTCGCCCTGGGGCTTGCGCATCGACGGTCGCCGTCCTGTCACCAGCGGCCCGGCATTCCAAACCGGTTTGATCGAGATCCAGGATGAGGGAAGCCAACTCATCGCCGTCATGGTCGATGCTCATCCAGGTATGCGGGTCGTGGATTGGTGTGCTGGGGCAGGGGGGAAAACCCTCGCGATGGCCGGCCGCATGCGCAACAAGGGCCAGATCGTGGCCTGCGATGTCTCCCGCTCTCGGTTGGAGGGTTCCGTGCCTCGCCTGAAACGCGCCGGCGCCCATAATGTGGAGCGGCATCTGGTCGAACCCGGCGATAAATGGCTCAAACGTCGCGCCGCGACATTCGATCGCGTGCTGGTCGATGCTCCCTGCACCGGCACCGGCACATGGCGGCGCAATCCCGATGCTCGGCTTCGCCTGACCCAGACCGATCTCGCCGAGCTGGTGCCGAAACAGGCGATGATTCTGGATACCGCGCAGACGTTGGTACGCAAGGGCGGGCGGCTTGTCTATGCCACTTGCTCTCTGCTGGCCGAGGAGAATGAAAATCAGATCGCAGCTTTCCTCGAACGGCATTCGGATTTCAAGCTGGTGCCGCTGTCCCGCGCTTGGCCATTGGATACGCCAGCCCCTTGCCCAGGCGATTATCTGTCGCTGACACCCGCGCGGCATGGCACCGACGGGTTCTTCGCCGCTGTGCTGGAACGGAGTCCGTGATCGAGATACGCAAGGCCGTCCCCACCGACGCGGTCGCGATTGCCGCAGTGCATGTCGCGGTCTGGCGCTCGGCCTATGCTTGCATTCTGCCCGACGCCTATTTGGCTCGCATGTCGGTGACCCGCCATGCGTCCCATTACGGTGCTGGCATTCGATCCGGGGCCGGGGTGTTCGTGGCCATCGCGAGCGGGGACGATTTGTCCCCCGATAGCAACACCCGAATCGTCGGATTCACCACCGCCGGCCCGTCTCGTGGGACCGGCCGAGCCTTGGCCGAGGGCGAGATCGAGACGCTTTATGTTCTGGACGATTGGCGGGATCGCGGCATCGGCCGCTCGTTGATTCGTGTCTCGGGCCAGCATCTCCGCGCAATCGGCTGCCGTTCGGCGTTTCTATGGGTGCTGCGGGATAACCCAAGCCGGTGGTTTTACCAGCGGATGGGTGGCCGCACGGCGATGGATATGGAGATCGAGGTCGCGCACGAGCCGGTGGTACAGACCGCGTTCGTGTGGGACCCGATCGACCGCTTGCTGGAGCCGAGCAAGACCGGCGCGTAGCGGGGAGGGCGGCTTAAGCCGCCCGACGCTGTTCCTGTCGGTCCGACCGCGCGAGGATGTAAGTCCCCATTGGGCCGAGGTCGATATCCAGCATCGCCGGGCCGGCGGTGCCGGGCATCGGGATGGCGGCATTGCCGGCGGTCCAGCGCCATACTGTGCCATTGGCCACTTCGGCGGTGTGCCAGCCTTGAATCAGACCTGGGTGATCGGCGGGAATAGCGATGTAATCGTCGCCGGTCCGCAGCGTCATGCTCCGCACCGCGACACCCAAAGGCCGCCAGTCGCCCGTGCGGGGATCGAGGTCCGCCGGAGCCGATGTGCGGGATTTCAACACGATGTCGCCGACACCGGCCGGGAGCATGAAGGAATGGCGCCCATTGGCGACCGCGATCGGGCGCAGACGACGGCCATCCGCCTCGATGTACAGATCGGCATCGTTTGTCGTCGTGAAGTGCGGTGCGACATAGCCGAGCACTTCTGCTCGGTCCGCGAGAGCCTGCCAGATCGGGGTCACGATCTCGGCGTCGATGGCCAGCGGAGCACAGGCGTCTTCTTCCCAGGTTTTCAGCCCGGCATTGATGTGGAATTCGGGGTGCAGGACGGTGGCCAATCCGGCGTTGGCGAAGTAGGCGCGGTTACCGGTGTCGAGGTAGGATTCCGATGTCAGGCCCTCGGCCAGGATTAGTGCATGGCGGTCGAGTTCGACATGGTGGTACGCCACCGAGCGCGTGTGCAGGTCTTGCACGATGGTCATGTGGTTGATGAGCAGGTTGGCCGGCACCAACTTGCCGTCCACGTATATGGCATGGGCGGGGGAAACCAGCAGATCGCGGCGGGGCAGTTCGTCGCCGAATGCTCCGGCGCGGATGCGGATCGGGGCGACCGTGTGCGGGTGGGGGTGATTGGCGATTTCGATCATCCGGGTGCCCATCCATTTGACCGGCATGGGCACGGCGACGCCGTCGCGCAGGGTGACGACCATGTCGCCGGCTTTTAGCGTCTCGACCGCCGCTTCGCCCCGGTCGGTTTGGATAGCGGTGCCGGCCGCGTAGCATACGACGCTGCTCAAGAAAATATCTGTGCCACCTAGTCCGGTGGAGTCGGAAATGAACGCAATTTTCTTGCTCGATAGAGCGCTGGCGAAGGTTAGTGTGCCCAATGTCGCACCGCCGGTACTGAACACCGTGGCCTTCGTACCACCGGAGAATACGTTGCCGGTGTCGGCGACGATCGAGCCGACAGTACCTTGAAAATTGATGAATTCGATTCCGGCGACCGAGGTGTTGTTCGAGCCGATATCCATATTGGCGATCGAGCCGGTGAAATTCAGGAGCGCCGACGCGTTGCCGAACTCGAGCACGCCTGTCGAGGTGGAGCCAGCGAGGTTGATATTGGCGCCAACCGTGCCGTTCAGTTTGAGCACGGATGCGTTTGCAACAGTCAGTGTGTTGGAGCTGGCTGCGACGTTGTCGGCAATCGATAGAGTGCCGCCAGTGGCAATGACGGTGCCCGTGCCATTGATGTCGCCTTTCAGCACGCCGCTGCCGGTGATGGTGCCAGCATTTGCGATGGTACCGGCGACGGTGCCGCCATTGGTCGCATCGATCGTGCCGCCGCCCATGGTAACGGCCGCCGTGCTGGCGACGGCGATACCGGTCGTGGTCGTGCTGAGGATCGTGCCACCGTTCGCGGTGATACCTGTGTTCACCGCAATCGAAGTGGCTTGGAATGTGCCGCCACTAAACGTAGCGGCGCCTGAAGCAAAGGTGGCGGTGCTGCTGAGCGCCACGCTCCCGCCCGATTGGGCGACCGTGCCGCCGCCGAGATTGAAGGTTTTCCCGGAAAGTGCCGCGCCAGCCTGGATCGAAGCCACGCCGCCTGTATTGATGCCGATCTGGCCGGCCGCAGATCCGGTGGTGGTGCCGATGTTCAGTCGGCCGCTGGAACCGATCCCGAAACTGGAATTGTTCAGCGTTAGCACGCCCCCCGCTGTCGAGGTCGTTAGTACGTTGATCACGCCGGTCGAGGTGATCGTGGTGGCGCCGCCCGTGGCCGTAAAAGAGCGCGCGGCGAGGGTATTGGCCGCCGTTAAGGATATTGCGCCGGCGATCAGCGAAACGCCGCTCGCGGCCGCAGTATTGAAATTGAGGTTGCTGCTGGCCGTACTCATCAACAGGACGGCGCTGCCGTTATTGATGGTCAAAACATCGAAAGCCGCGCTGGCGAACGCATTGGCGGTGACGGTATTGGCAATGTCGATCAACAGGCTGTCGCCCGCCGCTGGCGCGACGCCGCCCCAATTCGCCCCCGACCAGGTGCCGCCGCTTGCGTTCGTAAAGGTCTTTGTGGCCATGGCAAATACTCCGGTCTGCGAGCATCCAGATTTGCGAGAATTTCCCCCGCAGCGACCCGAACGGTCAATAACTGTCACTTACTACCAAAATTTGTCAAATGATCCAGCAAAAAAGCCTGTTCCCGCCGTCACGATCGCGTGCGCGCTCCGTGCCGATCTATGGGCGAATTGGGTGCGGAAAGGCGGGCCGTGAGTCGGAAAATTTTACACCCGTGGATTGGGTGCTGGTCGGATTTTTTTTAAAATGTTGATATAGCTTCGTTTTTCTTGTTGGCACGAGGTTTGCTTAAGCTACTTCACGGAATGCTATCCGCTCTCATTCACTGAATAGGTGCCGTTATGTCTTCGATCCGCACACTCGCTTTGGCCGCTTTCCTCGCCGGCGCCGCGTTCAATGCCGCACAGGCGGATGTCACCCTTTTCTACAATCTCGATCAAGGTACGACTGGCACACCGCCGGTCGCCACGCCCGTCGGTCCTCTCGCTCAATCCTTTTCCGCGGGTGGGCTCGGTGCCGGTCTGTCGCTGGTGCAGGTTATCGCGGAAGTCGGCGATCATACCGATGGCGGGTCGTTCGTCGTGACACTCAATTCCGACAGTGGTGGAGCCCCAGGCAGTGTGCTGGCCGTCCTCGGCACCGTGATGGATTCGTTCTTCACAGCCGATAACGTGCATCAGACGCTTAGCTTCGCTACGTTCGGCACAGCTGGCTACGGTACGCTGTTGACCGATGCGACCTATTGGATTTCCATTTCGGACGCGGACACGACTGGCACGACTCCACCCTCGGGTTTGTGGCACTTGTCGGCCACAGATCAGGGTGTTGGCGTTGCTGGTCAGAGCTATCAGCTGGCCGGTTCGATCAATGAAGCGACCGGAAACAGCCCCCTTACCTTGAATGTCGAAGCACCGGAGCCCGTGTCGCTCGCCATCCTCGGCGTTGGCCTCGCCGGCCTCGGCTTTGCTCGCAGCCGTCGTAAGCAAGCTGCCTCCAAGGTCTGATTGCCTTTCGCGTTTAGGTGGAGAGCACGTCGCGGCATGCTCTCCACAGCGTTAATGTATTTTTTTGTCTTTGTCGTTTTTTGTTTGTCGGAAATTTTTACATGTTAGCCATCCAGGCCTAACGGTCTGGGTGGTCTTTTCTATTGGATGACCCATATGGGCGTCTTATGAACGCTGCTTTGTTCGGCATCGTCGAACAAAGCAGACTTCCGGCCAAACAGAGTCGGTAAAGTTTACGAGTCGAAGAAAGCCGTCCCGTTCGAGCAGTAATGGCGCAGACAAGGCGGGGCAGATCTGCATTATCCCTCGAGAATACCGAGCCGGCGAAGAAGCGGGGCGCGGGTGTCAAGGACGTGGCGGACGATCGAGGTGGCGATATTGGTGGCCTCGATGGGGTCGGACACAGTTTGACCATCTTTTTGGATCGTGCGGCCGCCCCGGCGCAGTTGGGATTCCAGTGTCGCGGTCAGCGACGCGACCTCGGGCAAGTGGCCTGCCAGCAATGCCCCGACGACCATGGTTTCGGTGACGTCCACGGTCAGCGCGGTGCCCAGCACCGGCGACACCAGACGCGCCATGTCCGATCCATTGGCGTTCGCTTCCGCCACCGCGCGGTTCAGATCTGCCGTCGCGCGGCGCGATTCCGCGCTGCCGCCATCCGGCAGCGCCGGGTGGGCGTAACCGCCGGAAATTAGCAGCGCGACGGCTTGCAGCAATTCCACCGCTGGGCGGCTTGCGAAGGGTTCGATGGTACGGGCCTGGGCAATCGGCAACGGCCCGGCCTCCAGCGCGCGCAGCAGCGGGCGATATGCGTCGGGGTTGCCGGTCATGTTGCCCAGCGGGGTGGCGAAGGTCACGTCCCCGGCCGTGGGTTGGCCGGTCCAGTGCAAGGTGACGGCGTCGAGCAGTCGGTGATGCTCCGACATCGGCAGCGGCGGCGTGCCGCGCCGATACAGATCGCGGCGGAAGCCCTGTGCCGAACCGAAATCGCGCAGGGTCTCGCGGAGGCGAAGGTCCTGCGCCTCCCCCAATAGTGGCTGCACCCCGGCGGGCACGCCGACCGCGTCGATATTCTCGGCCAGGGTGGCGCTTCCGATATACTGGCACTTGGCGCCTGCCATCGCATCGGCAATGTCGGCGAACATGACGGGATGCCAGTCCGCGTTCAATAACTCGTGCGCGATGTAGCGCGGGTCCTGCTTGCGCAGTGTCTCCAATCGCGCTTCCAGGCTGGGATGGGCGGCGAAATAGGCGGCGTTGCCTTGCTTTAGCCGATCCAACATCGCCCACAGCGCGGGCACGGTCAGATCGCTGCGTTCGGGGCGCGCCTTGGCGAGCATCCGCATCAGGGCGCGCAAGGGCACCATCGAGGCCCAGCCGGTGGTGACGTTGTAACTTAGGTAGGCCAGACCGCCCGGTCGCAGCCGTTGGCCGATAATCTCGATCAAATTGGCGCGGTTCTCCGGGGAAATCCAACTGAGCACGCCGTGCGACACGATGGCGTCGAAAGACGGCAGGGCGTCTGTGGGCATCGCCGCGATTTGGGCGAAGGAGGTTTCGTGGAAATGGATATTGGTCAGGCCGGCTCTGTCAGCGAGGTCGCGACCGAACTCGATATGGGCGGGATTGAAGTCGAAGGCGTGGACCTCGGCCTGCGGGCTGGTTGCGGCGACGGTCAAGGCCGAAACGCCGTTGCCGCAGCCCAGATCGGCATAGGCGAAGGGTTTGGTCGGATCGGGCGGGCGATGGCCGAGCAGTAGGGACGACATCGCCAACCATGCGGGCGTCGTCTCCCGGTAGAAGGAACTCGTGTAGACCACGTCGGTCACATATCCATCGTCCCAGCCAGCCATGCTCGGTTTTCCTCGGTGCGCGATTTTCAATGTGCGTATCAGGCAGGCGGCGGATTGGCCACCCGCTTTTCCAGTTTCGCGTTCAACTCCGCGCTCGAATGGTGCAGCCGGCAGTGGAGAGGCAGACTCGATTCGGCTTAGCCGCCCGCCAAACTTACAGCACGAGGAGGCGCGCGCCGGGGACGCGGCGTGCCGAGGATGTCGAAACCGAGGCGAATGCAAAGGATTCTGCCGGATCGGAGGGGGAGATGGGTCTATGCGACAAAAAAACTGAGTCGGGACTCGATTTCCCACTTGCCAGGGGGGGGGG
>JBAXFK010000101.1:0-14253 GCA_037139955.1 Rhodospirillales bacterium
GATTTACCCGACGCCATGGCGCGCGCGATCCGTGCCGCACTCGCTGAGCGTAAGGGGGACATCCTCGCCTTCCTGCCGGGCATGGCGGAGATACGCCGCACCCAGTCGGCGCTGGAGAATTGCGGCGCGCTGGTGCTGCCGCTGCACGGCGAGTTGCCGCGCGCCGAGCAAGAACGGGCGCTAACCCCGGCGGCGACGCGCCGGGTGGTGCTGTCGACATCGATCGCGGAGACCTCATTGACCGTGCCGGGGGTGCGAATCGTGGTGGACGGGGGCTGGCGGCGGGCGCCGCGCCTCGATCCCTCGACCGGGCTGACCCGGTTGACCACGATGCGAATCTCCCGCGCCGCCGCCGACCAGCGTGCCGGACGGTCCGGCCGAGAAGCGCCGGGCGTCGCGATCCGGTTATGGTCCCCTGCCTTGCATCGCGGCCTACCGGCTTTCGATCGCCCGGAAATCCTGGAAGCCGAGTTGTCGTCCTTGGCGCTGGACTGCGCCGCCTGGGGCACCCCACCGTCCGAATTGCCGTTCCAGGACGCCCCGCCGGCCGGGGCGCTGGCGGCCGCGAACGCGCTATTGACCGAACTCGGGGCACTCGACTCCGCCGGCCGCATCTCCGCCAAAGGCCAGCGCATGGCCACTCTTGGCGCCCATCCTAGGCTGGCGGCGATGATGCTAGCCGCCGAGTCGCCAGGGGAAGCCGCCCGCGCCGCCGACATCGCCGCTTTGCTGGAAGAACGCGATCCCATACGCGGCCCAATGGGCAGCCACACCCCCGCAGCGCATATCGAAACCCGACTGATCGCGATGGAATACGGAGATCCCTCGGCCGACCGAGCGGCATTGTCGCGGATTAGGCGGGCGGCGGGACAATATCGGCGGCGTATGCGGGTCGCGAACGACATTCGCGCCGACGGCGACTCCGGGCGCCTGCTTGCCGCCGCCTTCCCGGATCGCATCGCCCAACGGCGTGGCGAACCCGGCTCCTTCCGCCTGTCCGGCGGCGGCGGTGCCCGACTGCCGAAAACCGACGCACTGGCGAATAGCAGCCTGCTGGTGGTTGCCTCATTGGAGATGAAGGCCTCCGCTCGGATCGCGCTGGCCGCACCGCTCGACCCGGACAATCTGCCACCGACGCTGGAGGCACGCGTCACGGGGCAAATCGAGCGCGGCTTCGATCCAGCGACCGGCACCGTTCTGGCGCGGCGGCGAAGGCGGCTGGGTATGCTGATCTTGAGCGATCGGACCGTGCCGGCCGATCCGACCGATATCGCCGCCGCACTGGCCGATGCGGTCGCGGCCGACGGACTGCGCCCCCTGCCCTGGACCGACGTCGCACGGCAGTTGCAGATCCGGGTCGGACTGATCGGCAGGGTGGAGCCGAATGCCGACTGGCCGGACCTTTCGGACGAAACCCTGATCGCGGGGGTGCAGACCTGGCTCACCCCGCATCTTTTCGGCATGTCCCGGCTCACCGACCTGCAACGCCTGGATCTGCACGCCGTCCTACGCGGCATGCTGGCCTGGGCACAAGCCGACCGACTGGACCGCGATCTACCCACCCATATCGCATTGCCCGGCGGACGGGCAGCCGTGGATTATGCCGAGACCGTTCCCATGGCGAGCGCCCGCGCCCAAGCCTTTTACGGCCTGAGCGCCACACCGAAACTGGCCGGCGGCAAGATACCGCTGCGCCTAGCACTGCTATCGCCGGCCATGCGCCCGATCGCGGTAACGGCCGACCTCGCAGGGTTCTGGAAGGGTGCCTGGGCCGACGCACGCCGCGATATGCGCGGCCGGTATCCGAAGCATCGCTGGCCGGAGGATGGGGGAAATCCGGGCGCTTCCTAAGCGGTCTATTCGCGACATGCTACGAGACGGCGAAGTACTTGAGCAGGAAATAGAAAAACACCGATTCGACGCGAAGCTCCGACGCACAAGGCTTGTTACAGCCCAGGGCAGACGCCATCTTGCCGGAGCGCCTTCTAACTCATCGGAATCCCGCAGCGATCATGAACCGCCTCTTTCGCATTGCCTTTGCCCCGCCGGCCGGTTTGATTCTGACCCTTGCGCTGCTCGTCGGTGCTTGCGCTTCGTCCCCCGACGCCAACGCGCGCGGTGCGCCCGAAAGCTTCGCACCGCTGGTGAAGAAGGTGCTGCCGGCGGTCGTCAACATCGCGGTTACCGAAACCGTGACCGGCGGCGACGTCTGGTCCGAAATGCCCCCCGAACTGCGCGACACCCCGCTCGGTCGCCAATTTCGGCGGAAATTCGGGTCCAAACAGCAGCAGATCACCGGAGCGGGGTCGGGGTTCATCGTCGATTCCTCGGGCACGATCGTGACCAACAACCATGTCGTCGGGCACGCGGACACGATCGTCGTGTCGCTTACCGACGGACGCCAATTGCCGGCTCGGGTGATCGGGCGGGACGAGTTGACCGACATCGCGGTTATCAAGGTCAGTGCCTCCGGCCCGCTGCCATGGGTCGCATGGGGCGATTCGCGCAGGACAGAAGTCGGGGATTGGATTTTGGTCGCGGGCAACCCGTTCGGCCTGGGCGGATCGGTCAGCGCCGGCATCGTCTCGGCCGAGGGGCGCAACCTCGGTTCCGGCCCATTCGATAATTTCATTCAGATCGACGCCCCTATCAATCCCGGCAACTCCGGGGGGCCGGTGTTCAACATGGATGGGCAGGTCATCGGCGTGACATCGACGATCGTATCCCCCACCGGGGCGTCGGTCGGCGTCGGCTTCGCCATTCCCAGCGAAACAGCGAGCGCGATCGTCGCCCAACTGATCGCGCGCGGACAGATCGAGCGCGGCTGGCTGGGCGTATCGGTCGGTGAACCGATCAAGGACGCCGGCGTGTCGGTCTCCGGTCTTGACCGCAACGGTCCCGCCGCCAAAGCCGGCATTCGGCCGGGCGATTCGGTATTGGCAGTCAATGGCGAACGTATCGAAAGCGCCAACGGTCTGATCAAGGCCGTGGCGGCGGTGACGCCGGGGAACACGATTCGCGTCACGGTGCGCAGACAGGGGCGGGATGTCGAAATCCCCGTCGTCGTCGGTCGCCGGCCACCGGAACAAGCGGGTTAGGAGAGACAAAAATGCGCATCCTAGTGGTCGAGGACGACAAAGACGTCGCCGGATTCGTGGTTCGCGGCCTGAAAGAGGCCGGCCACGTGGTCGAACACGCCGATAACGGTCGCAACGGCCTGTTCATGGCGGTGGGGGAGCCGTTCGACGCAGTGATTCTGGACCGCATGCTGCCAGGCGGCATCGACGGGCTGAAAATATTGGAAACCTTGCGCGGTCAGAAAAACACCGCCCCGGTGCTGATTTTGTCCGCTCTGGCCGACGTGAACGAACGGGTGAAGGGTCTTAAAGCCGGCGGCGACGACTACCTCACCAAGCCCTTCGCCTTCGCCGAACTATTGGCTCGGGTCGAAGCCCTGGTCCGTCGCGGCAAAGCCGACACCCCCACCACCAAACTGGTGGTCGAGGACCTGGAGATGGATTTGCTCGCGCGCCAAGTGAAGCGCGCCGGGCAGAAGATCGACCTGCAACCGCGCGAATTCCGCCTGCTGGAGTATTTGATGCGCCACGCCGGCCAAGTCGTGACCCGCACGATGCTGTTAGAAGGCGTGTGGGACTACCATTTCGACCCGCAAACCAACGTCATCGACGTGCATGTGTCGCGGCTGCGCCAGAAGGTGGACAAGCCCTTCGCGATCTCGCTGATCCAGACGATCCGCAACGCCGGCTACACCCTCCGCGCGGAACGGGTTTGAACATCGCATTGTGACCGCCCGTCGCTTCACGCTGTTCCGCTCCGCCGGGGTTCGCTTCGCCGCGACCTATGCCGGATTGCTAGCATTGAGCGCCGCAGCATTGGCGCTGTTTCTGTGGTGGTCGACGGCCGGGTTGCTCGACCGACAAACCGAGGCGGCAATCCGCGCCGACGCACAGGGGTTGTCGGAACGTTGGGACGACGGGGGTATTCGGTCCCTGGTCGCGACCATCGCCGACCGGCTGGCCGGCAATGTCGACGACGATGCGATCTACATGCTGGCGGATCGTAGTTTCGTGCGCATCGCCGGCAACCTGGATCATTGGCCCGATTCGGTGCGGGAAACCGGATCCTTTTTCGAATTGCCGGTGGCCAGGGCCGGCATGCGGTCGTTGGCACGGCTGCAATCCTACGATCTGCCCGGCGGCTTTCACCTGCTGATCGGACGCGATGTGGTCGTGCGATCCCAATTGCGGCAATTGCTGACCGACGCGCTGCTGTGGGCGCTGGTGATCGTCGGCGCCATGGCGACGGTCGGTGCGCTGGTCGTGCGGGGCATGTTCCGGCGTACCGTCGCCAGCGTATCCGCCACTGCATCGGCCATTGCGGGCGGCGATTTCGCCCAGCGCGTGCGGCTGTCCGGACGCGGCGACGAGTTCGACCAACTGGCCGAGACGATCAACGACATGCTCGACCGCATCGGCCGGTTGATGGAGGGCGTGCGCCAAGTTTCCAACGCCATCGCGCACGATCTGCGCACCCCGATCGCCCGAGCACGCACGCGGCTGGAAGATGCGTCGTTGCATGCCGAGACGAGCGGCGAACTGCGATCTGCGATCGACCGCGCCACCGCCGACCTCGACGGCATCGTCGCGATATTCCAAGCCCTACTCCGCATCGCCGAGATCGAAGCCGGTTCCCGCCGCGCCGCCTTCGCTCGGATGGACCTTGTCGCCCCCTTGGCCGGCGTGGGCGAACTTTACGAGGCCGTCGCGGAAGAGCGCGGGGTTACCCTGACCGCCGATCTACCGGATCGGTTGCCGGCCTTCGGCGATGCCGCCCTGATCCAGCAGGCCGTCGCCAATCTGGTCGACAACGCAGTCAAATTCTCGCCGGAAAACGGCATCGCAAACCTATCGGCGCGTATCCTTCCGTCCGGGCTGGAGATCGTGGTGACCGATCGCGGCCCCGGCATCCCGCAGGAGGAGCGCCCCAAAGCACCGCAGCGCTTCTACCGCGGCGAAACCGCGCGGCACACACCGGGATCGGGGCTCGGCCTTGCATTGGTGCAAGCGGTCGCGCAATTGCATGGCGGCACGCTGCGACTGGAGGGCGCAAATCCAGGTCTGCGTGCCGTGCTGGCTCTGCCGATCGCAGTCAATACCTGAACGGCTTGTCACCCCCGCCCCATGGGCAGGATATCCGTAAACGCGCACACTCGGCCGCATGACGACTCCGCTGCCGCTATCGCTGTTAGGATGCGTGTTCGTGCTCACGGCCGCGAACGCGCGCGCGGAGGACGCACCGCCGCAGGTGACAACCGACTCCCCAGCCTACTGTCTGCAATTGCACGAGCGGGTCGAATCGCTGCGCCGCGCGGCCACTGCACCGCCGCCTCGGGAAGTGGCGGAACTCGCAGCCGAGGGACGGCGGATCTGCGACAGCGGTTTGATCCGTGGCGGGGTGATGCGGTTGCGCCGCGCTTTGACGATCCTGATGCATCCCGATGAGGAGCAACGATAGGAAATTTCTATCGCCGTATGGACCCGCTTTCTTGCATTACCCCTTGGTTATCCGCCAACTGCGCTTACTATACCCGCAAAATACGTCGGTGCAGGAGGATCGTTTGGCCGCCTACGAGCCATGGAATGAAAGCCGAGCAACGGAAATCATCGCGGCGAAAGTCGGATTGGAGGGTGCGGCGCTGCCCATCCTGCACGACCTGCAACACGCCTTCGGCTGCGTCCCGACCGACGCCGTGCCAATGGTCGCCAAAGCGCTGAACCTTTCGCGCGCGGAAGTGCATGGGATCGTCACCTTCTATCACGAATTCCGCCGCACCCCGCCGGGTCGCCACGTTCTGCACCTCTGCCGTGCCGAAGCCTGTCAGGCGTTGGGCGCAGACAAGCTTGGCACCGACCTACGCGCTAAACTGGGCGTCGATTGGCACGGCACGACCGAGGACGGCGCCGTGACGTTGGAGCCGGTTTTTTGCCTCGGCCTTTGCGCCATCGGCCCCGCCGCTCTGCTCGACGGAGCACCTCTGGCTCGGTTGGACGCAGCCAAAGTCGCCGCCGCGCTGGAGGCTGCACCATGACCCGGGTATTCGTATCGCGGGATGCGTTCTCACTTGCTTTGGGCGCCGACGCGGTCGCCGCCGCCTTCGCCCCGCATGCGACAGTGGTGCGTACCGGCTCGCGCGGGATGGCGTGGCTGGAACCGTTGGTCGAGGTCGAAACGCCAGCCGGGCGCATCGCCTACGGACCTGTCGCACCTGCCGACATCCCCGCGATCTTGACTGGGACGGCCCGGAGTTTGGGGCTAACCGACGAAATTCCGTTTCTCAAGCGGCAGACGCGACTGACTTTCGCGCGCTGCGGCGTGGTCGATCCGCAGTCGCTGGACGATTACACCGCGCATGGTGGCCTCGCCGCACTGCGGATCGCGCGGGATATCGGCCCGGCAGCGACCATGGACGTGGTGCTGAAATCCGGCCTGCGCGGCCGCGGCGGCGCCGGCTTCCCCACCGGCATCAAGTGGAAAACCGTGGCCGACGCGGAAGGCAACCGAAAATACATCGTTTGCAACGCCGATGAGGGCGATTCCGGCACCTTCGCCGATCGTATGCTCATGGAGGGCGACCCGTTCGCCTTGATCGAGGGCATGGCGATCGCCGGTTTCTGCGTCGGAGCGTCTAAAGGCTATGTCTACACAAGATCCGAATACCCGCACGCCATCGCCACCTTCGACGCAGCCCTAGCCGTCGCGCGCAAGGCCGGCATGCTCGGCAACGGTTTCGATATCGAACAGCGCGTCGGCGCGGGCGCCTATGTCTGCGGCGAAGAAACCGCGCTGTTGGAAAGCCTGGAGGGACGGCGCGGCCAAGTGCGCGCCAAACCGCCGCTGCCAGCCCATAAAGGCCTGTTCGGCTGCCCTACGGTGGTGAACAACGTTATTACGCTGGCAACAATCCCCGCCGTGCTCACCGGCGGCGCCGAGGCATACCAGGCGATCGGCATGGGCCGATCGCGCGGCACAATGCCGGTGCAGCTTGCGGGCAATATCGCGTTCGGTGGGTTGTTCGAAGCCGGCTTCGGCGTGTCGCTCGGCGAACTGGTCAACGACATCGGCGGCGGTACTTTGTCCGGCCGTCCGGTGCGCGCGGTGCAAGTCGGCGGCCCCCTTGGCGCGTATTTCCCGCCTGCTTTGTTCGATACGCCATTCGATTACGAGGCTTTCGCCGCCCGCGACGGTCTGATCGGCCACGGCGGCATCGTGGTGTTCGACGACACCGTCGATCTGGCCAAACAAGCGCGCTTCGCGATGGAGTTCTGCGCCGCCGAATCCTGCGGGAAATGCACACCTTGCCGGATCGGATCGACCCGCGGCATGGAAACGATCGACAAAATCGCCGCCGGGGAGAAGGTCGATGCCAACACGACGTTGTTGCGCGATCTCTGCCACACCATGAAATTCGGTTCGCTGTGCGCACTGGGCGGGTTCATTCCGTATCCCGTTCTATCCGCGTTAGATCACTTCCCAGAGGATTTCCGGCCATGACCCTGATCAAGGAAATCGACTACGGTACCCAGGCCCAGGCCGCCACGCGACTGGTGACGCTCGAAGTCGACGGCTACCCCGTGACGGTGCCCGAAGGCACGTCGGTCATGCGCGCATCGATGGAAGCCGGGATAAAAATCCCCAAGCTCTGCGCAACGGATACGCTGAATAGCTTCGGCAGTTGCCGCATGTGTTTGGTAGAGATCGACGGCCGCAACGGCACTCCGGCATCCTGCACCACACCGGTCGCGCCGGGCATGAAAGTCCGCACATCCAGCGATAATATCCGCCGCCTGCGGCGCGGGGTGATGGAACTTTACATCTCCGACCATCCGCTGGTTTGCCTGACGTGCTCCGCCAACGGAAATTGCGAATTGCAAGACACCGCCGGCGAAGTCGGGCTGCGGGATGTCCGTTACGGACAGAGCGGCGCCAATCATTTAGGCGCCCCGACCGACGGATCGAACCCTTATTTCGACTTCGACGCGTCGAAATGCATCGTCTGCTCCCGCTGCGTGCGTGCCTGCGAGGAAGTACAAGGCACCTTCGCCCTGACGGTCGAGGGCCGGGGTTTCGCATCGAAGATCGCCGCGGGAATGAACGAACCGTTCCTGACCAGCGAATGCGTATCCTGCGGTGCTTGCGTGCAGGCCTGCCCGACCGCGACGTTGATGGAAAAATCCGTGGTCGAAATGGGCCAACCGGAACATTCCGCCGTCACCACATGTGCTTATTGCGGCGTCGGCTGCTCGTTCAAAGCGGAAATGCGCGGCGACCGAGTCGTGCGCATGGTGCCGTGGAAAGACGGCAAAGCCAATCACGGCCATTCCTGCGTCAAAGGTCGCTTCGCCTGGGGTTATGCATCCCATCCGGATCGCATCTTGAAACCGATGCTGCGAGCGAAAACGTCCGATCCCTGGAAAGAAGTGTCTTGGGAGGAAGCGATCGGGCATGTCGCATCCGAGTTCAAACGCATCCAGGCGAAAGCCGGCATCGATTCGATCGGTGTCATCACATCGTCGCGCTGCACCAACGAGGAAACCTTCCTGGTGCAGAAACTCGCCCGCGCCGCTTTCGGCAATAATAACACCGATACCTGTGCGCGCGTTTGCCATTCGCCCACTGGCTATGGGCTGGGAAAAACCTTCGGTACATCCGCCGGCACGCAGAATTTCGACAGCGTGGAACATGCCGATGTGATCGTTGTGATCGGGGCCAACCCGACCGATGGGCATCCGGTGTTCGCCTCGCGGATGAAAAAACGACTGCGGGAAGGCGCGAAATTGATCGTGATCGATCCCCGGCGCATCGATCTTGTGCGTACCCCGCATGTCGAAGCAGCCTTCCACTTGCCGTTGCGGCCCGGCACCAACGTCGCGGTCATGACATCGCTGGCGCACGTTATCGTCACTGAAAATCTCATCGATGCCGATTTCGTACGGGAACGCTGCGAGCTCGACGCATTCTCCGACTGGGCAGCCTTCGTCGCGGAACCGCGCCACAGCCCCGAAGCCCTTGAAGCCACCACGGGCGTCCCCGCCGATCTCGTTCGCGGCGCCGCTCGGCTTTACGCCTCGGCCGGCAATGGCGCGATTTATTACGGTCTGGGCGTAACCGAACACAGCCAGGGCAGCACGACGGTGATGGCAATCGCCAATCTCGCGATGGCCACCGGTAATATCGGGCGCGAGGGCGTCGGCGTGAACCCGCTGCGCGGCCAGAACAACGTGCAAGGCAGTTGCGACATGGGCAGCTTCCCGCACGAATTGCCGGGCTACCGACATGTATCCGGCGAAGGCGTCCGTTCCATTTTCGAACAAGAATGGGGCGTGACGCTCAACGCCGAACCGGGACTGCGCATCCCCAATATGTTCGACGCGGCGATCGATGGGTCGTTTCTGGGATTGTACGTTCAGGGTGAAGACATCCTACAATCGGACCCCGATACGCATCACGTGTCCAAAGGCTTGGCGGCGATGGAATGTGTCGTGGTCCACGACTTGTTCCTGAACGAGACAGCCAACTACGCCCATGTGTTCTTACCCGGATCGACCTTCCTGGAAAAGGACGGTACTTTCACCAACGCCGAACGCCGCATCAATATGGTGCGACGGGTGATGGCACCGAAAGCTGGGAAAGCCGATTGGGAAACGACAATGGCACTCGCCAATGCCATGGGTTACCCGATGCATTACGATCACCCGCGCGAGATCATGGCGGAGATTGCTCGTACCACCCCGTCGTTTGCCGGCGTCACTTACGAGCGACTGGCCAAGGAATCGATCCAGTGGCCGTGCAACGATGCCCATCCCGACGGTTCGCCCATCATGCATGTGGGCCAATTCCAGCGCGGCCTCGGGCATTTCGTCATTACCGAATACGTGCCGACCGATGAAAAAGTCGGCCCGCGCTTTCCATTGCTGCTGACCACCGGGCGAATCCTCTCGCAATACAATGTCGGCGCGCAAACCCGGCGTACAGCCAATGTGGTTTGGCATCCGGAGGACGTGCTGGAAATCCATCCGCAAGACGCGGAGGATCGCGGGGTACGCGAAGGCGACTGGGTGCGGCTGGCAAGTCGCGTCGGCGACACGACCTTACGCGCGGTCATTACCGAACGGGTCGCCCCCGGTGTCGTTTACACCACGTTCCATCATCCAGTGACCCAGGCCAACGTCATCACCACCGATTATTCCGACTGGGCGACGAATTGTCCGGAATATAAAGTAACGGCAGTGCAGGTCTCGCCTTCCAACGGCATCAGCCAATGGCAGGAAGAATATCGCGACCTGAGCGACAAGGCTCGCCGGATCGATACGGTTCCGGTGAAGTGATTCCGGCGCCGGTCGTTGCGGTTCCCAGAATCGTCTGGCGCGATACCGGCGCCAGCGATGGGGACCGTGCGATACCGGAAGAGACCCCCATTGCCCTGACCTATAACCGCACGACCCATGCCGTAATGTTGGCGACTCCGGCCGATTTGGAAGATTTCGCCATCGGCTTCAGCCTGTCGGAGGGCGTCGTCCAAAGCGCGGCGGACATCGTGGATTTCGAAACCGTCGCCGTGCCCGACGGGATCGAATTGCGAATGTCGCTGGGGGCAGAACGACTGGATGCATTAACGCAGCGTCAGCGGCGCATGGCGGGTCCCAGCGGTTGCGGGTTATGCGGACTGGATAGTTTGGCAAGCGCGGTACGGGCCGCGCCGGTCGTGCCTGCCGGCATCGCATTCGATCCGGAAACGGTACGGGCAGCGATCGCATCCATGCCGGTCGGACAACGATTGAACCAGCAAACCCGAGCGGTTCACGCGGCGGCATTTTGGATTCCGACGGACGGGCTGGTGGCGCTGCGGGAAGATGTCGGTCGGCACAACGCTTTGGACAAGCTTGCGGGTGCCATGGCGCGTCGCAGCATTTCTGCCGCATCGGGATTATTGCTGCTCAGCAGCCGCGTTTCGGTGGAAATGGTACAGAAAGCTGCGACCTTGGGGGCGCCGATTGTCGTTGCCGTGTCGGCCCCGACCGCGCTGGCCGTGCGGGTCGCCGATACTGCCGGCATCACCCTGATCGGCATCGCCCGACAGGACGGATTCGAGATATTCACCCATGCGCATCGTATCGCTCGATGCCAGCCCGCCGCCATGAAGGAATTCGCACACCATGTCGCCTGACAAACTCGCTTACATGGCCAACCAGATCGGAACCTTTTTCAAGTCGCAGAAGAACGAGGACGCGGTCGCATCCATCGCCGACCATCTGACGAAATTCTGGGACCCGCGCATGCGCCGCGCTTTCCTGGCGCATTTGGATGAGGTGACCCTCGATCCAGCGGTGCGCCAGGCGGCGGAACGGATCAGAACGCCGGCTTAACTTCCTGGCACAGCAGGCGCAGGGCCTCTGTCTCGTGCGCGAGAGACACTTTGCCGCCGCCATTCAGTTCGAACTGGATGCCTTCCAGACCGAGTTCCGCTTCCAAGGCTTTAAGCTTGCGGGTCACGGTGTCCGGCGAGCCGACGAGAACGGTACCTTTTATCGCGTCCTCGTACGAAATGGTACGCAGGCGTTCGACGGTTTTCCATTTCGAACTATCGGCAGGCGTATCGAGCCGGCGGGCGGAATCGCCCAATAGTTCCGCTTGCGATCGGTAGTGATGCATCAATGTCGGCGCATACCGCGCATGAGCTTCGGCGTCGGTCGGGGCGATGAAGCCGGCAGCACGGAGGTGGATGCGGCCGGTGCCGGGATGCCCTGCCGCAACCCATGCTTTTCGGTACGTATCGATATAGGATGCGAACATATTGGCATTCTCGTGCCGCACCGACAGAAACATAGCGCGGCCCTGTTCGCCTAAGGTCTGAAATGTATCGGGGCTTTGTGCCGCCACCCGGATTTCTGGCCCGGACGATCGATACGGGCGCGGCACCACCGTTACATCGTCGAAGGTGTAATATTTACCCGCGTGCGAGAATTTCGGTTCGGTCCACGCGCGTTCGATGATTTCCAACGATTCGTTGAAGCGTTCTTTGCTTTCTGCATATGGAATATTGTAAGCCTCGTAGGTCGATACAACACCGCTACGACCGACACCGAATACCATGCGACCCTGGCTGATTTGATCCAGCGTGGCACCTTCCTCGGCGATGCGCAGCGGATTGTTCAGCGGTAGCACGGTCACGCTAGTGCCGATTTTCATTCGTTCGGTGCGCGTGGCGATCGCAGATGCGACCAGCATCGGCGCCCCCAGGATCGATCTGGGTGCATCGAAATGCAGCTCCGCCAACCACATAACATCCAGACCGTATCTCTCGGCGGCGTCGACGACGGCAAAGGATTTGGCGAATGCTTCGGAATCCGGGCGGCCGGGCAGCGATGTAAACTCATGAAAGATGCCGAATTCCATACTCGTGACGCTCCCGCTGATTGAACCCCGATAGTTTCCGCCTCCGGCCGGGGTGGCGTCAACCGCGCGACCGGTCCTAGACTGCGACCAAGGGAAATAGGAGGGAACCATGGACCTCGCACTCAGCGCGCCATACCGGGCGTTACAGGCGGAAATCCGGGATTTCGTGACCAAATTCGGCCATTTGTCGCCGAAGGTCGGTGGCGGCCGCAAGCGACCGGATCAGAAGACGCTGGACTGGCAGAAGCGGTTGCTGGAGCACGGCTATGTCGGCCGCACCATCCCGCAAGCCTATGGTGGGGCGGGCAAACAGCCGGACATCATGGAAGCTTCGGTCATCGCCAGCGAGTTCGCGCGCGCCAATATCTACGCCGGGCTGACCAATCAGGGCATCTCGATGCTGGTACCGACCTTGCTGGAAGTCGGAACGGACGAACAAAAGCGCGACTATGTCGGCCCGACCATTCGCGGCGATATCATTTGGTGCCAGGGTTATTCCGAACCCGGCAATGGCAGCGATTTGGCCAATGCGCAAACCAAGGCAACGTTGCAAGACGGACATTGGATCGTGAACGGGCAGAAAATCTGGACCAGTTCTGCCCATTATGCCGACATGATGTTCTTGTTGTGTCGAACCGAACCTGCCGCATCGAAACACGAAGGCCTATCCTACCTCTTATTATCCATGAAATCCGAAGGCCTCGACGCTCGGCCGCTGAAAACGATGACAGGACGCAGCGAATTCAACGAGGTGTTTTTCACCGACGTGAAAGTCCCGGAAACCCAGATCGTTCTCGGCCGTGGCAAAGGCTGGTACGTTGCAAACATAACGTTGAAACACGAGCGCCTGATGATCGGCGACGCCGGTAAAATGACCGCCCGTTTGGAACAATTGATTAAATTGCTTTCGACGACAGACATCGATGGCGTCAAATTGATCCATATGCCGGAGTACCGCGACCGTTTGTTGCGGTTGCAAGGCGAAGTCATCGCTTGGAAAGCCCATAATCTCCGTCTGTTGACCGAAGCCGCGCGCGGCGAGGAATCCGGCGTCAAACGTACGATCGTGAAGTACGGCGGCACCATGTTGGGCTTCCGGCTCTCGTCTCTCGCCGTCGATGCGCTGGGTTCCGCCGGTCTACCCTACGAGTCCCTGGGGGAGGACGCCGAGGACGACGACGCCACCACCTGGAATATCGATTACATGTACGATGTCGGCCTGATGATCGGCGGTGGATCGAACAATATCCAGAAAAATATTATCGGCGAACGCGGCCTCGATTTGCCGCGCGAACCGAAATTTTTACCGGGGATGCGCTGATGGATTTCTCGCTCACTCTGGAACAGCGCCAATTCGACGATTCGTTGCGCGATTTCCTCAAAGACCGCCTGCCGATGGACCGCTTGCGGTTGTTAGCCGAGACCGCGAACGGCTTCGACGACGACCTGTGGCAAGGCGTTGTGGAACTCGGCCTGCCCAGCCTGCTGGTGCCGGAACGTTTCGGCGGTGCGGGGTTGGGCGTGCTGGACGCCGCCGTGGCAGCCGAGGCTCTCGGTTTCGCCGCCGCCCCCCTGCCCTTCTCGGGATCGATGGCAATGGCGCCACTCGCCTTCGTTCATTGCGCATCCCAATCGCAACAGGACGAATGGTTGCCGCGCATTGCCGCCGGGGAAGTCCGCATCGCCGTGGCCTTCGCCGGCTTGGCGGGCCAAACCGGGTCGGCAACAGTGACTTTAACCGCCGCGCTCGCTGGCCGTATCGATGGTGTTATGGATGCC
>JBAXFK010000102.1:0-14246 GCA_037139955.1 Rhodospirillales bacterium
TCAACCGCGTGACTTACGATATCACCAGCAAGCCGCCCGGGACCATCGAGTGGGAATGACCTATCGTTGTTCGTGTCTGCCCAAAAGCACCTAACCACGCAGAATGAAAATGGAGGAAAGAAAATGGCTCGTGTAACTGTCTTGAAATCCACGGATGAACTAACCGGCGACGCACGCCTTATAGCGGAAAAAATCGTCGATACGCGTAAATCGTTGGAAGGCCCGTTTTCGGTTTGGATGCACGCGCCCGAATGGGCCGAGCGCGTTGCGCATTTGGGCACGTTGGTCCGCTGGGAAGGGACGCTAGCACTGCGGATTCGGACGCTTGCCGCGCTGGTCGTCGGCCGGCATTTTCAGGCGCAATATGTGTGGGGTATCCAAGGCGTGATCGGCGCGGAGCGGAACGTACCCCGCTCGACCATCGAGGCGATCCGCGACGGTCGTTCCGATGGCATTCCGCCCGAGGATTTGCAGATTGTCGATTTCACCCGCCAATTGCTGAGCAAGAATCGCGTCGACGAAGCGCTGGCCCATGCGGTCATGGCGCGGCTGGGGGCGGACGAATATGTACAATTGACGACCTGCATCGGCTACTACGCGATGCTGGCGATGACTGTGAACGGCGTCGAACTGGAACCGAATCCGAAACATGAGGCGCTGGAAGTCTGAGCGCACGTACACCGGCTCGGAGCGCCTAGGCCGCGCTCCGACGCAACCTGCAACACGGGTTTTGGCGCACGGGAGCAAACCCAATGACCGTTACCATTTACGGCATTAAAGCCTGCGACACGATGAAGAAGGCCCGTACTTGGCTTGCGACCCATGGTGTCGTGCATGAATTCAACGACTACAAGGCGCAGGGTATCGGCGAAACTGCATTGCACGGGTGGGTGGCGAAGGTCGGGTGGGAGCGGTTATTGAACCGGTCCGGCACCACTTTTCGCAACCTGGCGGAAGGGGATCGCCAGAACCTGGACGAAACGAAGGCCGTCCGGCTAATGCTGGCACAACCCTCGATGATTAAACGCCCGGTGCTGTCGGTCGACGGCGATCTGCTGGTCGGTTTCAAGCCGGATGCTTATGCTTCTCGGTTCGGGATTTAGGAGCGTAATGCTATTATTTTTGTGGAACGATATGCCAAGCGAAAATTGTAAACACCCCGATATTTTCTATCGTTGTTGCATAATCCGGTGCGATTGACCATCCTCGGTGTATGTCGGGTCGCGTGGACACGCAGCGCCAAGTCGGACTAAAATCGGGCAGTAGCGCGCAACCGACGCCGCGCCGATCCGGAGGTCCGACGTGAACGATATCGACGATTCCTTTCAGGAGTTTCAGCGCACTCGCTTTACCCTGCATGCCGCCGAACGCTGGCTCGCGGACTTCGAGGTCGCGCTGGCGTCACGGGACCTCGATCGGATCGGCGCGCTGTTTCACCATGACAGCCACTGGCGCGATATTTTGGCTTTCACTTGGCATTTCTCGTCCGCGCAAGGCCCGGACGTTATTGCGGCACGCCTTGCGGCGGAGCAAGCGCGAACCGGTGCGCACGGCTTTCACCTGCCGCCCGGTCGCCGGGCACCGCGTCAGGTTCGCCGTCTCGGCATTGAGAGTATCGAGGCTATTTTCGAGTTCTCGACAGTGGACGGGCAAGGCGCGGGCATCGTCCGCTTGTCGCCGACGGACGACGCCAACGGCGATCCGAAAGCGTGGCTGCTCTCGACGACGCTTGAAACTCTGACCGGGCACGAGGAAAAAATTGGCGCCAATCGCCCGACGGGTGCTGCCTATTCGCGAAATTTCGGTGGCGACAATTGGGTCGATGTGCGCCGCAAGGCAGCGGCATACGAGGATCGTGACCCGACTGTCCTCGTCGTTGGCGGCGCCCAGGCCGGTCTGTCCATCGCCGCTCGGCTCAACCAACTCGGCGTGGATACGCTGGTGGTCGAATCCTGGCCGCATATCGGGGATAGCTGGCGCAAGCGCTACCATTCTCTGGCGCTCCATAACTCGATTCACCTGAATCACCTGCCGTACATGGAATTTCCGCCGACTTGGCCGAAATATATCCCCAAGGATATGTTGGGAAACTGGTTCGAGTTCTACGCCGATGCGATGGAAATCAATTGTTGGACCGGCACGGAATTCGTTGGCGGCACTTGGGATGAAAAGACGAAGCGTTGGACCGCTCGTTTGAAACAAATAGATGGCACGGAACGCAGCGTGCAGCCGAAACATTTGGTGTTCGCCAACGGTGTCAGCAGCTACCCGATGATTCCGGACATCCCTGGATTGGACGATTTCAAGGGCGAGACGATCCACTCCGAAGGTTTCGATAGCGGGGCTGGATGGACGGGCAAGAATGCGCTCATCATGGGTACCGGCAGTAGTGCCAACGATATCGCTCTCGATCTGTATAGCCACGGTGTGAACACGACCCTGATTCAACGCGGCTCTACGACTGTGGTATCGATCGATCCCAGTGCTCGGCTCAACGAAGCGATTTGGGACGAGGGCGGTGCGCTCGAAGATTGCGATTTGATTGTTTCGGCTGCGACGCCACCTTTGATCGTTAAGGCCTATAAGTCGGTCGTGAAGCGCATGGTGGAACTCGATCGGGAGTTGATCGACGGTCTGAAGGGCATTGGTTTCAAACACGATATCGGCGAAGATGAAACCGGTCATCAAATGAAATATTTCCGCCGTGGCGGAGGTTACAACCTCGATGCAGGTAGTTCCGCCTTGATGATCGAGGGCAAACTGGGGTTGCTACAATACGACCGGATCGAACGTTTTACCGCCGAAGGCGCCCAATTGAAGGATGGGTCGTTGGTGCCGGCCGATCTGATTGTGCTGGCAACGGGATATTATCCGCAGAAGGAATTGGTGAATCGGGCCTTGGGGACGGAAATCGCCGAACGTGTCGGCCCAGTCTGGGGTTTGGGCGAGGATGGCGAGTTGAACAATATGTATAAACGCACGCCGCAAGAAGGCCTGTGGTTTATCGCGGGCGGTTTGGCCCAATGCCGGATCAACTCCAAATATTTGGCGTTGCAGATTGCGGCAATGGAACTTGGGAAACTCGGCCCGCTGTAAGGTCCGTATTGCTGGCACGCGGTATGCATTGTTCGTAGGCAGAACCGTCGCAGCACAAAGGACCTATGCCATGATACGCGCCGACCTGACCGAGAAGATACTCGATATCAAGCGGGAGAATGGCTGGTCCTGGCAGCATATAACGGACACCATCGGCGGCATGTCTCCGGTCTTGGTCGTGGGTGCGCTGCTCGGGCAGATGAAGTTGGTCAAGCCGCTTGCGGCTAAGGCTGCGGCGCTTTTTGGACTGTCCCAGGCGGAGGAGCGAATGCTCAACGAAGTGCCCATGCGCGGTACTGCGATGCCCC
The DNA here is from genome assembly GCA_037139955.1 of Rhodospirillales bacterium. Classification (GTDB taxonomy): domain Bacteria; phylum Pseudomonadota; class Alphaproteobacteria; order Acetobacterales; family Acetobacteraceae; genus Rhodopila. The sequence goes on from JBAXFK010000102.1 coordinate 3,405, forward strand.
CAACCGATCCGCTGATCTACCGCCTTTACGAGTTGGTCATGGTTAACGGACCCGCTTGGAAGGCCTTGATCGAGGAGGAATTCGGCGACGGCATCATGTCCGCCATCGATTTCGATATGTCGTTCGAACGCGAATCGAACCCGCGTGGCGACCGTGTACGCATGACCATGTCCGGCAAGTTTCTTCCTTACCGCTATTACGGTGCCGAGCAAGGCATCCCGGAATACGGTTACAAAGAGGAATAAACGTCGCCGTCCGGGCCGAACACCGATTGTGCATCGCGCACGTAGTTCGGCCCGATCGGCACTTTGCCGTGGCCGCCGGGAATATCCAGCACATAGGTTGGCCAGGCTAGGCCAGTCACGCGGCCGCGCAACGATGCCAATAGCGCTCGGCCTTTGTCGATCGGCACGTGAAACCGGGCAGTCCCGGGCGCGGCGTCCAATTGGTGCAGGTAATACGGTTTGACCCTCGCAGTCAGCATCGCACGGAATAAGTCCTCCAGTGCTGCGGCACTGTCGTTCACCCCGCGCAGCAGAACCGATTGTCCGAGCAGCGGTATCCCGCTGCGTCGGGCGCGGTCGAGGGCGATGCGGGCGGCTGGGGTGAATTCCCGAGCGTGGTTTGCGTGGACGACCAGCCATAGCGGCGTCTCGCAGTCCATTGCATTCGCCAATTCGTCGGTTAGACGGTCCGGATCGGTCACCGGCACGCGGCTATGAATACGCAGCGTCTCGATGTGGGGAATGCCGGACAGCCGAGCGACGATGTCCGATAGACGCCGGGCGGATAGCATCAGCGGGTCCCCGCCTGTCAGAATGACCTCCCGCACCGATGGATGCTCGGCGAACCACGCATAGGCCGCTTCCAGTTCGGCGTCGGTCAGCAAACCGCCCGAAGGCCCGACATGCTCGCGTCGGAAGCAGAACCGGCAATAAACCGGGCAAATCAGCAGCGGTTTCAGCAGCGCGCGGTCTGCATATCTGTGCACCACGCCTTTGACAGGCGACAGCGCATCGTCGGCGATTGGGTCCATCTTTTCATGCGGTGCGGCGATCAATTCGGCCGGGGAGGGGATGAACTGGCGACCGATTGGGTCGTCGGGTGTCTCGATCAGGGCCTGCATGGCCGGTGTGATGGCGACGGCGTAGCGTGCCTCGACCGCCACGATGGCGTCGTGCGCGGCGGGCTCGATTAGGCCGGCAGCGACAAGCGCATGCGTGTCGCGTAGGGTGCGGGGGGCATTCATGCAGGCCGGTTAGCATGGCGCCGCAGGTTTGTCCCCGGTAGGGTTATGTCATGATCGAGACACTCCGCCCATGACCTTGCCCATCTGGCATCCCGAGAGTCTGGCTGCGCGTATGCCGTTCTTGCGTCGGCGCGGTGAGCTGACGGCCGAGACTCGCCGGTTCTTCGTCGAGCGCGGCTACACCGAGGTCGAAACGCCCTACGCCGTGTGCGCTCCGGGGGAGGAGGTACATTTGGCGACTTTCCGCACCGAACGTCTTCACCCCGACGGTCGGGTCGAACCGCTTTGGCTGCACACTAGTCCGGAATTCGCCATGAAACGTCTGCTGGTTGCCGGCGCTGGGCCGATTTTTCAGCTCGCCCGTGTGTGGCGCAACGGCGAGGGTAGCGCGCGGCACGCGCCGGAGTTCACCATGTTGGAGTGGTATCGGCCAGGTGCCGATATGGACTCGCTGATCGATGAGACGACGGTGTTCCTGCGCGCCGTCCTGCCATCGCTTGTCCAATCCGCCGGTGTCCGCACCGACTTGTCGCGCATCGAACGCCTGACGGTGGCCGAGGCGTTCGATCGTTATGCTGGCGCCGATGTACTGGCGACGGCGGGCGATGCGCCTGCCTTTGCGGCGGCGACAGGGGCTCGGCTGCGGGACGGCGAGACTTGGGAGGATCTGTTTTTCCGTATGTTGCTGGAGCGGATCGAGCCGCATTTGGGCCGGGATTGTCCGACCTTCCTGACCCATTGGCCAGCCGCGCAGGCGGCGTTGGCGTGTCGCTCGACACACGATCCCCGTGTGGCGGATCGGTTCGAACTGTTTGTCGCCGGCATCGAACTGGCCAACGCATTCGTCGAACTGACCGACGCCCATGAACAGCGCGCGCGCTTTGTCGACGATCGTTCTCGGCGGCACGCATTTTATGGAGCGGACTGGCCGCTGGACGAAGATTTCCTCGCGGCACTGGAACACGGCATGCCGCCCTGCGCTGGCATTGCCGTGGGGTTCGATCGTTTGGCGATGTTAGCAGCTGGCGCGGATCGGATCGGCCAAGTCCTCTGGCTACCACCCGAGGACCTGGCTTAGGGAGCGCTAACCCACGTAATCTAGCCCGATATCCAGCACCGCAGCGCTGTGTGTCAGCCAACCGACCGATAGCAAATCCACGCCGGCTTCTGCGATTGCCGGGGCGGTTTCCGGGCGGATGCGGCCGGACGCTTCGGTGATCGCCCGGCCATCGACCATGCCCACGGCGACGCGCAGCATGTCCGGTCCCATGTTATCCAGTAGCACCGCGTCGACCCGTAGCGTCAGCGCTTCCGCCAGTTGTTCCAATGTGTCGACTTCCAGCTCGATCTTTACCAAGTGTCCGACACCGGCGCGGGCCCGTTCCACCGCCGCGCGCACGCCCCCGGCGATTGCCACATGGTTGTCCTTGATCAATACGGCATCGTCGAGGCCGAAACGATGATTCGACCCCCCACCGACCCGTACGGCGTATTTCTGTGCCGAACGCAGCCCCGGCATGGTCTTGCGGGTGCAACACACCTGCGCCTTCGTTCCGGCGATCGCATCGGCGATCCCGCGCGTTGCCGAGGCGACGCCGCTAAGATGCGACAAGAAGTTCAGCGCGGTGCGTTCGCCGGTCAGAATACCCCGCGCCGGCCCGGAAATGGTTGCAATGGTGTCGCCCGGACGCAGCCGAGTGCCGTCGCGCCGTTCCACTTTGCACTCGATTGTCGGGTCGATCAGCCGAAACGCCATTAGCGCGAAATCCAGACCGGCAACGACTCCAGCTTGGCGCGCCATCAACGCACAGGTGGCTCGTGTGGATTCCGGAACGATCGAGTCGGTCGTCAAATCGCCTGCACGCCCTAGGTCTTCCAAAAGCGTGGCTCGGACCATCGGTTCGATCATGATTGCGGGCAGTGGGGAAATATTCATCGTTCGGGGTCCTATCGTACGGCCAGCATGCGCTCGACCGATAGCCGAGCACGTTCGGCTGAAGCGGGATCGATCGTTACTTCGTGGGTCATCGTTTCGAGCGAATGCCGAATTTTCGGCAGCGTGATGCGTTTCATATGCGGGCACAGGTTGCACGGGCGTACAAAATCGACGTCGGGATGATGCACCGAGATGTTGTCGGCCATCGAGCATTCCGTTAGCAGAACCACCCGCCGGGGCCTTTCGCGCCCGACAAAGGACGACATGTCGGCAGTGGAGCCGGCGTAATCGGCTTCGGCAACCACTTCCGGTGGGCATTCGGGGTGCGCCAAAATCGTAACGCCGGGGTGATCGGCCCTCAGTGCCCGAACCTCGGCGGCGGTGAAGCGCTCGTGCACCTCGCAGTGGCCGGCCCAAGCGATGATTTTTACTTTGGTCTGCGCGGCGATGTTCTGCGCGAGGAATTCGTCCGGAAGCATAATGACTTCCGGCACGCCGAGGGATTCGACGACCTTAAGTGCGTTACCGGACGTGCAGCAGATATCGGATTCGGCTTTCACGTCGGCGGTGGAATTGACATAGGTGACGATGGGCACGCCGGGGTAACGGCCCCGCATCAGGCGCACATCTGCGGCAGTGATGGACGATGCTAGCGAACAACCGGCTTCGACATCGGGAATCAGCACGGTCTTGCCAGGGTTCAGCATTTTCGCGGTCTCGGCCATGAAGTGAACGCCGGCCAGGACGATGACCTTGGCGTCGACCTTCATAGCTTCCCGCGCGAGTGCGAGGCTGTCCCCGACGATGTCGGCGACGCAATGGAAGATTTCCGGTGTCATATAGTTGTGCGCCAGGATCACGGCATCCCGCTGCTTCTTCAGCGCCAAGATCGCCTCGATATCGTCGGCGAAGACCGGCCATTCGATCGGCGGTATGACCGAGCGGACCTTCTCGTACAACGACGCAGTTCGTTCCAGGGTCGTGGAAGCCGACATGGGATGCCCCTCCTTGTAATGCTCTATATGAGCATTTCCTTGGCTTATGCTAGCTTCGAGTATAAGAATGTCAAGCGGCGTTCACATTGCGCCAGGGCTATCGCTCCGAAACAACTGCGTCCGCCCAAGGCGTGCGACGGCCGCGCTTTTGAACGCACGTACCGATCCTACCCAATGCGGGCTGAGCGGCTGCGGGTAGAATGTTGGGTTCGTTGTTCGAAGCGATAGCGGTGCGTTCGTCGTTCCGCAGACGCTGCCGGTTACCCGGGGTCGAAGCTCTGTCCGCGCGATCTTGTGGGGCGGTGGTGGGCGATCTGTTATAGTGGCCGTTCGGTTGCGGATCGGTGGCCTACAATGGCAAGCTGCTGCAGGGTTTCTCAGTTTTTCTGCCTCCGTCGGCTACGCGATCCTGCTTGCGCCGTCCTAGCTGAATTGACGAGTGCCCGATCCAGTTTGGGCCTTGCTGGTCGCGATTTGCGGTGCGCTGGCGATGTATTCTTCCATCCGATGACACTACGGGCGCTGTTAGCGCTAGCCAAGCTTGCCGTTATCCATCGGGCCGCGCTGTTCCGCGTCAGGCCCAATCTGACTCAGGGGGTGCGTGAGCGATGATGTGCCCTTGCTTGCTTCGCGCCGAACAATAATATTACGCGGCCCGCCGCCACCTGGACACCGCTCACCGGTCATACAAAACCATGAAACAACCTGGACCCGAGGTGCCTATTCACCTCGACGCCATCGACCGACGCATCCTTGCCGCGTTGCAGGAGGACGGGCGAATGACCAATGTAGAGCTATCCCGTCATGCCGGGGTATCGGCACCGCCATGCTTACGTAGGGTGCGGGTGCTGGAGCAGGCCGGCGTGATCCGCGGCTACCATGCCGATACCGACCCCCAGAAGTTGGGATGGGAGATAACTTTTTTCGCCATCGTCGGACTGGATAGTCAGAAGGAAACAGTCTTGTCCGCCTTCGAGCAAACCGCTGCGACCTGGGCCGAGGTACGGGAGTGCCACATGATCCGTGGCGGTGGCGACTTTCTGCTCAAACTGGTCGCGCGCGATACCGCGCATGAGAATCAACTGACCCAGCGGCTGACCGGTTTGCCTACGGTCAGCCGCGTGCAGACGCTGCAAACCATCCGCACCAGCCGTAGCCTTGCTGGGGTGCCGTTTCAGGACGTTCCGGCGCGCTCCGCATGACCGTTGCCCCAGTCGCACCGGCGCTCAGCGTCATTGTACCCTGTTACAACGAACGTCCCAACGTCGCGCCGATGATCGTAAAACTCGATGCGGCGCTGGCCGGCATTGCTTGGGAGGCGATTTATGTGGACGACGACAGCCCCGACGGCACCGCGTCCGAGGTACGGCGCATCGCGCAAACTGACCCGCGCGTGCGTTGCATCCGCCGGGTCGGGCGGCGCGGTTTGGCGTCGGCGGTGATCGAGGGGGCTTTGTCGTCGTCCGCAGAATTCGTCGCGGTCATCGACGGCGACATGCAGCACGATGAAACCCGCCTCGTCGAAATGCTCGCCACCTTGCGCTCGGGCGATTACGATTTGGCGGTTGCGAGCCGCCATGTGGCAGGCGGCGACAATATGGGGCTGGCGAATCGCTGGCGCCATATGCTGTCCGATGGCGGGATCGCGTTGTCGCAAATCTTCTTGCCGGTGAAGCTGACCGATCCCATGAGCGGCTTTTTCATGTTGCCGCGTCCATTGTTCGAGGAATTGGCGCACGGGTTGAACGGGCAGGGATTCAAGATCCTTCTCGATCTGGTCCTGTCCGCCCCTGCACCGCTCCGGGTCAAGGAAGTTCCGGCGACCTTCCGCGAACGTGTCGCGGGCGAGAGCAAGCTGGATTTGCTGGTGATGATCCAGTTCGGCGGGTTGCTGCTCGATAAGATTTGCGGCGGGTTGCTGCCGCTGCGATTCATTTCGTTCGGTCTAGTGGGGGCGATCGGAGTGTTAGTGCACCTGTTCATCCTCGCCGGGCTGCGCCAGACGACCGGGCTGGCGTTCGAGGTAGAACAGACCATCGCGACGATTATTGCCATGATATTCAACTTCAAACTGAATAATTCCATCACTTATCGCGACCAACGACTGCGTGGGCCACGCCTTTGGCGCGGTCTGGTACTGTTCATCGTGGTCTGCGGCGTCGGTGCTATCGCCAATATCGGTATTGCCAACGTGCTGTACGAATCTCATACGAACTGGAGCGCGGCCGGCGCGATCGGGGCCATTATCGGTGTGGTTTGGAACTACGCCGTGTCCGCCACCTTGGTGTGGCGCGCTCGTTGAGATTCAGCTTGGCGGCATTGGCGGCACTGACCGCGATACGGCTGCTGTTTGCCGCAATCGTGCCTCTAACACCGGACGAGGCATATTACTGGACTTGGTCCCGCGCATTGGCCTCGGGTTACGTCGATCATCCGCCGATGGTAGCGCTGTGGATTCGAATCGGAACAGCTTTGTTCGGAGAAACCGCCTTCGGTGTTCGGCTGCTCGGTCCACTCGCGATTGTCGCTGGTACATTGCTGTTGGCCGATGCGGCGGAGCGGATTTTTCCGAAGCGGCGTGCTGGCCTCGTAGCGGCCTCCCTCTGGAATGCGACGCTGCTTGTCGGGGCTGGGTCGATTACGATGACGCCGGATGCGCCTTTGCTGCTGTTCTGGTGTGCGACACTCTCGGCGACGGTGCGGATTGCGACAGAGGGCGATAGCCGGTGGTGGCCGATCGCTGGGGTGTTCGCCGGCATGGCATTGACCAGCAAATACACTGCCGCATTCCTCTGGATCGGGATCGGGTTATGGGCGTTGGCAGTGCCCGCTGCCCGTCGGCAATTGCGCGGCCCGGCGCCTTGGCTTGGCGCCCTGCTGGGACTGGCGATTTTTCTGCCGGTTGTGCTCTGGAATGCCGACCACGGCTGGGCGAGCTTTCTGAAGCAGGGTGGGCGTGTCGGCGACTGGCACCCGGAGCGGGCTTTAGGTTTCCTAGGGGAGTTGATCGGCGGCCAAATCGCTTTGGTTACGCCAGGGGTGTGGGTGTTGTGCGTCGCGGGCATCGCAGCCTCGTTTCGCCGCGATACTGTTGCGATACTGTTGCTCGCGTTTTCTGTCCCGCCCGCGATGACGTTTTTACAACATGCAGTGGGCGATCGGGTGCAGGGCAACTGGCCGGCGATTATATATCCCTCGGCTATTCTTGCGGCAGCAGGATTGACCGCCAATCGTTGGACACGCCTGATCCGGCCGTCCGTCGGCCTGGGTTTCGCGCTGACCGCGATTGTGCTGTTGCATGCCGCTACCGGGTTCCTTCCGGTGCCATCGCGGGCCGATCCCGCCGCCCGATTACTCGCGGGTTGGCCGGCATTGGTGTCGGACACAGAAGCGATGCGCCAACGTGAGCATGCGGCCTATGTTGTAGCGGAAGAATATGCTCTGATCGCTGAACTCGCATGGAACGCGCCGGCCGCGATGCCGATCGTTGGGATAGAAGCACGGTTGCAACCCATGGCACTGCCCCCCGTCGATATGCGCGGCCAATCCGGCATTCTGATCCGAGCGGAACATCGGGGCGTGGAAATCGATCTCGCGACCTGGGAATCGGCGATTTCGCTCGGGTTCGTCGATCGAGGATCGGTCGAGCGTTATCGGGTTTGGCGTGTCGTCGGACGAACGACCGCATCGGCCTTGCCGCATCGGGTATTTGCCGAACGGCGATAGTTGGGTCTAGGCTTCGCTCAACAAAAAAAGGGAGCGTTGCAATGTCGGCTAGCCTGCTCGAGGATAAGGCCCTGGAGGCCGCTACGATGCGCCGGGTTTCCTGGCGTTTGATGCCGTTCCTTATATTCGCCTATCTCCTTTGTTACATCGATCGGGTGAATGTCGGTTTCGCCTCGTTGCAGATGAACAAGGCCGTCGGTATCGATCCAAAGACCTACGGGCTGGGCGCGGGTATCTTCTTTATCGGTTACTTCATCCTCGAAGTACCCTCCAACCTCGGGCTAGAGCGCTTCGGTGCCCGTAAGTGGATTGCCCGCATCATGTTGAGCTGGGGATTAATATCCGCAGCCTTTGCCCTCATCGGCGGCCCCACTTCATTCTTGGTGCTGCGTTTCATGCTCGGTGCGGCCGAGGCCGGGTTTTTTCCAGGGGTGATCCTGTACCTCACCTACTGGTTCCCCGCAGTCTACCGAGCGAAGATTGTCGGTATTTTCATGGTGGCAATTCCGGTGGCGGGGTTGATCGGCTCTCCAATCTCAGGCGCGATCCTTGGCATGGACGGGGTGCTCGGCTTGGGCGGTTGGCAGTGGATCTTCATCCTGGAGGCTTTACCAACGTTGCTTTTGGGCGTTGCATCGTTCTATTGGCTGACTGATCGTCCGGAGCACGCATCGTGGTTGCCGCCACAGCAGCAACAATGGCTGATCGCACGTTTGGCCGCCGAAGGGCGTCGTGAAACGAAGGTGCCGCACCAATCCGTGTGGAAAGTCATGTGCAACAAATACGTGCTGGTCATGGCTCTGGTCTATGCTGGCGCAGCCGGTGCTTCGACTTCGCTGGCGCTTTGGTTGCCGGCTTTGGTAAAATCGTTCGGCCTCACCAATTTCCAAACCGGGCTAGTGAACGCGATTCCCTTCGGAATCGCAGCGGTTTGGATGATCCTGTGGGGCCGCAATTCCGACCGCACCGGCGAGCGGGTTTGGCATAACGCGTTGCCTCTGGCTTGGATGGTGGTCGCCATGCTGATGACATTCTTGTTCATCAAAAACATTTGGGTGGTAATCCCATTGATGACGCTGATCGCGGCTGGCACTTATGCCAGTAAAGGTCCGTTCTGGGCGTTGTCCTCGGAATGGCTAGGGGCGAGCACCGCTGCTGCCGGTCTTGCGCAGATCAATGCACTGGGCAATCTATCCGGTTTCTTCTTTAACTATATGATCGGATGGATCAAGGACGAGACCGGTAGCTTCCCGCTGGCAATTATGCCGATTGCACTGGTTGCGGCGATAGGGACGATTTGCGTAATAACTGTCGGTCGCAATCAGCCGCGCACGGTGGCGATCCCCGCATAGGAGCGTATCGATCTTCATCGGGTTATTGTGGCTTCGAGACGCGCGCTGGATGACTCCGGCGCGTGCTTTCGCGTACCGTAATATTTTGGCCATCGTTCAAGTCGTCTCGGCCATCGCGGTCGTGGTCGGCTCGCATGGCGGCTTGGATTTCGAAGGCCGGCCCATTGGGTTGGATTTCATATCGTTCTGGACGGCGTCGAAGATCGTGCTGACCGATCTGCCGGCTCATGTTTACGATATGACGGCGCATTGGGCGGTTCAGCGCGCCGCGTTTAGCGGGGCAACGCTGAACTATACCGCATTTTTCTACCCGCCGGTGTTCCTGCTGATGTGCTTGCCATTGGCTCTATTGCCTTATGGCTGGGCGCTAGCCGCATGGCTCGTAACGACTGGGGGGGCGTTTCTGGCTGCCCTGGGCAAGCAGGGTCGGGCGCATATTTTAGCTTTGCTAGCTTTTCCGGCGATTTGGCTGAACATTGCGCATGGTCAGAATGGTTTCCTAACGGCGGCGCTGTTTGCCGCCGGTATTCGATATTTGGACGCTTGGCCCGTTTTGGCCGGACTATTCCTGGGTGGCTTAATTTATAAACCACACTTCCTAACGATGCTTCCGGTGGTGCTACTGCTCGAATGGCGGTGGCGCACGGCCGTCGCGGCAGCATGCTCGGCGGCATCGCTTATTGCGCTGTCAGTCGCGGTACTCGGAGTAGCGCCCTGGTATGGCTTCGCGGCGAGCGCTGCGACCGCGCGTGCAGTGTTGGAGCAGGGAGCTGTTGGCGACTACAAGATGCATAGTGTGTTTGCCGCAATACGCTTATTCGGTGGCGGTTTGGCATTCGCCTATACTGTGCAGGCGATAGTGGCACTCGGGGCTGCCGGTTTGTTGGGCTGGCTGTGTCGCAAGTCCCCAGGCGCCGAGGCTATCGGAGCGGCTCTGGCGGCGGCGGCTGTGTTGGCTAGTCCATTCCTTCTGTTGTACGATTTCGTTCTGCTTACCATTCCGTTGTTGTGGATTTGGCGGGAAGCCAGAAAGACAGGGTTTCTTCCTTGGGAAAAATCTGTTGCCATGGCGGCATTCGTCATGCCGCTGGTCGCATCGGTGGCGGCCTTCCGGCTGCATATGCCCGTGGCATCGTTGACGACGATGGCCCTGTTCGCCGTAGTGGTGCGACGGATTAGTTCGTCACCGATTGAATCTCGCTGACGGGCAATGTTAACGGACCGATTTGCACTTGCTGAATCTTATTCTGGGTCGTTACCCCTGTCGCCGCTCCGGTCACCGTAAACGGTATCGTCGCCGGCTGTGTTCCGGCCGTGCCACCCATGACGGAGACCGTATATGCGCCGTCCGCCAATTGTTCGCCGTTGCTGTTCTTGCCGTCCCAGTGCCAGGTATTTTGGCCGGCAGTGCTCGTGAACGATGCCTGCGCGACGGTTGCGCCCGAACTGCCGCTAACCGTGATCGTCACTGGCTCGGCGGCTGGGGCGTTGAATTGGATGCTGCCTGACCCGCTTTGTAACGCAAGCTCCGTCCCTCCGTGCCAACAAGAGTGAGACATCTCCCCCCCGGAAGTTTAGACCCTG
>JBAXFK010000103.1:0-14228 GCA_037139955.1 Rhodospirillales bacterium
TTGTACCGGCGCAATCTGCGATACGAGTGCCAGATGCAATGCCATTCGATCGGGCGGCGTTGATCGGCTGCGGTGTAATGACGGGCGTGGGGGCGGCGACGCGGGTAGCGGCGCTTCGTTGGGGCGATGTGGCGATGGTGATCGGCTGCGGCGCGGTCGGCCTGTCCGCGATCCAAGGCTGCGTGCTGGCGGGCGCCGGGTCGGTCGTTGCCGTCGATCCCAATCCGGCACGCCGACAACTTGCGCGGGCCATCGGTGCGACCCATGCCTGCGACCCGGCCGAGGCGGTCGATTTGGTGCGTTCCCTTTCCGACAATCGTGGTGGCGACGTTATCGTCGAGGCTGCCGGCCGCCCGGAAACATTCCGCCTCTCGGCCGAAGCTGTCCGCCCCGGTGGGCAAGTCGTTTGGCTCGGTAAAGTCGCGGTCAACGACGAGATTTCATTCCGCTGGGGCAGTCTGATGCAAGAAAAGCGCATTGTCCGTAGCAGTTACGGCGGTGCGAAGCCGTCACAGGATTTCCCGATGCTGGCGCGCGCCTATCTCGACGGAAAATTGAAGCTGGACGAAATGATTTCGGCCCGTATCGGATTGGAACAAATCAACGACGGTTTCGCCGCCTTGAAGCGAGGGGAAACTGTCCGGAGCGTGGTGATGTTCGCATGAAAATTTACGAGGGCGGCCGCAGTCTGGATGGCGCGGTTGTAACGGTCGACGGCGCGCCGCTGAACCCGCGCTTCGATCTGAAACGCTACTCCCCCGCCGGTTTCGAATGGACCTACGAGGGCGACGGCCCACGCCAATTGGCACTGGCGCTGTTGGCAGATCGGCTTGGCGATGGTGCTCGGGCACTTTTCCTGACCGAGCGGTTCATGAAAGAGGTTGTGGCGGAATTGGATAACGCTTGGCGGATGACAGGCGACGAATTGGCCGCATGGGAGTCGAAACAATGAAAGAGTTTTCGGGTAAAATCGCTGTCGTGACCGGCGGCGGATCGGGCATGGGACGCGAGTTGGTGCGCCAACTGGTCGCCGAGGGCTGCCACGTCGCCATGTGCGATGTGTCTGCCCGTGGTATGGCCGAGACGATGCGCCTGTGCGAGGTCGCAGGCCTGCCGCAGGGCCTCCGCGTCACATCTTTCGTCGCCGATGTATCCAGCGAGCCCGATGTTCGACGCTTTCGCGACGATATGGCAGCGCGGCACGCCACCGACCGAATCCATTTGCTGTTCAACAACGCCGGCATCGGCGGCGGCGGTAGCATGATCGCGCACGAGCGATCCGAATGGGAACGCACCTTCAACATCTGCTGGGGCGGGGTGTATCTCAACACCCGCGCCTTCCTGCCGATGCTGCGCGCGGCGACCGAGGGGCACATCGTCAATACCAGCAGCATCAACGGGTTTTGGGCCTCGGTTGGCCCGAACGTGCCGCACACCGCCTATGCTGCGGCGAAGTTCGCGGTAAAGGGATTCTCTGAGGCGCTGATTACCGATCTTCGCCTCAATGCGCCGCATATCAAGGTTTCGGTGGTAATGCCCGGTCATATCGGCACCGGCATTCCCGCTAACTCGCTGCGGGTGCAGACCGGTAACGACGCCGACGAATTGGACGATGCCCAAATCGCGCAGACCCGGACACGGTTGATTTCAATGGGCCGGGATGTTTCGTCCATGTCGGACGACGAGATCAAAGCGGTGGTAGCACGGCGCGCGCAACGATTTGTCGAAGATGCGCCGACAAGCGCTGCGGAGGCCGCGACCATTATTCTGAACGGTGTGAAGGCGGATCGTTGGCGCATCCTGGTCGGGCCCGATGCGCAAGAAATCGATCGTCGCGTGCGTCAGGACCCCGAGCACGCCTACGATGAAGCATTTTTCGATACATTCGCGGCCGAGGTCGGTTGGCGCTTGCCGCGTTGAGAGGAATACACGCATGTTTACCGGTAAGGTCTTCGTCGTCACCGGCGCGGCCGGCAATGTAGGTTCAGCCTTGGCCCAGCATCTCGCCTCCAAAGGCGCTCGGGTCGCCGCTGTCGATACCGTAAAGGAACGTTTGGAAACTGTGGTCGCCGGTCTGCCCGGGGCCGGACATCTGGCGCTGTCGGCATACGATTTGCAGGATTCCGCTGCGACTGTGGCCCTGGTGGCGCATATTGTCGCCACCGTCGGGCAATTGAACGGCGTCGGCACGACAGTCGGCGGATTCGCGATGGCGAAATTGGCCGACGCCGGGCTGGACCAGTGGGACAAGATGTTCGCCCTGAATGTCAAAACGACCTGGAACATCTACCGCGCCGCTGTACCTGCCATTCGCGCGGCGGGTGGAGGCGCCATGGTCGGCATCGGCAGCGCCGCCGGATTGCGCGGCAGCGGCGAAATGGCGGCCTATGCGGCGACCAAAAGCGCTGTCATGCGCTTGACCGAGAGCCTCGCAGATGAGTTGCGCTCGGACACTATCCGGGTCAACGCCGTGCTGCCCACCACGATCGACACCCCGCAGAACCATGCCGATATGCCCGGTGCGGATTCGTCCCGTTGGGTAAAGCCGGCGGCGATCGCCGAGGTCATGGGCTTCCTGCTGTCCGACGCGTCGCGCGCGGTGTCGGGCCAATTGTTGCAGGTCGGGTTCTAGCCGGTGCGGTTTATCGCCGCCCTGTTGCTGCTGCTGGCGACAGTCCCAGCCCAAGCGGCCGATAAAATCGTGTTCGGCTTGGATTGGAAAGCCGAGGCGGAATACGGTGGTTACTATCAGGCACTGGCAGCCGGCATCTACGCCAAGCACGGGTTGGACGTTACGATCCAGGAGGGCGGGCCGCAGATCAACCATATGCAGTTGTTGATGGCGGGGCGGCTCGACTTCAACCTCGGCGGCGGGCGTGCCATCGAATTCGCGGCGGAGAAACTGCCGTTCATCGCGGTGGCGGCGTTCTTCCAGCGCGATTTGGCGATTCTGATGACCCATCCTGGGGTGGGCAACGACACGTTCGAGTCGTTGAAGGGCAAGCCGGTTATGATTGGCGCCGACACACGCAACGGCTGGTGGAAGTTTTTGGCGGCGAAATTCGGTTACGCCGATAGCCAGATTCGGCCTTACACCTACAATCTCGCGCCATTCCTGACCGATAAGAACGCGGTGCAGCAGGGCTATGTCAGCAACGAACCGTTCCTGATCCGCGAGAAAACCGGTATCGATCCGACTGTGCTGGCGCTGCCCGACGCGGGGTATCTCGGCTATGCTAATATCGTGACCACCAGTCGAGAGCTGGTCGATACGCGGCCCGATCTGGTGCGGCGCTTCGTCGATGCCTCCATCGAGGGGTGGTATGGTTACCTTTATGGCGATCCTACGTCGGCCAATGCGCTGATCCGCAAGGCTAATCCGGAAATGCCTGCGGCGTTGATCGATTTCGGTCGCACCACGATGGTCGCACGCGGCACGGTTGACTCCGGCGATGCCAAGGTTTTGGGCATCGGGGCGATGACGGATGTGCGGTGGAAGGCATTTTACGATTCGATGGTGGCGGTCGGAGTTTACAAGCCGGGTGTAGACCTTTCGAAAGCCTATACCTTGCAGTTCGTGAACCGTCGCGTGGGCATGCCGTGAGCCTGCCTTGGAAAGGGTTGGCGACCGACCGGATGCCGGTCTTCATCGGCTACGACCGAGCCGAACGTATGATCTCCGCTTTGCTGGGGCGTGTCGAAGCCTGGGGCCCCGACGCGGTTGTCGCCATCGCTCGTGGAGGGCTGGTTCCCGGCACGATGGTGTCATGTGCCTTGGCGCTGCCATTGGCCGTCGCCAGCTACGACCGCACGGCCGGCATCGCGGCCTGGATCGGCCCGAGACCGGACGGGCGGCGGGTGTTATTGGTCGACGATTGCTCCGCTACCGGCACAACCTTGGCCGGTGTGCGCGATGCAATCCTGCAGGACGGATACGATTGTGCGACGATGACGATCGTGTACGATCCGGAAACCACCGCCTGCATCCCCAATTTTTCTCATCCGATGCGCGAATTTTTCCGTTTTCCCTGGGAGCGCGGGGAGGCAACGCCCGCCGCGCGTGCGCGGCGTAGTAATGGCACACCGGCCGAGCGGGCCTATGAAAAGCCATTTTTCGGTTTGGATTTGGATGGGATTTTCTTACCCGATATTCCGCGCGCCCATTACGAGGCGGACCTGGACGATGCGCTACGCCGCCGCCATTCGCTATCGCCCTTTCCAACTCTGCCGCCATTCGCCACCGATCGAGCGGTGGTGATAACGGGGCGACAGGATATGGATCGGGCAGTAACGGCAGAATGGCTCGACCGGCACGGCTACGGCGCGATCCCGCTGGAATGCCGACCGGCAGGGGTGCCGGCCGATATTGTTTCGGTCTCACGTTACAAAGCGGAAACGGCGACGCGTTGGGGCTGCACCCATTATCTGGAAAGCGAGGCCGAACAGGCAGTACGGATTGCGGCCTTGGCTCCGCATTTAGTGGTAAGCTGGTGGTCGGCGGAGGAGATACGAGGTTGGACAATCGGGGCCGCGCACACGCCGGCTGGGCCGTAATCTTTGCGGTGCGGCGCATGCGCTGATAAGTCCCTCTGCATGACCGCCATACGCTCCGATCTGAATCCGCGCTCCGAGGATTTCGCCGCCAACGCCGCCGCCATGCGGGCGCTGGTCGTCGATCTCCGCTCTAAGGTGTCCGAGGCCGAACTGGGGGGCGGCGAAACGTCCCGTCAGCGGCATATTTCGCGGGGCAAGCTGTTGCCGCGCGATCGTGTGGCCGGGTTAATCGATCCCGGCACACCGTTTCTGGAACTGTCGCAGCTTGCAGCTTACGGGTTGTATGGGGGGGATGTACCGTCCGCGGGCATTGTCACCGGTATCGGCCGCGTGGCGGGGCGGGAATGCGTGATCGTCGCGAACGATGCCACGGTGAAGGGCGGTACTTATTTCCCGGTCACCGTCAAAAAGCATTTGCGCGCTCAGGAAATAGCGGCGGCCAATCGACTGCCATGCCTCTATCTGGTGGATTCCGGCGGTGCCTTCTTGCCGTTGCAGGACGAGATTTTTCCCGATCGCGATCATTTCGGTCGGATCTTCTTCAATCAAGCCAATATGTCGGCTCAGGGCATTCCGCAGATTGCCGTAGTGATGGGGTCGTGTACCGCCGGCGGCGCCTATGTGCCGGCAATGTCGGACGAGAGCATTATTGTCCGCAAGCAGGGCACGATTTTTCTCGGCGGCCCGCCTTTGGTGCAGGCCGCGACGGGGGAAATCGTCAGTGCCGAGGATTTGGGCGGCGCGGACGTGCATGCTCGGACTTCGGGGGTGGTGGACCATTACGCGCAGAATGATCGGCACGCGCTGGCGATTGCGCGGCGTATCGTCGGTGGTTTGAACACCGTCAAAAAATTACCGGTGGCGGTGAAGCGGCCGGAGCCGCCGAAATACGATCCCTCGGAATTATATGGCGTGGTGCCCGCCGACATCCGCACCCCATACGACGCTCGCGAAATCATTGCCCGCATCGTCGATGGCAGCGCGTTCGACGAGTTCAAGAAACTCTTCGGCACCACATTGGTTTGCGGGTTCGCCCATATTCACGGCTATCCCGTGGGGATCCTGGCGAATAACGGCATTTTGTTCTCGGAATCGTCGCAAAAGGGCGCGCATTTCATCGAGCTATGCTGCCAACGCAACATTCCGTTGTTGTTCCTACAAAACATTGCCGGTTTCATGGTGGGGCGGAAATACGAATCCGGGGGCATCGCCAAGGACGGCGCTAAACTGGTCACTGCCGTTGCCACTGCCAATGTGCCGAAAATCACCGTCATTGTGGGCGGTAGTTACGGCGCCGGCAATTACGGCATGTGCGGTCGCGCCTACGATCCCCGTTTCCTGTTTATGTGGCCGAACGCCAGGATTTCCGTGATGGGCGGCGAACAAGCCGCTGGGGTGCTGGCGACGGTGCGTTCGGGTTCCGACAAATGGACCCCGGAGCAGGAAGCCGCATTCAAAAATCCAATCCGAGCGCAATACGAAAGCCAGGGCAATCCTTATTATGCGACGGCTCGGCTTTGGGACGATGGCGTTATCGACCCCGCCGATACCCGACGCATACTGGGCCTCTCGCTGTCCGCCGCTTTGAATGCCCCGATAGAACCGCCGCGCTTCGGCGTGTTTCGGATGTGATCGCAATGTTTCGTACCGTTCTGATCGCCAATCGAGGCGAAATCGCCGTCCGTATCGCCCGCACCGCGCGTCGGATGGGAATCGAAACCGTGGCCGTGTTTTCGGACGCCGACGTCCGGGCCATGCATGTCCAGGCCGCCGATCGCGCTTACCCCATCGGGGCCGCGCCACCGCGCGAGAGTTATCTGAATATCCCCAGGATTATCGAAGTCGCGCTGAAATCCGGTGCCCAGGCCATTCATCCCGGCTACGGCTTTCTGTCCGAGAATCCGGATTTCGCCGATGCCTGCGTGGCGGCGGGGATTGTGTTCATCGGCCCGCCTGCCTCGGCCATGCGGGCAATGGGGTCGAAGTCGGCGGCCAAGCGGCTGATGGCGACGTCCGGTGTGCCGCTGTTGCCCGGCTATCACGGCGACAATCAAGATCCTGCACATTTGGTCAAGGAAGCCGAACAAATAGGTTTTCCTGTCGTCGTGAAGGCGGTATCCGGCGGTGGCGGGCGCGGCATGCGGGTGGTCGAATGCGCGGCCGATTTCGCCGCAGCCTTGGCGTCCGCGCAGCAGGAAGCGGCCTCGGCGTTCGGCGACGATCGCGTGTTGATCGAGCGTTATGTGCAACGGCCGCGTCACATCGAGGTGCAAATCTTCGCCGATAGTTGCGGCAACGCCGTGCATTTGTTTGAGCGCGATTGCTCCGCCCAGCGCCGCCATCAGAAAGTGATCGAGGAAGCACCGGCCCCCGGCATGAGCATCGCTCGGCGCGAGGCCATGGGTACCGCCGCCGTCGCCGCTGCCAAAGCCGTGGGCTATACCGGTGCAGGGACGGTGGAATTCGTCGCCGACAGCAGCGGCTTCTTTTTCCTGGAAATGAACACCCGACTGCAGGTCGAACATCCCGTCACCGAAGCGATTACCGGCTTCGATTTGGTGGAATGGCAATTCCGCGTTGCAGCGGGGGAGCCTCTGCCAGTTGCCCAGTCGCAAATCCGCATGGATGGCCACGCATTCGAAGCGCGAATTTACGCCGAAGACCCGACACGCGATTATGCCCCGTCGATTGGGCGGCTTTCACGATTCCGCATCCCGGACGGTATTCGGGTCGATACCGGCTTTGCAACAGGCGATAGTGTGTCGATCCATTACGATGCCATGCTGGCCAAGTTGATCTGTCACGGCCCCGATCGGGCAACGGCCCTGCGGACTTTGAAACGCGCTCTCGATGCTTGCGACGTCGTGGGAGTCATCACGAACCTCGACCTGCTCGGGCGCATCGCCGCGCATCCGGATTTCATCGCGGGCGGGATCGATACCGGGTTTATCGCGCGCGAGGGCGAAGCCTTGCTCGCGGGGCAGGGCACGCCTCCGGCCGAAATCTTGGCCGCAATGGCGCTCGCCGAACTTCATGCCGAAGCGGTATCGTCCACCGCCGTTGCCGCAGAGAGCACCGATCCTCACTCGCCCTGGCATGCCAGCGACGGCTGGTGGACCAACGCTGCCCCGGCGCGAGTACTCGAATTCACCGATGGCGAGGTCGGTTATCCCGTGTCGGTGTCGCGCCAGGACGGGCTTTGGCGCGTGAGCGTTGGGTCAGACGTGTTCCACGGGACCGGTCGCGACGAAGGCGCGGTGCTGAACGGTGTGTTCGAACGCTTGGCCGTCGCGCGCGATGGTGAAACGCGCACGCTGCGGTTGCACGGCCAGACTTGGCGCCTTCGTTTGCCCGATCCGATCGCCGGCGCGGACGACGAAGCTGGCGGGGCCGACCGACTGAGCGCACCGATCCCAGGCCTGATCACCCAAGTGCTCGCGGCTGAGGGGGACACCGTCGTCCGGGGGCAAATTCTGCTCGTCCTCGAAGCGATGAAAACCGTGTTTCGCCTGCCAGCCCCGGCCGACGGCGTGGTGGCTGCGGTCGGTTGCGCGATTGGCGACACGGTGCAGGAGGGCCAGGTTCTGGTCAGTTTCGCCGAGGTGTGACGCCATCCGGTGCAATCCGAGCATCGAGGCCAAGCGGCAGCGTTCGGCGGCTCTGGCGCTGGTCGGCAGGTGTTTCAACGGCATAGGCGCTTCCTTGGCTTGATTCGATGATTGGAACATAGCCCGGTGTGCTTCTAAATACAACCTATAGGTGTAAAATCGTCGAAAATTAATTTTTGGTTGTGTAATATCGGCCGGCACAGATCCATGCTCGACCGATCCCGTATCTTAACTTGCTGGCTGGACCCGACCTTCGCGCCAACCGGCATAAATCGGCTCCGGGCCGCGAAGGAAGCTGTGCGACGGTTCGGCACGCAAAAATACGGAGGAACCGGTGGCCTACGAATGTATCCTGACCGAGGTCGAAGACGGCGTCGGTATTATCACCCTCAACCGGCCGGAGGTTCTAAACGCGATGAACCGGCAATTGGTGCGGGAAATGCACCACGCGATGCATGCGTTCGAGGCCGATGACAGCGTCGGCTGTATCGTGTTTACCGGTGCCGGCGAACGCGCGTTCTCGGCCGGCGGCGATATCCACGAGCAGCGATCCGACGACAAGCTGTATACGCTCGAACAGCAGGCAGCGATGACGTCGGGCCATTCCGCCTACGACGTCGGCGCCTGCACCAAGCCTACGATCGGAATGATGAACGGGCTGGCCTACGGTGGGGCGGGGGTCCTGTCTTCGTCGATGGATATGCGCGTGGGCTGCGAGGGCACCAAATTCCGCTTTCTCGCCGCCGCCTACGGTCGGATTAACAGCACGTGGTCGCTGCCCAATCAGGTCGGTTGGCCCATCGCGAAGGAACTGTTGTTCTCCGCCCGCACGGTCGAGGCGGACGAGGCCTATCGCATCGGCTTGCTCAACCATCTAGTACCTCGATCCGAACTACGGGCGAAAACCATGTGGCTCGGCAAGACGATCGCTAGTAGCCATCGCGGTGCGGTGATGGGAGTGAAAGCGTTGATGTTGAAGCAGTTGGGTCAGGACCTCGCCGGTCAGTACGCCGCCGAGGTAGACTACGCTGCCACCGTCATGGCCGGCGCTCGAGCCGAGAACGCCTTTCCGGACTTTATCGCCCGTAAAGGCCGGCCGCTGCCGACGGTGTAAGCGTCATTCCAAACGCTCGACCTGGCACCGCAAGCAACCGGGTCGGGCGGTGTGGATGTTAACGAAGTCGGTGCGGCGGTCGGCGAGCGCGCGGGTCAGCAAGCCATCGACGACCGCGCCCTCCTCGACGTCGCCTAATTCGTAGAGACACATGCCGTCCCGATCGTAGGCGCGCACCGAGACAAGCCGGTTGCGCACGATCGGCGCGACGGTGTCCGCCACTGCGAACGGCGCACACGATTGCGCATGCAGAAAGATCGGGCTCGGCGTCCAGTAAATGCCGAGCGGACGTGGCAAATGCCAGGACAGGAGCAGCATGTCCTCGCCGATTTCGGCATCGCGCAGGCACTGCCGACACGGCGCACCGGGGGCATCGACGGTGCGGCGTTGGATCGGGTTGCCGCCGTCGTCTACCCCGGTGCGGCGGAAGCGGTCGGCGGTCTGAGGGGCGATGGGTATGCATCGGAATCGCATGGCTGGCTCCCTGGGTTCGATGCGCCAGGGGTAGGCGCAACCGGGGGGCTTCGCCCCCCGCCGCGTGCTTTTACTTAACGGTCGCCACCCGCAACGCATTCGTCGTGCCTGCTTGCCCGAACGGCACGCCGGCGGTCACCACGATCTCATCCCCGCGCACCGCGAAGCCCTCCGTCCGCGTGGTCTTCTCCGCCCGCGTCACCGCTTCGGTCATGGAGTGGACATCGGGCGTCACCACCGCATGCACGCCCCAGACCACGGCCATGCGGCGCGCGGTATCCAACTCCGGCGTCAGGCCGACGATCGGGCTGTCCGGGCGTTCGCGAGCGACACGCAACGCGGTGCCGCCGGATGCGGTGAAAGCTACGATGGCTTTGGCACCTATCGTATGCCCGACCTGACGCGCGGCAGCGGCGATGGCCCCGGCGGCGTTTGCCTCGGGCTCGCCGCGCGAGGCATCGATCATCGCCCGCCAGCCGGTGTCTTGTTCGACCCTGGCGACGATGCGGTCCATGATGTTGACTGCCTCGTAAGGGTATTGGCCGGCGGCGGTTTCGCCCGACAGCATCACCGCGTCGGCCCCGTCGAATACGGCGGTGGCGACGTCGGATGCCTCGGCTCGGGTCGGGGCAGGGGCGGAGATCATGCTTTCCAGCATCTGCGTTGCCACCACAACGGGTTTGCCGAGTTGGCGGGCTAGCCGGACGATGCGTTTCTGCGCGAGGGGGACCTCCTCGGGCGGCAATTCGACGCCGAGGTCGCCGCGCGCCACCATCACGGTGTCGGTCAGAGCCATGATTTCCTCTAGATTGTCCAGCGCCTGCGGCTTCTCCAGTTTTACCATTGTCCAGGCACGACCGGCGATCAGTTGTCGCGCCTCGGCCACATCTTCCGGACGCTGGACGAAGGATAAGCCGATATAGTTGGCGCCATTCCGGCACGCGAACTCCAGGTCCGCTCGGTCCTTCGCCGTCAAAGCCGGAATGGGCAAAACAACGTCTGGGACGTTGACGCCTTTGTTGTCGGAGAGCGGTCCGCCGACAACAACCTCGGTCTCTAGCGCGTCGGCGTGCTTACGGGTGACGCGCAGGCGAAGTTTTCCGTCGTCCAGCAATAGGGTGGCACCGATCGACGCGGCCTCGATAATTTCGGGGTGCGGCAGGTTCACCCGTTGGGTATTGCCAGGGGTGGCGTTCAGGTCCAGGCGCAGCGTGCTGCCGGTTTGCAAATGAACCCGCCCGCCGGCGAAGCGCCCGACCCGCAGCTTCGGCCCTTGCACGTCGCAGAGGATGCCGATCGGACGATCGAACTTCGCTTCCAACTCACGGATCATGGCGAAGCGGGCGGCGTGGCTGGCATGGTCGCCGTGCGAGAAGTTAAGCCGGAACACGTCCGCACCGGCCTGAAACAGGCGGGTCAGCACTTCGATCGTGCCGCTGGCTGGACCGAGTGTGGCAATGATCTTGGTCCTGCGGCGGCGGCGCAGCTTGGGTTGCATGGCCATGGGGGTCCTTCAGCCGATCAAAACGGCTCTGATATCGTTAACATTGGTCAGTGTAGGGCCTGTGACGATTAAGTCACCCACCGATCCGAACAAAGTGTGGCTGTCGTGTCCGGCCAACATGGCGCGGGCGTCCAGACCGAGAGCTTTCAGGCGGGCGAGCGTGTCCGGTGTAAGGATGGCCCCGGCGATTTCATCCATGCCGTCGACTCCGTCGGTATCCCCGGCCATGCCCCAAATGCCGGAAGCGCCATTCAGTGCGACGGCCAGTCCCGCGAGGAATTCCGTGTTCCGTCCGCCATGTCCGTATGGTCCTGCGCCAAGGGTCACCGTCGTCTCGCCCCCGCTCAACAACACCGCCGGCGGTTTCACCGGATAGCCGTGGTCGCGGATGGCGCGAGCGATGCCGGCCATGACGGTGCCCATTTCGCGGGCCTCCCCTTCCAACGCGTCGCCGAGGATGAGCGGTGTAATGCCCAGGCTGTCGGCAGTTTCGGCGGCGGCGCGCAGGGCCATCAGCGGCGTCGCGATCATCCGGAAATCGCTGTGCGGCAGGCTGCCGGGCTTCGGTGTTTCGTCTGCGTCTTGGGCCAATCGGGCCGTTATGGCGGGGGATGGCAGGATCCCGTAGCGGGCGATCAGGGCGCGGGCCTCGGCGAACGTCGTGGCATCCGGGACGGTGGGGCCGGAGCCGATGACTGCCGGATCGTCCCCCGGCACATCGCTGATCGCCAGCGTCACCACCCTTGCTGGCGCAGCGGCCGCCGCGAGCCGGCCGCCCTTGATCGCCGACAAATGCTTTCTGACCGCGTTCATTTCGGTAATGTTAGCCCCGCAGGCCAGCAGCGCTTTGTTGATCGCCTGCTTGTCTGCCAGCGTCAGCCCATCGGCCGGCGAGGCGAGCAACGCCGAGGCACCGCCAGATATCAGAGCAACGACCAGATCGTCGTCGGTCAGGCCCTGTACTTGTTCGAGCAGTCGCCGCGCGCCCCTTTCGCTGTTGGCGTCGGGCACGGGGTGGGAGGCCTCGACGACCTCGATCCGTTTAGTCGGCACGGCGTGGCCGTAGCGGGTGACGACAACACCGGTCATCGGCACGTCCGGCCACGCGGTTTCCAGCGCGGCGGCCATCACGGCGGCAGATTTGCCGCCGCCCACCACGACAACGCGGCCCTTCGTCGGCTTCGGCGGCAAATGGGCGGCCAGTACTACCCTAGGATCGGCTGCCGCCACGGCGGCATCGAACAGGGCGCGGAGCGCTTGTCGCGCCCTACCGTCATCCAACTGCATAGGCTATCGTTCTCCATCCCGGTCGCGTGGGACTATGGCGGAATCGGTCGCCGCACACCATCTTCCCCGTGTTTGCCGTCCTCCCCTTTATTTGCAGGAGAAATCGCTATGCAGGACATCGACGCCACCACCCAGATCGAGTTGGAAGCCGCTGCGTTCCGGCGTTTGCGGGACCACCTGCGGGAGCGCACCGATGTGCAGAACATCGACATGATGAATCTCGCGGGGTTCTGCCGGAATTGCCTCAGCCGCTGGTATCGCGAAAGCGCGGAAGAACGCGGTATTCCCCTTGCCGACCCCGATGCGCGGGAGATCGTTTACGGAATGCCCTACAAGGAATGGCAGGGAAAGTTCCAGAAGGAAGCGACCGCCGAGCAGAAAGCGGCGTTCGCGAAAGCTAATCCGGGGCAATGAAGGCGGCAGGTGGGGCGCTTCGCTTGTGAATTTGGTCTCTGGCTCAGGCCAACTCGTAGCGAATCTCCGTCCCGTCTCGCCCCTTGAAGCGCAACCCGACCCAGCGCGGTGCGGTGTCGTACCAAGTGTCCAGATCGCAATCCCCGCGCAGCGCGAAGCCCGAGGCCGGGATCGGGCAGCGCGGCAAGTCGGTCGTGGTGCCCAGCGATATCACCGAGGGGCGTAGCAGTTTGCCGTCCTGGGTGTTCACGAACGGACCGTCCAGCATGCCGCGATTCCAGTGGGTGGCCGGGGTGGTGTTCGGCGGTGCGATGTAGCGGGGTTTGCCGTTGGCCTCGACTGCCAGCGCGTCGCCGTCCCGGCGTATCTTCACGGCGAATTTCTCGCCGTCGTCGTCGGTATCGGCATCCAGCGAAACCACCCGACCGTCTTCCCAGCGTTCTGTTGCGCGATGCTTGTATCGAAACAACACGATAGGCCCGAATGCGACGGCAATGTCGGCGGCGATCCGTACGATCAGGCGGTTGGCTTCGGGTTGGAAGGTCAGCACATGGCTGCCGATTTTGCTACCTTTGCGAACGATATCGAAGGCCAGTCGGTTCCCCCTGCGGATCGGCAGCGCGGCTGCGGTGGGATGTATTGCGCCCAAACAGGTCGCACCGGCCAATAGTGTGCGCCGTGCGATCATGTCGGTTTGACTACGACATAAAGCCCGACATCGGTAGCCGCAGAGCGAAAGCCGGCCTCGCAATAGGATAAGTAATACTCCCACATGCGTTTGAATCGCGGATCGAAGCCTTGTGTCGCAATTTCCGGCCAAGCCAGCAGAAAGCGGCGGCGCCACTCGGCCAGGGTGCGGGCATAGCTTTCGCCGAAGGTTTCCAGCGATCGCAGTTCCAGGCCGGCGGCAGCGATCTGGCGACGCATCTCGGTTTTCGAGGGCAGCATGCCGCCGGGGAAGATGTAGCGCTGAATGAAATCGACACAGGTCTGATACGCGTCGAAGCGATCCTCGGCGATGGTGATGGCTTGCAACACCGCGACCCCACCCGGGTTCAACCTGTCGCGTAGGGTCGCGAAATAGGCTGGCCACCAAGCCTCGCCAACCGCTTCCAGCATCTCGATCGACACGATGCGATCGAAGCAGCCGTCGGTGTCGCGATAATCTTCCAGCCGCAGGTCCGCCGCCATCACCGCGGCGCCAAGGCCGTGCGCAAGCGCGGGTTCGCCGGTGCCGAGCAGGCGATCGGCATACACCTGCGCCGCGTAGGCC
>JBAXFK010000104.1:0-14164 GCA_037139955.1 Rhodospirillales bacterium
CCGCTATTGGCTGCTGCATCGGGTGCTACCGATGGATTTGGCCCAGGCACTGACCGAACTCCCCTTCCCCGCCCCGCCGATTGCCGACACGCTTGGGAAACGAGAAACCCATAACGGCCAACGCATCTTCGTGTCCGCCGAGAACCGCGCGCGCTTTCCCGCCTGCGCCGAATTGGCCGAGGCGTTTCAGGACGATGCGACCGTCGCGCTGTTGCAGGACATGACCGGCGCGCAACTGAATGGCAGTTCGCTGCGCATCGAATGCTGCCTGGATACCGACGGATTTTGGTTGGAACCGCACACCGATATCGGCGCGAAGATGCTGACTCTGCTCGTATATTTGTCGGATCATTCGGATGCGGCGGATTGGGGCACCGACGTGATGGACCCCGCCGGTAACGTGCTGGCCCGCGCGCCCGGCACCTTCAATGAAGGGTTGTTGTTCGTGCCCGCCGCCGACACATGGCACGGCTTCGCACGCCGTCCCATCCGCGGCCTGCGTCGTTCGCTGATCGTCAACTACGTGAAGCCGGAATGGCGGTCGCGTCACGAACTGGCGTTCCCCGATCAGGCGGTCGTCGGCACCGTTTGACACGCGCGGGAACGTCCTCGTAAGCCCATTCCATGGAAATTCGCATCGAAAGCCTATTAGAGGGCGCCCAGCGTGCGACCGGCGCCGTCGCTGTCATCGACGTCCTGCGCGCCTTCACCACTGCCGCCGTCGCCTTCGCCAACGGCGCATCCCACATCGTCATGGTCGGGTCGGTGGACGAAGCCCTCGCGCTGCGGGCACGCGGCATCGGGGATTACTGCATCGGCGAAACCAAGGGCCACAAGCCGCCCGCCTTCGACTTCGGTAACTCCCCATTCGAGATGTCGCACGCCGATGTGCGCGGCAAAGTGCTGCTTCAGCGCACCAGCGCCGGCACCCAAGGCATAGTCGCGGCGGCAAGCCGCGCACGGCATTTGTTCGCGGCCGCGCTGGTGACGGCGTCGGCCACCGCACGGGCGTTGAAAGCAACCGGCACCGATCCGATCACCCTCGTCGCAATGGGCGATAGCGGCGAAGCCCGCACCGACGAAGACGAGCTTTGCGCCCTGCACCTCCGCGCTCGGCTCCTCGGTCGTTCCGGCGATCCTGCCGCCACCGCCGCGCTGATCCGCGCAAGCGGCGATGCCGAGCGGTTCGGCGATCCCAATAAGCCGCATCTGGACCCGCGCGATTTGGACATCGCGCTCGATGTCGATCGTTACGATTTCGCGTTGCGCGCCACCATCGAGGACGGGCGACCGGTCGTCAGGCGCCTTTGAATAGCGCCACCGGGGCGCCCTTGGCCGGGGCCTCGGCGCGAAACAATCCGCCGAGAGTCGGGTGCTCGGCGAGCACGGCGGCGGATTTTCCCTCGCGGAGAGAGGTCACGTACATATGCCCCTCGGCGAAACAGGGCATGGTCGGGCCGGGCACCGGGAACGCCAGCTTATGTAGCAATGTGCCGGTCGGGGCGAAGCAATTGACGCACCCGGCCGACGGACCCGCCGACCAATAATTCCCATCCGTGTCCATCGCCGCGCCGTCGGGCCGGCCTTCCTCGTTGCTGAGTTCGACGATCCGGCGGTGGTTCGATGTGGCGCCGGTCGCGGGGTCGAAATCCCAGGCTTCGACGATCGCGGATGTGGAATCGGAGTGATACATAACCCGCCCATCCGGCGACCACGCCAAACCATTGGACACGGCATACCCCTCGGACCGCTTTTCGATGCGGCCATCGGCGGTGACGCGATACAGCGCGCCGATCGGCTGGCGGGGGCTGTTCTCATCCATGCTGCCGACCCAGAAGGCACCGTCGGGACCGACCTTGCCGTCGTTCAGGCGGTTGGTTGCGGGTTCGTCGATCTTCCTAGTCAAGGTTGTCGTCTCACCGGTACGCGGATCGAACAGCACGACATGGTGCCGCTGCGCCACGACCAGACGACCGGACTCGCAGATGCCAAAGCTGCCGACGACTTCCGGAAACTCCCAGGTCTCGCGCGCGCCGGTATCGACGTGCAGGGCATGAATGCGCTTCGCCGGAATGTCGCAAAACAGCAGTTTCCGCGTCGCCGCATCCCAGGTCGGGCATTCCGAGACGCCGCTTTTAGTATCCCAGACCAGTTCGAATGCGCTCATGGTTCGTGCTCCCGTCTTGTGCGATAGCTAGTACACCGAGATCGAGAGGACGCAAATGTTAAGGGCAGCGATCGCCGGCCTTGGCTGGTGGGGACAGAATTTGGTGAACGCGACAAGCGGGAGCGCGGCAATCCGCTTCACCGCCGCGCACACCCGCAACGGCAACACCGCCGCAGCCTTCTGCCAGGAGAAAGGACTGCACTGGACCGGCGATTACGACGACATCCTGCGCGATCCCGCTATCGACGCGGTTGTACTGGCGACTCCGCACAGTCTGCACGCCGATCAGGTGCAACGCGCCGCCGCCGCCGGGAAGCATGTCTTCGTCGAAAAGCCCTTCGCCCTGAACACCGCAGACGCCCACGCAATGATCGCCGCCGCCGACAAGGCCGGCATCGTCCTCGCGGTCGGGTTCAACCGCCGGTTTCATCCCTCGATGGTGCGGCTGCGCGACGCGGTGAAATCCGGCTCGTTGGGCACCATTGCGACCATCAACGCCGAACAGACGGCGCTGCACGGGCTGGCGCTGACGGCCGAGGCTTGGCGCGCCCAACCCGAGGAAGCCCCCGGCGGCGCCATGACCGCCATCGGTGTGCATTTGGTCGACGGCACGATCGACCTACTGGGCCGCGTGCGGGAGGTGAACGCCATCGTCGCGCGCCGCGCCGCGACAATGGCCGACGACACCACCAGCGTTCAGCTCCGCTTCGATTCCGGCGTGCTCGGGCAAATCTTCTGCTCCACCGCCGCAACGCCGCATTACCGGTTCGCGGCTTACGGGACGGCCGGTTTCGCGGAAATCCTGGGGCATCCGATGGCGACATACCGCCTGATCCCCGCCACCACCGACCACCGCCGCCCGGCCGAACCGGTCGTAACGGAAACCCCCGGCTTCAACATGCTGACTGCCGAGCTAGAGGCTTTCGCCGGCAGCATCGCCTCCGATTGCCAGTTCCCCACCCCGCTATCGGATATTCTGCACGGGGTGGAAGTGTTCGAGGCCATACTGCGCTCGGCGCAAACCGGTCGGCCAGCCAGCGTGGGTTAGAACCCTGCATACTTCTCGATCGTATCCTTCCACGACAGCACGCCCTCGACCCCCGTCACCGCCCGCTTCAACCCGGCGACACCGGTGACGGGCACTAGCACGCGGCCAATCCCCGCCGCTGCCATGGCCGGTAGCATCGCTGGGTCGTCGGGCATGCTGGCGGTAATCTCGATGCTCGCGGGGTCGCGCCCTGCTTTCAGCGCGGAATCGCGCACGATCGCCAGTAGCTCAGGAGACGCGCCGCGCGCCGGGAAGAACCCGTCCGCCACCCGGCCGGCACGCGCGGCAGCAGCTTTGGAATGGCCGCCGATCACGATCGGCACCGTGCCATTGGCGGGTTTCGGGCGCATGTAGGCATCTTTGAAACTGACGAATTTTCCCTCGAACGTCGGGCGATCCCTCGTCCAAAGCGCGCGGAGTGCGCCAATATATTCTTCTGTGCGCGCACCGCGTTCGGCGAAGGGAACGCCCAGCGCGGCAAATTCCTCTTTCAGCCACCCGACGCCGATGCCCAAGATGACCCGGCCTTTCGACATGTAATCCAGCGTCGCCACCTGCTTGGCGCAAATGACGGGGTTGTGCTGCGGCAGGATCAGGATGCCGGTCGCAAATTTGATCTTGGAGGTATGCGAGGCCACCCAGGCCATCCAAATCTGCGGATCGGGCAGCACGAAATCGCCCTCCCCGCCCGGCAGCCGGCCGTCGGACGTGTAGGGATACGCGGATTGGTAGCCGTGCGGGATAACGGTGTGTTCCACCGTCCAGGCGGACTCGAAGCCGACGGACTCGGCGGCTTGCACGAGTTCCACGGCGCGTACCGGATCGACGTAGCGACCGGTATTGCAGTAGCGGATGCCGAATTTCATGGTTTTGTTTCTCCCGTTGGTCGCTATAGCGTGTCGTCGAAGTGAGTGTGAACCAGGAGCGACCCAGCGTGAAATTTCCGTCCGCCAAGCTGCTGTCCCTCGTCGTACTGGCCTGCCCGATGCTCCCGGCGCTGGGGCACGCACAGGGCCCGTCCCCGGCCGCGCGGATCGACACAACTCGGCCGCAATACGACACCGAGACACCGCAATACGATGTGAGCAGCGTGGCGAAACAAGCGCCGAACACCGTGGTGGCCGAGGTCGATGGCAAGCCGATCACTCTCGGTCAGGTCGGTGATGCGATTCGCGGCCTGCCGATCGCCATTGCGCAACGCCCTTTCGACACGCTGTTCGTTCAGGCGCGGCAGGAGTTGATCCAACGGCAGGCACTGGTGATCCGAGCGCACCAAACCGGAGTGGATGAAGATCCCGCAGTTCAGCGGCAGGTGCAAGCGGCGGCCAACCGGATTTTGTCGGACGCGTATTTGGTGAAAGAGCTGAACGCCCAAATCACCGAGCAGAAGCTGCTGGACACTTATAAGGATGTCGTGGCGGGCAAGCCGGGACCGGAAGAGGTCCGCTTTCGCCTGATCCTGGTCGCGACCGAAAGGGAAGCCGCCGATGCGATTAAGGAAATCCAAGGTGGTACCGCGTTTGCCGTTGTTGCCAATCGAATCAGCAAAGACCCGACCTCGGTGCGCGGGGGGGAGGTCGCATTTGCCAGTCGCGACGGGCTGCTGCCGGAAATCGGTTCCGTTGCTTTTGCGATGGCACCCGGCCAGATGGCGCCTTACCCGGTCCGGGCAGCCGGCGCGTGGTATGTGGTAAAAACCGAGGAGCGCCGCCGTGCGGAGGCACAACCATTCGCCGTGGTGCGCGGTCTTATCGTGCAGGCACTGCAACGCGAGGGCGTCGCCGGGGTGATCGCCGAGGCGATGAGCAGGGTGACTGTTCACGAATTCACGATCGGCGGCAAAGAGGTCTCGGCGGGCAAACCTTGACGCTTGCAAATGCACAATAATCGTATGACAAGCGTTACGCGTCTAGGCGGGATTTGCGGTACTGCGGGACTGCTGGGGGGCCGCCTCCATTTCGCCCTCGCTTGCGGTGAATTGTCTAAAAAACATTAAAATTGCTATTTAGTGTTTACAAACGTGCCTGATCGGACTATCTGTTCAGTGTCGATGAAGGTTCGGTGCCGACCCCTGTGGTTGCAATTCCGGACGTCGGGGGATTTCGATGTTTCGTGCCAAAATATGGACAGGATTGTTCCTAGCGGCGCTCACGCTGTTCGGTTCGACGCGTCCGGCCGACGCGGTCAATCTTTGGGCCAGCAACGTCGTCGGGCAAAACAACACAGTCGGCGGAAGCGTCACTGTGGGCGGCTTGACGATCAAGGTGACCAGTTGCACCGCGAAAATCGGCGGCGCGAACCTCACCACCGCGCTCGGCGGTTGCGGTATTCTCAACCTACAGTTGATCGCCCTCCCCGTCGTCGGCGGCGATGTGCAAATCGAAATTCTCGGCGCCAGCAGCGGACCGATATTCAGTACCGCCAACAACATCACGACAGCGACCGGCACCCACATACTGGAAAATGCCGGCCTGAACGATCTGGCGGTCGTCCTCAGCGTCACATCCAGCACCAAGACGGTGAACAATGTCGGCGCAACATTGACCGGATCGGTCACGGGAGCGGGTTCGACCGCCACTAAGAACACCGAACGCGGCAACATCTCGATGGGTGAGAACATCGCATCTGCCAGCCCGCTGGAAACGGCGTCGATCAGCGGTCTCAGTCTCAGTTCGTTGGCTTCGGGCGTGTACAGCGGATCGGTGTCGGCCAACACGGCGCTAACCCTGCCGACGGCGAACTTCACCGTGACCAAGGACATCCGTATGTCCCCGACGATCGGCGGCGTGGATACGTTGGTCCTGTCCAACGTTATCCAAACGTACAAGACGCCGGAACCCGCATCCATATTGCTGATGCTTGTCGGTCTCGGTGGCTTGGCGGCGGCGCGGCATTACCGTCGCCGCTAATAACAGGACGTTCGCGGATAGATTGTAATTCAACCCCGAACGCATGCCACGAAAATTATACGGCGGTCACTAGAAAGCTGCCCAGGCGCCGGTGGGTTGCCGTGCGAATCGCACTTTGCTGCGGCATGCCGATTTCCGAAATTCTTAATGCCGCACAAAGGTTTGCACCACGCAAACGGATGAATGTCCTTAGTGGCATCATCGAATCGTCTCAATAAATGAAAATTTGCATTTATAGTTTACAATTCAAGATCGCGTAGGCACAATCTTTTCCAGGCATTGGGACTCAACCGACTGGAGTCCACGGGGCGGGCGTTCCAATGCGACTGGAGTAGGGAACCATGAGCCAATCAGCCATGACGGCAGCGATCGCAGCAACCGGCATATCGCCGGGTGGCAGCGACGCGTCGATCGCTATCGCTGTTTCGGCTCGCCCTCTCGCCCGCTCTCATTCTCGATAGGTGGAATAATATGCCCACGACCACCCAAAACCTCGGTAACTTGAGCGTCGGCTTTCTCTCGATTACCAATATCATCGATACCGAAACCGATGTCGGCAATACGACGTCATTCCTAGCGAGCGGGCCGTTCGTATTGACCGATACCGACGCATTCGGCCTATCGGGCGTGAGCTTCCAGGCGTTCAGTGCGGGCGTATCTGGGCCGAACTCGTTGGAAACCAACGTGTTCACCTATAATGTCGCGTCCACCAGCACAGCGCAGATGATCTACTCCATGGATTCGTCCTATGTGATCGATCAGTTCGCCGGTCTCGCATCGGCGAACACGTTCTCCGCAATCGAACAAGCGTTCGATACCGCCGGGAACCTGATCGCGACACAGACGATCAACGCGGCGTCGCCGACCTCGGTCCCGCTGTCGTTCGCGCAGGGCTATAGCAGCATCAACGTCCGCATCACCTGGACAATGTCGATTTCCGGCGCCGGCTCGGCGGCTTCCGCAATCAGCATCAGCAGCGCAAATCAGAATTTCGGCACGATCGCGCAGACACAGCTTTGCTCGATCGGCGATATCGTGTTCCTCGATACCAACCACGACGGGTTGGAAGATGCCGGCTTCAATGGTGGGCCCGGGGTCGCGGGCGTCACCGTCGAGTTGCTCGATAGCACCGGCACGGTCGTTCTCGCGACGACCACGACAAACGCGAGCGGGCGTTACTCGTTCAATAATTTGGTGGCCGGCACCTACCGAGTCGAATTTATCACCCCGAAAGGCTACGCCTTCACCACACAAGGTGTCGGCACCAATGCCGGGATCAATAGCAGCGCGGACCAAGTCACCGGCATCAGCGGTCCGATTACCCTGACGGCTGGACAAGCTTACCACAACGCGGAAGCCGGCTTGGTTGCGACCGGCACGGGCGGAGGCGGCGGCGGCGGCGGTATCTCGGTCGAGAAAATCCCCTGCAAAGTCGTGGTCAACGCCTGCGGCCAGATCTCCTACAGCTTCGCGGTGACCAACACCGGTTCGGTCGCGCTATCGAACGTCACCATCTCCGACAATATCGGCACCGCTGCGGCGGCACGTCTGACAACCCCGAAAGCCGTGCTGGTCAGCGGCTTCAATGTCGGCGACGTCAACCGCAACAACGCGCTCGATGTCGGCGAGAGTTGGCAATACACCGAGGTCGTAAACCAAATCAGTTGCAACACCGGCACCAGCGGATCGTGCCACCATACTGTGACCGGCACGAATCTCGACTCCGGCTGCACGGCATGGCTCAGCACAACCTTCAAGCCGACCAATTGCCACGACGGTTCGACCTACGTCTTCCAGGGCGTGAAATGCACGATCAGCGGCGGCGGCGTCGGCTCGACCCCGATCGTGCAGCAGTGCGGCGACTCGATCGTCACCTTCTCCAAGAATTGCCAACAGGCGACGACGCATTACGACGCCGATCGCGATTGCTGGGTCACCACCGTTCCGGCCGATAGCAATCCCGGCAGCGTGTTCTGCACCGGCGTACCTGTGCATGTGCCGACCGGATGCAACATCTCCGGCGCGACCTGCACATGGTCGGTGGACGATGCATCCAACAACTGCGGCTCCACTAGCGTGAACTGGAACGGTTCCTGCCAGGGCTACAAGTCGTCCATCGCGAGCGGTTCGGACGGCTGCGACGATTACAACGCAATCGGCGTGAAGGTGTGCGACAACCAAAGCGCCTACGGCAACGGCGGCTGCACCGATCAAGGCTACGGCTGGAACAACGGCGGCTACTGCCAATCCGACGAATACGCCCAAAATCAGAGCAACTGGATCGGGACGGGCAGCGACTGTGCCGGCACGGCCGAGAACCTCCACACCGCAAACAACTGCGGCGATAGCGGCGGCTACCAAGGCGGTTCCTGCCAATTCACCGCGCACGACAGCAATCTTGGCGCGGGCAAAGTGGCGTGGCTTAGTTCCACCTTCACCCCGACGTCTTGCGGCGACGGCGATGTCTATACGTTCAAGGGGATCGCCTGCACGATCAGCCAATACGGCAAGCCGACGATCACCCAAAAAATGCCGGATGCGACGGTCGAGTTTTCCGCCAACTGCACCCAGGCGACGACCCATTACGACTCGGTCAACAAGATTTGGGTAACCGTGGTCCCGGCCGGCACCGATCCCGGCACTGTGTTTATGACCGGCATGCCGCTGACGGTACCGAGCGGCTACAACTTGAATGGCGCGAGCATTACCTGGAGCGTCGGTCAGTCGGTCAACAACTGCGGCACCTCGACCCTGAGTTGGGGCGCGTCGTGCCAGGGCTATGCCAGCTTCAACCAGAACGGCCATAACGGCAGCACCGACTACAACCAAATCGGCGTCAAAGTCTGCGACAATAGCAGCGATTACGGCTACGGCGGCAACATCGACGACAACGGCTACGGCTGGAACGGCACCTGCAATACCGGCGGTTACACGACCTGGGGCAGCAGTTGGGGCGGCGGTTGCGGCGGTTGGGGTTCGAGCACCGAATACACCTGCAATGGCTGGAACGGTTCGTATTACGATTCCGCAGGCGTCGCGGAGAATATGAATACGTCGTACAATTGCACCAGTTCGGGCGACTACAATTCCGGTGGCTATAGCTGCTACAGCGGTTACAACTGCTACGGCTACTACGGCAATTGCGGCAGCAATTATGGTTGCGGCGACGATTACTATGGCTATAGCAACTGCGGAAACTCGTCCGGCTCAGGCTACCTGTGCGAGGGCCAAATCGGTCAAGGCAGCGGCGGCGGCACCCTCGGCCAAATCACCACCGGGATCGCCGGCGCGGCCGATACCGTGACCGTCACCGCGAAAACTGCGGCCGGCGCGACCGTCACCGCGACCGACACGGCCGAGGTGATGATCCTTAACAACAACACCAACGTCACCGTCGACGGCATCGCCCCGACCGCCAGCCTCAGCGCCGTCTACGGCGGCGCCCGCACGCTGGAATTCACCTACAACCCCAGCAATGTCGTAGCACTGAGGCAGGTGCAGACGGGGATGGCGACGGTCACCGGCAGCAATACCGCTGCATCGGCGTTCGTCTTGATCAGCAACAAGAACGCGCCTTACGCCACCGGCGCGACAACCTACTTCCAAGGGACGGTCAAAACCGGGGAGAAGGTCTTCGCCGACGCAACATTGAATTCGCTGACGAACACCCCCGTCGCGGCAGCCAATGCCCACTTCGATACCACTGCGGGTGCCGACGTTTACGCTTACGTCTTCGCAAGTCAGGCCGCGTTCCTGGCCGGTCAGGCCCCGCTGCAAGGCATTGCCTATAATGCCAGCGGCAGCCAAGCGATGCATATCGGCGACCAAATCGGCAGCCTCACACTCAGCGGTTACGTCGGCACCAACGGCGGCTACCTCACGAACAGCACCCCCACCAACACGCTGACGCTGCACATGTCGGAAGACGCGTATCAGGGCGACGCGCAATTCCGGGTCACCGTCGACGGACAGCAAGTCGGGAACGTGTTGAGCACCTCGGCCCTACACTCGACCGGCGATGCGAATTGCTTCCTTCTGACCGGCTGCTGGGGGAGCGGCGCCCATCAAGTCGGCATCGCGTTCATCAACGATGCCTGCGGTGGGCCCAGTGCCACGGACCGTAACTTATATGTCAACTCCATCGGGTACGATGGAACGACATATGCCGGAACGACCGGTGCGCTCTACTCGAACACCACCAGCACCTTCACGGTCGGCGGTTCGACGACGACGACGACGGCGCCGGCCGACTTGTTAACGCTGACCCTGTCCGAAGACGCCTATGCAGGCGACGCGCAATTCATCCTATTCCTGGATGGCAAGCAGGTCACGACCGCGCAATCCGTGTCCGCGTTGAACTGCAACGGGGACACTCAGACCTTCTCGTTCTCGGGCAATTTCGGTGCGGGTTCGCACACGGTCGGCGTTCAGTTCACCAACGACGCCTACGGTGGCACATCCACCACCGACCGCAACATGTATGTCAAAGCTCTCGGCTTGAACGGCGCGACCGTAGCCGGGGCGTCCGCCAATCTCTACTCGGCCGGCACCGCGAATTTCGCGATCTCGACCCTGCACTAACCGCCGTTCCCACCGAAAACGCTGCCCCGAGCGATTGGGGCGGCATTTTTTGGCACGATCGGGGCGTTACGCGCGCACCGATTGGCCCGGACGCGCGCCGGTGTCGACGTCGTTCTCGAAAATCGGGATGCCGGCGACGATTGTCGCGGGATCGGTCAGCATCTCCCGCACCACACCGCGATCGCCGAAGATTAGTTGACGTTGGCGTAGTACAGCATCCGCTCTCCATCCGCGCCGGTCAGGTAGTCGCAGCAGACCTCTTCCGGATTCAAATCGGCCTTGTTGGCACGAATACATCGCGGTCACCCCGCCAAAAAACGAAATTTATCCGCATTGAAATCATCTTTATTTAAATGTTACCGTCACCGCCATTTATATATTTGCAACTATATTAATTACGATAAGTTTCATAAATATCCGCAGCCGTGTTAAAATACCGGATAGTGGCGCGCTTTCAATTCATGCCTGTGCAATTGTATAGAAAGCAACAATTCTTGCGCATCGCTGAGCTTTGCGAGACCGACGTTTCCCTGCATGGATCGACGAAACACGACAAAACCTGTTCGATGATCCCGACTCCAGACTAACGCGATATACAGAACGACGATGATCGGAGCGCGCAGCCGGTCGAGTCTCCCAGCCCCATACACCCTAAACCCAAACAGAAGGTACTGCATATTGGGCTCGACATTCGAATCCGGAAGAAACCGAGAACTTATCCGTTGACAATATTAACTAACAATGTTAATGCACCAACCATGGACCGAACGGCGCCACATTCCGCACGCACCGAACCCCCAGCCTCCTCCCAGGAAAGCCGGTCCAGCACCCCCATGCCCGCCTGCATCGCCGCCCTCCTAGACATCGTCCAGACTCTCCTAGGCTACGGCAAACACCTCGACCGCATTCTCCCCGATCGCGCCGAACACCGGCATTTTCCTAGCCTCGCCAATGGCTTCGGCACCCACGACATCCGCCGTATTCTCGCGCATGTGCAGCGCGGCATTCTCCGCGCGATGATGCTGGAACGGTATTTGCTCGCCCGCGCCGCACAGGGCCGAGATATCGAGCCGACGCAGCCGCCCGGTCCCGCCGAACCCGAAGACATCGCCGCGCTAGATATGAAACTCCGCGCCCCCGCTCGGCCGCACAACAAGACGCTCCGCGCCCCGCGCGTCGATCCCGACGACCCCATGCATTTCAACATGCCCACGTTAAAAGAACTCGAAGCCCAGGTCCGCAGCCGCCCCATCGGCCGCACCATCGCCGAGATCTGCATGGACCTCCGTATCGCCGCCAACATGTGCGACGGCGGGATGTGGACCGAGCTGTACCGGAGCATGGTGCATTTCGGCGGGAATTTCGCGGAATTCTTCGGCGTCCAGGAACGCCGAAGAAAAGCCTTCAAGAAAGAACGGGAACGCTGGACACATTACCGGGACCAGTCCTGGCAGGACAGCCCAAAAGACGCGATCCGAGAATTGCTCGGTTATCTACTCGGGGAAGCGCCCCCGTGCGGGCCACCGGACCCACAACCACGCACCGCAACGTCGTAGCGGCCGCGCCTCTAGCGCGTGCCGCCGCGCTCGCGCGTACAGTCGTTGGCTAAGCGAATGCGGCCGATAATCTTCCGATGGCGAAAACCGCCTGCAGACAGTTTATCCCCGGAACGAAACCTCCGCCTCGACCGCCGCCTTAAACGCCGCTAGCGCGTGCTGCACATCCGCTTCGGTATGCACGGTGGAGACGTAGAACTTGCTATCCCCCTTCAACACCCCAGCGCCCCGCAGCGATCGATTGAACCGGCGCATCGCTTCGATATCCTGGCGCAACGTGGAGCGGTAATCCGAAATCTCCCCCGTCGCGAAGATAACGTCGAACAGCACCGGCATCCCGATCACCTGCGCCGGCAGTCCGCCCGCCGCGAGGGCGCCGGCCAGCCCGTCCATCAATCGCTGCCCGGTGGCGAATGCCGCCTCGTACGTGCCGGGGCGGTGCAGCACCTCCAGCGTGGCCAGCCCGGCGGCGGAGGCCACGGGATTGCCCGATAGCGTGCCGATCTGCGGCAGCACGTCGTCGCCCATCTGTCCCCG
Source organism: Rhodospirillales bacterium (assembly GCA_037139955.1). Taxonomy (GTDB): domain Bacteria; phylum Pseudomonadota; class Alphaproteobacteria; order Acetobacterales; family Acetobacteraceae; genus Rhodopila. The sequence goes on from JBAXFK010000104.1 coordinate 12,799, forward strand.
ATCGAAATGCCGCATATATTCCGTTCGGCCGCACACCACAGCCAACGGAAACCCGCCCGCGACGATTTTGCCGAGCGTGCAGATATCGGGCGTGACGCCGTAGTATTGTTGGGCGCCGCCGTAGCTGAAGCGGAAGCCGGTCACAATCTCATCGAATATAAGCGGGATACCGCATTCGGTCGTCACGTCGCGCAGCGCTTGCAGGAAGCCAGGTTTGGGCGGGACCAAGCGCTGGAACGGCTCCACGATCACACCCGCAAGGTCGTCGCGGTGCTCGCGAATCAGGCTCGCGGCCATATCGGGGTCGTTGAACGGCGCAACCAGCATATCCCCGGCCACCGATCGCGGAATGCCGGGCGAGTCCGGCGCGGCCTGCGGGAAATTGCCAGGGCGTTTCGGGGTCATGCTTTGCAGGCTGTATTCGCTCATGCCGTGAAACCCGCCCTCGAATTTCAGGATTTTGTCCCGTTTGCGGACGGCACGGGCGAGGCGCATGGCATAGGTATCCGCCTCGGTCCCGGTCGATGTAAACCGCACCTGCTCGGCGCACGGCACGGCATCGACAATAGCGGCGGCGAGTCGAATTCCCGGCTCGCTGTTGGCGAAGAAAGTGGTGCCCTTGACGATTTGCGCCTGCACTGCGGCGATCACATCCGGGTGGGCATGGCCGGCGAACATCGGGCCGGAGCCCAACAGAAAATCCACATATTCGTTGCCCGAGACATCGCGGACACGGCCTCCAAATCCCTCGGCAACGACAATATCGGATGCGAGATTGCCGAATCCGCCGCCCGGTAAAACCCGATGGGCCAATGCCACGAGGTCCCGTTCGAGTTCGCTGCTACGGTGTTCGGCCATGGTGATTCTCTCTGCCTTGTACGCAGGGCAGATGACCATCCGCAGAAAGTCGGCGCAAGAGACTTACGACTCGGCCAAGAATATGTGCTAGACATCCGGGTTATGCGCATGGATTCAATTTCTCCCCCCGATTTGTCGCTCAGCGACGAGGTCATCAAAAGTTTGTTCGGTACGAAAGCGCTGGACGAAGGCCGAGTCTACGAATTGCGGGGGCGGGTGCAGAATCTGCAAATGTCCCCCGATGGCGACACGATTACCGCGACCACGGTTGGCACCATGCCCGACCCGTATACGCAGCGCGTCACCGTCAAACGCAATCCATTCGGGCCGCTGCTGATTGCCGGCCGATGCTCCTGCCCATTGGGACGGGGCTGCAAGCATCTGGCGGCGGTGCTAATCGCGGCGCACCGGCAGCAACGGACAGGCTACGTGCCGATGATGACTCCGGTTCCGGCACCTGTCGTGCGGCGCGGACCGGGGCGCCCGCCCGCCAACCGCGCCCCGGTCC
>JBAXFK010000105.1:0-14103 GCA_037139955.1 Rhodospirillales bacterium
CCGGCTCGAAGCCAACCGCTGCTCCACACTGGGGCGAGCGGACCGTCGCGATTCGCCCCCCGTCCTTGCCGATACCCCACCTCGCCGCTACCCTGTCCCCCTGGCAACGCGGACAAAACCGAATGGATATGACGGGGGAGCGGCGCATCCCGGCGCCGCGACAGATCGTGTGGGATGCGCTGAACAACGCGGATGTGCTGAAAGCCAGCATCCCCGGCTGCGAGTCGCTGGACAAGACCTCCGACACGACCATGACGGCCAAGGCCGGCATCAAGCTCGGTCCCATCTCGGCCAAATTCTCCGGCAACGTCACGTTATCCGACATCGACGCGCCCAACAGTTACACCATTGGCGGGGAGGGGCAGGGCGGCGTCGCCGGCTTTGCCAAGGGTGGGGCAAAAGTGACGCTGACCGACGACGGCGACGGCACTTTGCTCAGCTACACCGTCAACGCCCAAGTCGGTGGCAAGATCGCGCAGCTCGGCGCGCGGCTGATCGACGCGACGGCCAAGCAGATGGCCGGCCAGTTTTTCGATCGTTTCACGGAACAAGTGACGGCCCTGATGCCCGCCGCGCCGGAAGCGGCGGAAGCCCCCCCGGAAGCCGCCCCCGCGCCCGACATGACCCCGCCGCCGTCGATGATCCCCGTCAGCGCGCTCATCCCGCGGGAAGCATTCGGCCTCCCCATCGTTGCCTGGGCCGGTATCGGTGCTTTCGCCGTGCTGGCGGTGCTGTTGCTGGCTGGGATGTTCAAGTGACGGCTCTTCCCGCCACCGTCGACGAAACCGCACGGCTGCTCGGCGACCAGGGCTACATCGCCGATCGGGAACTGGCAACGACGGTGCATCTGTCCCTCGCGATGAACCGCCCGCTGTTTTTGGAAGGGGAGCCCGGCACCGGCAAAACCGAGATCGCCAAGGTGCTGGCGGCGGGCCTCGGCCGGAGGCTGGTGCGGCTGCAATGCTACGACGGCATGGACCTGTCCGCCGCCGCATACGAGTGGGATCACGCCCGCCAGTTGATGGCCATCCGCCTCGCCGAGGCCGGGGGCCGCACCGATCGCACCCAGCTATCGAACGACATTTACACGCGGGCTTTCTTGCAAGCGCGGCCGTTGCTGTCGGCTATCGATCCAGATCTGCCTCCGGCAGTCCTGTTGATCGACGAACTCGATCGCGCCGACGAACCGTTCGAGGCTTTTTTGCTCGAACTCCTGGCAGATTTCCAAATCACCGTCCCGGAACTGGGCACAATCGAAGCCAAGATCGCCCCGGTGGTAGTGTTGACATCGAACCGAACGCGCGAGGTTCACGACGCCATCCGCCGCCGGTGCCTATATCACTGGGTATCCTACCCCGATGCAGCGCGGGAACGTGCGATCCTGGCGGCCAAAGCCCCAGGGGTGCCGGACCTGCTGGCTGGGCAAGTCGTGTCCTTCGTGCAACGTCTACGCGGCGAGGAATTGTTTAAACTTCCCGGTGTCGCCGAAACGATCGACTGGGCGCAGGCGCTGACCTATCTGAACAAGACCGAGCTGACCTCGGGCGACGTGGACGAAACGTTGGGCGTTCTTCTGAAATACCAGGACGACATCGCCAAAATCCAAGGCGCCGAAGCCGCTCGGATTGTCGTGGAGTCGCGTATTTGACTATTTTGGGCTGAAATATTGGAATTCTTTGCCGCCGCAATCGCCGGTTGGTGGTCAATTGTTCTATTCTTCCGTTTTGTGGGTGCATAAATAGCGGGGGACCCCATGCAACGTCGTACCTTGTTGGCCGGCTTGGGCGCGGTCGCGGCCTCGGGCACAGCGGCCCAAGCAGCGCAGAAGCCGACTTGGATGAGTCCGGCGCTGCCGGAAGGGACGCGGGATTTGGCCACGATGGTGCGCCTGCCCGGCAAGCAGCCGTTGATCCAACTCACGGATCGCCCGCCGAATTACGAAACGCCCATCGATGCGTTCGCTAGCGCGACGACCCCGAACGATCGCTTCTTCATTCGATACCATTTGGCCGCCATTCCGACCATGGACGAGCTGAAAAATTGGTCCCTGACGGTCGGCGGCGACGCAACCGAACGGTCCGCGACTTTAACGATGGCCGATCTTCGCAAGGATTTCGCCCAAACCGAAATCGCTGCGGTCTGCCAGTGCTCGGGCAATCGGCGTGGGTTGTTCGACCCGCATGTGCCGGGCGTCGAGTGGGGCTATGGCGCCATGGGTAGCGCGTTGTGGCGCGGCGTGCGGTTGAAGGATGTGCTGGCCAAAGCCGGCATCAAGCCCGGCGCGCTGGAGGTCTGGTTCGGCGGTGCCGACGTTGCGGTCATGCCGGGGACACCGAAATTCCTCAAGAGCATACCGGCCGAGTTGGCGCAGCGGGACGATGTGCTGATCGCCACCGCGATGAACGGCCAGCCGTTGCCGCATATGAACGGCTATCCCGCTCGCCTGATTGTGCCGGGTTGGACCGGCACTTACTGGATGAAGCATCTCACGTCGATCGAGGTCAGCACCAAGCCGCTACCCAATTTCTGGACCCAAAAGGCTTACCGGGTGCCGGCTGGCATGTTCCCGGTCGATCTACCCTTCGTCAGCCAGAACGATAACGCCACTTGGCCGATCACGGAGATGGTTGTGAATTCGGTCGTCGCGGCACCGCTCGACGGCGCGAAAGCGACGCGGTCCGGCTTCACCGTTCGCGGCGTTGCATGGGATCGCGGCCATGGGATCGCAACGGTCGAGGTCTCGTTCGACGGCGGTACGTCCTGGAAACCAGCCGTGCTGGATAAGGAACTGGGCAAATACGCGTTTCGCGGGTTTAGTCTCGCATCCGGTGCCCTGCCGCCCGGTCCCTGCGTCGTGTCGGCGCGGGCTGTGTCCAACAAGGGGGAGCAGCAGTCGACCACGCTGGTGAAAAACCCGGCGGGCTATCACCACAACCTGCCGCAAACCCTGACGGTGACCGTGGCATGAGGAGCGGGTCGATGTTTCGGATTGTTCTCGGTGCCGGCCTGCTGCTGGCGGCCCCGGCTTTCGCGCAGTTGAAGCCCGGTGCGGGCCAGGACACGGTGGAGGCGAATTGCAGCGCCTGCCACTCCCTGGATTACGTCAAAATGAACGCGCCCTTTCTGACCGAGGCGGTCTGGAAGGCCGAGGTGGCGAAGATGCGCACGGTGTTCGGATCGCCGATCGACGACGCGGTGGCCGCCGAGATCGTGCAGTATCTGACGGCGCAGTACGGGCCGAAGAAGTAAACTACTCCGCTGCCTGCTTGAACCGCGAAGCCGCATATCGCATCAGCGCGTCGTCGTCCGTCGGAACGATCGGCGCGAAATCGGTGTGCGCGATCCATTCCTTCCGCGTCGGCGTGCGGATGTAGTTGGAAACGGCGTTCAGTGTCAGATACACGATCTTCCGAGGATAAGGCGTGATATTTCCCGCCGACCCATGCACCAGATTGCCGTGGAAAAGCAGCAGCCCGCCGGGCTTGCCGGTCGGCGCCACGATCCCGCCATCGTCGACAAGCTTGGTGACCGTGCCCTCGTCCAGCGTCCACAGCGGATACGACGTCGTGGTCACATCGTGCTCGGCTTGCAAAATACCGGCCGTGTGGCTGCGAGGTACCAGCATGAGTGGGCCGTTGATCGGCATCACCTCATCGAGGAACACGGCAATGTTCATCGCCCGTGGCTCCGGCATGCCGTCGTCGCGTGCCCAAGTGCCGTAATCCTGGTGCCACTGCCAGACATCGCCGGTGAAGGATGCTTTGGCGTTGACTTTGTATTGATGCATGTAAACCTGCTCGCCGAACAATTGCTCGACCGGGCGGATCATACGCGGGTGTTTGCCGAGCAGGCCGAATGCTTCATTGTATAGATGGGCGGCGAAGGCGGTGCGGGGCGCGCCGGAGCGTTCGCGCCAGACTTCGGGGCGTTCCTGAGCATAGACGTTTTCCGCTTCCTCGCGCAGGACGGCGACTTCCTCCGGCCGGAAGGTTTCGGGCAGGAAGAGATAACCTTCGTCGTTGAATTGGCGGATTTGGGCTTCGGTCAGCATGGCGTTTGCTCCGGCTTGGCGGGGGCGGTGCCGGGGGAGATACCCCGTCGCGCCTTGGCTGCAAAGTGCGGTTGCGCATAGGCATGCACGATGGGATCGAGCTTCTGCCCAATCGCGTCGTGTTTCATATGGAAATCCTTGCCGTCGTCGATTTGCCGGTCCGTCCAGCTTGCAGGGTCGCGGAATGGGGTGAAATCGTCGACGAACACTAGCCCCATTGTATCGCACAGGGCGCGTAGATGCGCGTTATACCGACCGCGTAGGGCGATCCGCATGGCGAAATCAGGGATTTCCATGTCCCACAATGCGGCGCGAATGCGTTGTTGCGCCTCCGGTGGCCCGCCATTGGCTGCGACATAGCCGTCGATCCAGTAGCGATCTGCGAGACGGGTGGGAAAGGCCGCACAGATGCGCAAGCATGCTGCGGGAAGCCGCTCGGTCAGTCGTGCCAGGAAGCGGCCATAGCGGGCGACGGCGTCCTTGGCATACTCGTCGAATTGCGTCACCGAAAAGCTGCCGATGCGGTCTTGGATGCGGTGCGTCATCCATCGGAATTCGGCATCGATTCCGCCGAATTTGAGGAACACCGGCACATCCAACGGGGCACTGGCCTGGGCCCAACGCAGAATGCGCGGTCCGAAGCGCGACGGCGGGTCGAGACTGGCCAACCCGGCTCCCGTTGCACCGAAACATACCATCGCCATCCCGGCCAGCCATTCCGAACCGAACGCCGCGTCGCGCACGTAGTGGCTGGCATGGGAGTCGCCGACGATGAAATACGGCAATCCCCCCATCGTCCGAATCGCGTCGATCGTGTTGCGATCTGCCCCCGCCCACAAGCGTCCGGCGGCGTCGGGATGGCGGGCCTGATGCAGAAATACCGATCGGAACAGCATGCTGGCGTAGGTGCGGTCTGTCATCGGCAGCGCGGCGAGGGCCGCCAGCCCATCCGGTAACGGACCGACATGCGGGGTGCGGCTTTCCCTGTAGCCATGCTCCAGGAAATGCGCGGCAGCGTGCATGGGATCGAGGCCGGCATTCACGAGATCGGCATGCCCGGCAAGATAGGCATCCGGCTGAAACCCACAGCCCATCAAGCAATCGAACAGGGCGCTCGCGTCGCTGAGGCCAGCTTTGACTGCGATGGCGTGGGTGTGCGTGGGGTGCGGACGTGGTCCGCTTGACGAAACAGGGGGCAACCGGAATCCTCCGCCGGAACCAGATAGGTAGATTTCAGACATGTCCCAGACGCAATTACCAGTGTTAAGCCACCCGCTGCCCAACCCAGCTTGGCTGTCGCGCCTGACCGAGGAAGTGCTGGAACCCTCCCTTCCGATCGTCGACCCGCATCATCATCTATGGGACCACGGAGGCAATACCTACTTTCTCGATAATCTTCTGAGCGACCTGCAATCGGGCCACAACATCGTCGCCACGGTCTTCCTGCAATGCTTCTGGGCCTATCGGACCACCGGGCCGGAGGAAATGAAACCAGTCGGCGAAACCGATTTCGTTGCGTCGGTCGTGGCGGAGGCAGAACGGCGGAGGGTGAAAACCCGGGTCGCTGCGGGCATCGTCGGTTACACCGATTTCCGGTTGGGCGAGAAGGTCGACGCGGTTCTGGAAGCCCATATCGAAGCCGGCGCGGGGCACTTCCGCGGTATTCGGCAGATTACCGCCCGCCACAAAGCCTTCTTGGCCAGCATGTCCACGCCACCGGATTTCGGCTTGATGGCCGATTCGGCATTCCGTGCCGGCTTCGCATTGCTGGAGAAATACGGGCTGTCGTACGATGCGTGGCTGTATCACACCCAAATCGACGAGTTGGTCGATCTGGCACGTGCTTTTCCCAACGTGCCCATGGTGCTCAACCATGTCGGCGGGCCGCTGGGCGTGGGGCCGTATCGTGGCAAAAGCGACGAGGTTTACGCCGAATGGCGCGTCGCCATCGAATTGCTCGCCTCTTGCCCCAACGTCCGTATGAAGCTCGGCGGTCTGGCCATGGTCGTGAATGGCTTCGATTTCCACGAGAATGTGCTGCCGCCTTCGTCCGGCGAGCTCGCCGACGCTTGGCGTCCTTACATGGAAGCCGCGATCGAGCATTTCGGCGCCAATCGCTGCATGTTCGAGAGCAACTTCCCGGTGGACAAAGCCATGTGTTCCTATCCCGTCCTATGGAATGCCTTCAAACGCATCGCCGCCGGCTGCTCGGCATCCGAAAAAGCAGCCCTGTTCCACGACACGGCAACGGAATTCTACCGGTTAGGGTAACGGTAGCCGCCCGTCTTTCAACCATTCCCGCAGCACATTTTTGGCCAATTTTCCTGTCGGCCCGTGCGGGAGTGCATCGACGAATACGATCGCGTCCGGTAACCACCATTTCGGAACGATATCCGCTAGATGCGATCGAATATCGGCTTCCCTCGGTTCGGCCCCGAGCCGAGGGACCAGGACCAGAAATGGCCGTTCTTGCCATTTCGGATGCGGGATGGCCAGCACCGCCGCCTCCAGCACGCCGGGGTGTCGAAGGCAGGCTTCCTCCAGCGCCTGGCTGCTGATCCACTCGCCGCCGGATTTTACCATGTCCTTGGCGCGATCCAGCAAATGCAACGTATTGTCGGGATCGATGGCGGCTATGTCGCCGGTTTCCATCCAGCCGTCGGGCGTTATGCACACTGCATCGGGCCGCTTGAAATATCCGCCGGCGACCCAGTGGCCGCGTACCTGAAGGTTGCCGGGCGTTTTTCCATCGCGCGGTACCAGCCGCCCACTATCGTCTACCGCGCGGATTTCGTTGCCATAGAGCGGCTTGCCCTGCGTGCGCATCTTCGCGAGGTCTTCTTTCGCGAACGACATTGTCGACCCCGCCGTCGTTTCTGTCATGCCCCAGCCGTGGATCGTACGGATCCCGTAATCGTGTAAGTAGGCTGCCATCATCGCTGTCGGCGGCGCGCTCCCGCCCGAGAAGATACGGTTCATCCGCCCGAGGCCCATGCCCGTTGCCCGGCAATATTCCAGCAGGCTCAGCCAAATCGTGGGCACGCCGGGGCCGACGGTGATGCCTTCTTCGACGATCGTGCGATGCAGAAACGCGATCTCGGCGCTGCGTCCGGACAATACTAGCTTCGTCCCGTACATTGGCCCGAAAAACGGAATCTGCCAGCCGTTGCAATGGAAGAAGCCGGGCACAGCGAGAATTGCGTCGTCCGCGTTCAGCCCCCAGCCATTGCCACCGCCGGTCGACAGAGCATTCAGCACCGTGCCGCGATGGGAATAAAGCGCCCCTTTCGGCGCGCCCGTGGTTCCCGAGGTGAAGCATAGCAGCGCTGCCGATCGCTCGTCGATCGCGGGCCAGACGTAGTCGGGATCGCCGGCGTCGATCAAATCCTCATAATTGACGACGTTCGGCAGCGTCGTCGCTGGCATGACGCCGCGCGGCGCCATGAGGATGAATTCTGCGACACCCGAAAGATGCGGTAGCAACGATTCTGCTAATGCGAGCGTATCGAGATCGATAAACAGCGTCCGATAGCCGGAGAAAGCGATCGTATAGGCGATCTGTGCGGGCGGCAGTCGCGGGTTGGCGGTGTGCAACACGGCGCCGATGCCGGCGACGGCGTAGAAAACCTCCAGGTGGCGATGGGTGTTCCAAGCGAGGGAGCCGTACATCTCGCCGTTCAGTTGCGATGCCAGCCGCCGCGCACGTTCGGCCGTGGCGGCGTAATGTGTGCGCACTGTTTCGCCGTGGCCGAACGATACGATTTCCGTCGCGCCGAAGTTTGCTGCGCCATGCTCCAGCACGGTGGGCAGCGTCAGGGGGAAATCTTGGTTTAGACCGAGCATGTCTCGACGCCAGAGTGGTTGCGGGGCATTCTTGGGCGGAGAGAGATGGAGATGCAAACGTGACCGGTATGATGGACGGCAAGGTTGTGGTCGTGACGGGCTCCGGCGGCGGGGTCGGGCGAGAGATCGCCGTGATGATGGCCGCGGCGGGTGCGAAGGTGATTGTTGCCGATATCGGCGCATCGCTGTCCGGCTCCGGCGGGTCGTCCAGCCCAGCGGAGCAGACGAAGGCACTGATCGAGCAGCGTGGCGGGGCGGCCGAGGTCTGCACCGAATCGGTTGCGGGCTGGGGCAGCGCGCAGAAAATTATCCAAGCTGCTTTAGATCATTACGGCCGCATCGACGCGGTGGTGAACAATGCCGGCATTCTGCGCGATGGCATTTTCCATCGTATGACCGAGGACGACTGGATGTCGGTGATCTCCGTGCATCTCAACGGCTCCTTTTTCGTGTCGCGGGCGGCAGCGGAGCACTACCGCAAGCAGGAAAGCGGCGCGTTCGTTCACATCACATCCACGTCGGGTTTAATTGGCAACATTGGCCAAGCGAATTATGCCGCTGCGAAACTCGGCATTACCGCGCTGTCAAAGTCCATCGCGTTGGATATGGCGCGTTACAATGTGCGCTCGAACTGCCTTTCGCCCTGGGCTTGGAGCCGGATGACGTCGTCAATTCCGACATCGACCCCCGAGCAGGCAGCGGAGGTGGAGAAATTGAAGAAAATGACGCCGGATAAGAACGCGCCTCTGGCCGTTTATCTGTGCTCGGATGCGGCGAAGGACGTGACCGGACAGGTGTTTGGGACCCGCATGCACGAGCTTTATCTGTTCAGCTCGCCGCGCCCCATTCGGATCGTGCACCGAGCGGAAGGCTGGACGCCGGAGAGCATCGCCGAAATCGCAGGGCCGGCATTGAAGGCGAGCTTTATGCCGCTGGATACGTCGGATCAGTGCTTCAATTGGGACCCGGTTTAGGCGGCGACGACTTCGGACAAAATCTCGAACGAACGCTTCCGTTTCCCATGATCGTGAATATTCGACGTTACCATGAATGCATCGGCACCGGTACGTTCTGCGAAGGCTTCCAAGCCCCGCCGGACCGTGCCGATGCCGCCGTGAATCGCACAAGATAGCGCATCGTCCAGCATCGCTTTGCTGTAGGCATCGATCTGCATATTTTCGACCGGTGCCGGCAATTTGCCCGGCCGCCCTCGCCGGATATTCAGGAACGATTGCTGCGTCGACGTGAATAAAAACCGAGCCTCGTCGTCCGTATCGGCGGCAACCAAGTTTAGCCCAAGCATGACGTGCGGTTTATCGAGATGCACGGACGGCCGGAATCGCTGCCGGTAAATCGCGATTGCGTCCAACATCATCCCCGGCGCGAAATGCGATGCGAACCCATAGGGCAGCCCTAACATCGCCGCGAGTTGTGCCCCATAGGTCGAGGAGCCCAGAATCCAAATCGGAACGTTCAGCCCCGCGCCCGGCACTGCTACCACCGCTTGGTTGGGCTCGGGTGTTTGGAAATAGTGCATTAACTCCACCACATCCTGCGGGAATTCGTCGCCGCCCGACAGGTTTCGACGCATCGCCCGGGCCGTATTCTGGTCCGACCCTGGCGCACGACCCACGGCCAGTTCCACCCGACCCGGATGCAATGCCGCCAGGGTTCCATACTGCTCGGCGATAATCAGCGGTGCGTGGTTGGGGAGCATCACGCCGCCGGCACCGACGACGATCGTGCTTGTGGCTGCCGCGACATGCGCCAGGGCCACAGCCGTCGCCGCGCTGGCAATCCCTGGAAGGTTGTGGTGCTCGGCCATCCAGTAGCGCCGATAGCCGAGTTTTTCGGCATGGCGTGCGAGGTCGGCCGAGTTGCGAAGGGCGACACCGGCGTCGGAGCCTTCGGGGATGGGCGAAAGGTCGAGGATGGATATTGGGATCATGGACGGGAGTATGGCGCGGTGCTGTGCGGCTTGCCATACTCCCGTCCATTGTTCGCTCAAGCTCGGGTGTTTGCACCGGTCGCGCGGCGGCGGATCAGACACAGACCGGCGGCGCCGATCCCGAACACGACAGCCGACGCGGGCTCCGGCACTTGCGATAGCACGAGGTCCAATTGCTGGCCGTTCGCGGCGAAGACTTCGGTCACGCCGATCCCGCCGCAATCCCAAGCATCGACGCCTTTTGCCGTGCAGGCAACGCCGTCCATCAGCAGCGACGCGAAGTCGCCGGAATAGCTGGCGAAATCCATTACGTCGAAGGTCTGACCCGATCCGAAGGCGAACCCTCCGGTCGACTGCAACGAAAGAGTTCCGGCGAGCGAGGCCGACAGGGTGGAGGTTAGGTTACCGTACTGCCCAAAGGCGCTGCCCGCGAATAGCATATTCAAGGTCGCGCCGGAGCCTTCTGCAAAGTAGCCGGTGACGGTCTGTTTCGCGGCTAGTTGCTGGGTGCCGCTATTGGTCGTGGTGCCCTGGTTGTTGCCGCCGAAATTGGTGCTCACCCCTTCGTTCAAGCTGTTGTTTCCGGTGAACGTCATGTCCCCTGTCGACGATATTCCGGTGCTGAGTGCCGTGCCGTTCAGCACGCCAAACGTCGCGCCGCTGCCGCCGACGATCGTTGCCGTACTTTTAAACTGGATCGCGCCGGTCATCGTTCCGGTATTGTCGATGTGCCCGATTGTTACACCGCTGCTCGAATCGACGAAGGCGTATCCAGCGCCCGTGCTGGCGATTGTGCCGGCGTTTACCAGCCCGGGTGTTCCACTTGCATTGCCGAATTGCACCCCTACGATCCCGGAGATCGTCGCGCCCGCCGCATTGGTCAAGGTACCGAAGTTGTTTCCGCCAGCGAAGCCGGTGCCACCGGTTCCGGCGATCGACCCGCTATTGGCGAAATTAGCGCCAGGAGTCGTACTGACCGACGCGCCGTTGAAACCCGAGATGGTGCCGGCATTGCTCAACGTGCCTGCGCTCTGAAAGCCTGCGATCTGAAGACCGTAGGTGTTGGCGCCGGTCGTCGCAATTATACCGGTATTGCTTACATTGCCGAGCGTGGCTGCGGCTGCATTGCCGGTGAGGGAGACGGCGGAGTTCCCGGTGCTGCCAGTGATGGTGCCGGTGTTTGTGAATGACCCGACGGAGCCGCCGCGATCCACTCCGGCTGAGGAGACCGAGCCCGTCATCGTGCCAGCGTTTAGAAACGTGCCGATCCCAGGTGCCGGGCCGGCGTTGTTCGCTGTTTGCTTAAACGCGAAGGTCGTCCCGGCGATAGTGGCGCCCACTTCGTTGATGAAAGTGCCAATGTAGTTGGAACTGCTAATGCCGATAGTGCCGCCTGCGATCGATCCGCCAGACTTGTTCGTGATCGCTCCTATGCTGCCGGCGTTGACGATATCGTTGGCGCCGGAGATCGAGCCACTATTGGCGATTGTCCCAATTGTTCCCAAAACCGAGAGGGAAATACCGATTCCCCCGGTCGCCGCGCCACTGAGCGTGGCGCCCGCCGCGTTGTTCAACGTTCCGATCGCGCTACTGGCCTGCACGGCCACTCCGCCAGAACTGGTGATCGTTGCGTTGTTCTGTAGCGTTGTTATCGAGGCACCGTTGCGCACCTCCACCCCCGCAGTTGTCCCACCGATCGAGCCGTTGTTGGTCAGCGTCGGGATGGTCGCGCTGAAGTTGCCGATTACACCGCGAACACCGCCGCCGATCGAGCCGGTTCCAGTGACGGTTACGTCGATTCCGGTGGCACTAAGCGGGCCGGTCGTGGCGGTGGAAATTGTTTGAGCGTCTGCTGCGCTTTGGGGGGTGACGACCGCCAGTCCGATGAGGGCTGCGTACGGCACCGATGTGCCGGGCAGGAGCTTAGAGTACTTAGGCTGCAGGACCCGCCGGAAGTTTCGATATGAATGCATGATTATTTTCTCTTTCCGCTTAATGCCGTTGTTGATGAATCATCATAATATGAAAAAAATCCAACGCAATGGAAAAACAGAAGAAAAAATGCAATTTCGTTGCAAAATTGAGTAACTCTCAGTCGCCCTGTTTCGCGATTGTCGTTGAATTTTCGCTTTGCATAATATTTGGGCGCGACGTGTCGGTGCGGATGGCCACGATCTCCTTGTTGTCTAGCCCGGCCACGGTCGCGTAGCTGGATCGGTTTTACTACGGTTGCGTGAATGCCCCGCCAGCTATGTGGGGTAAACGACGCGTAAGGTCGCTAACACCGAGTAAGCAGTAACGGCTCCGGTTGCCGTGCAAACGGCAACCGGCATGCTTCCGCTATTATTCTGCCGCATTCCGCTGAGCCTGTGCCTCCGCCCAGGCCCGGCTGACCGGCATATTCGCCTCGAACGGGCTTTTCAGATCCAGCTCTTTCGCCGTTTCGCGCAGCGCTGGCATGACTTCTTGCCCGAGCAACCGGATCGAGGTCTGGGCGGCTTGTTGCGACATGCGGCCCTCGTTGCCCCAGAACGCCATGATGCCCGGGCGAGTTTCGCGCATGATGGTGCGCAACGATTTCACCACCTGCTCCGGCGTGCCCGCAACGATCTGCAAATCGCCAAGCTGCTGTTCGAACGTTTTACGCGGGCGCGTTGGGGATGCGCTCTGCCCTGCTACGAATTCCACGAAGGTTTGCCGCGACGAAGGCGAGAAATAGCCCGATGGCGATGCCCAAACCGGCTTCAAACGTCCAGTGAATTCGCCATCCATCCACAGGAATTGCCGCGCACTTTCCAGTGCCTTTTCCTCCGTTTCCGCGACATGGCAACGTATCAGATAACCGCGATGCTCGGTGCCGGGGGTGTAGCCGACTTCGGCGGCTGCGGCGTCGTAACGCTGCCAGATTTTCTTGGTATCCTCGATCGAGGTGTTGAGGCAGATATACGGATAGCCGTTCTGTGCTGCCCAGATAATCGTTTCATGGCTGATAACGCCCGGAATCCAGATGCGCGGATGCGGCTGTTGCAGCGGCAGGGCCCAGGGGTTCACGACGCGTTGATGGTAGTGCTTGCCCTCCCACCGGAACGGGCCGGGCTGGGTCCAGGCTTTCACGATTAGGTCGTGGGCTTCCTGGAACCTTTCGCGATTGTAAGCGGGGTTGGCGTTGGTGGCCAATTGTTCCTGTCCACCGCCGCGAACGAACCCGGAGACAAGACGACCTTTGGAGATCATGTCGATCATGGCCAGCTCTTCCGCCAGCCGAACGGGATTGTCGTTTAACGGTAATGGATTTCCCAGTAGCACGATTTTGACACGCTTGGTCATGCCAGCGAGCAACGACGCGAAAATATTTGCCTTAGCCTGCATGCAGAACGGGGCGTTATGGTGCTCGTTCAGCATGATGCCGTCGACACCCATTTCCTCGGCGTAGACGTAGTTTTCAAGAAACTCGTTGTACAATCGGCTGCCATCGACGGGGTTGAAGTGCTTGTTCGACATCAGCAGCGAGGTGAACCCGATATCGTTACCCGCTTCCTGCGGGTAGTCCTTCATCGGTTGTTCGGTGAAATACATCAGATGCATGGTCGTGCTCCCTATTTGGAGGCGATGAAAGAAAGGACCGTCTGGGCGAACGCGTTGGGTTGTTCCATTTCGATCAGATGACCGGCATCGGCGATAGTGGCCTGCCGAGCGTTCGGTAACGACGCCGCAAAAACATCTGCTGCGCTGACCGGAACGATCCGGTCGTTGTCGCCCCAGACGATCAGCGCTTGGGATTTCACCCCGCGCAACAATTGCGGCAGAGAATGGTTGAACATGTAGGGTTTCCACGCCAGGCGGAACGACATTTCCCGGCATAGATCCCACAGCACCAATTGTTCCGATGTCGGCCGCTCACCGTAAATACGCCCAAAGGTTGCAGGGTCGTGGCAACCCTCTTTGACGTATTCGATGTAGCCGATGAGTGCCTGATCGCAGATGTCGCCGGTCGGCGGCTTAATTCCCATTGCGCCGGCCAGCACCAGCTTGCCGGTCTCGTGCGGGGCGAAGCAGGCCATCTCGGCTGCGATCCAACCGCCGAAACCCAGTCCGACCAGTGGCGCCGAACCGACACCCAGATTGCCTAGCAATCCACGATAAACCGCTGCGAGGTCGCGCACATTTCCCAGCCAATCCGCCCGAGGCGATGTGCCGTAGCCGGGATGATTGGGAATGATAACATCGTGATTGGCAGCTAGAGAATCATAGAATGGTAGAT
>JBAXFK010000106.1:0-14036 GCA_037139955.1 Rhodospirillales bacterium
GTACTGCGTAATCCCGAAACTATGGCCGCCCAGTTTTTCCAATCCCGTCATGCCGGCATCGAAGGCTTGGTTCGACGCTAGCACCGCCGAACCCTCGTACCCCGCTTGCTCGTGCAGCCCGCCGCCGATGACTTTCAGCGTGCCTTTCTCGGCGAGGTTGAAGAATCCGCCAGTCAGTGCCGTCACCCCGACATCGATATCGCCCGACACGGCGGCGGCGGCGATCGGCTGGGCGGCGTCGAAGAAACGAAAGGCCAGGTCGATGCCTTCGTCGCGGAAATACCCGCTTTCCTGCGCGATGTAGAATGGCGCGGGGGACAAGGTATGCAGCAACCCGAGGCGCAGGGGATCGGCGGCTTGGGCACCGAAAGAAAGGCAGAGCAGGAGGGCGATGAGGGTCTTCATATCCGGTTCCCGATTATAACTATCGCGCTGTCACACGACGCGAGAGAACCCGCAAGGCGTATTTCTTCCTCGCGGGACGTGCTAACCCCCCGCCCATGGCTCCTCCTCTCCTGCTTCTTCAAGACGTCAACCTCACCTTCGGGACTGCGCCGCTGCTTGCGGGTGCTGGGCTCGGGGTGTCCGTGGGCGACCGTATCTGCCTCGTGGGGCGCAACGGCTCCGGCAAATCGACGCTGCTGAAGGTCGCCGCCGGATCGATTCCGCCCGACTCCGGCCGCCGCTTCGCCCAACCCGGTGCGACCATCCGATATCTGCCGCAGGAGCCGGATTTCACCGGTTTCGCCACCACCCTCGCCTATGTGGAAGCCGGGTTCGACGGCGCCGCCGCCAATCATTACCGCGCGACGTATCTGCTGGAACAACTCGGCCTGACCGGCACCGAAGACCCCAACACCCTGTCCGGCGGGGAGGCGCGGCGCACCGCCCTCGCCCGCGTACTGGCCCCCGAACCCGATATTTTGCTGCTGGACGAACCGACCAACCACTTGGACCTGCCGGGAATCGAGTGGCTGGAAAAAGAACTCTCCAGCATGAAATCCGGCATCGTCTTGATCAGCCATGACCGGCGGCTACTGGAACGCATCTCCCGCACCACCGTCTGGCTGGATCGCGGGGTGACCCGGCAGCTCGAACAGGGGTTCGCGCATTTCGAGCCTTGGCGCGACGCCGTCCTGGAACAAGAAGAAACCGACCGCCACAAGCTCGGCCGCAAAATCGTGATGGAGGAAGACTGGCTCCGCTACGGCGTTACTGCGCGGCGCAAGCGCAACCAAAAGCGCCTTGGCGATCTGCACGCTTTGCGGAAAAAACATCGCGAACAGCGCGGTGCCCTGGGCAAAGTACGGATGGAGGCGGCCGAGGCCGATCTGTCCGGTCGACTGGTCATGGTCGCCGAAAGCGTGAGCAAATCCTACGGCGACCGGCCGATCGTGCGCGATTTCTCCGCTCGGGTGATCCGTGGGGACCGGGTGGGCATTGTCGGGCCCAACGGTGCCGGCAAGACCACCCTGCTAAACCTGCTGACCGGAGAAACCGAACCCGACACCGGGGAGGTGAAGATCGGCACCAACCTCCAGCAAGTGACCCTCGATCAGCGGCGCGAGAATTTGGACCCGAACCAAACCTTGTCGCAAGCACTGACCGGCGGGGCCGGGGATACTGTCGATGTCGGCGGGCAAAGCCGCCATGTCATGAGTTATATGAAGGATTTCTTGTTCGGCCCCGAACAGGCGAACACCCCGGTGGATGTGCTGTCCGGCGGGGAGCGCGGCCGGCTCACGCTCGCACGCGCCTTCGCCAAACCGTCCAATCTATTGGTGCTGGACGAACCGACCAACGACCTCGATCTCGAAACGCTGGAATTGTTGCAGGAACGGCTAGCGGATTATGCCGGCACGGTTCTGCTGGTTAGCCACGATCGCGATTTCCTCGACCGCGTGGTGACGTCGGTGATTGCCTCGGATGGCGATGGGGTTTGGACGCAGTATGCCGGCGGTTACTCCGACATGCTCACCCAGCGCGGCCCGACACGCGCGCCGGCGTCCGCCACCGCCGGGAAGCCGAAAGCCGCGCCCCCGGTGCAGCCGAAGACGGCGCCGAAGCGGATGACATTCAAGGACAAACATGCGCTGGAAAATCTACCCGGCCGCATCTCCAGCTTGGAAGCCGACATCGCCAAGTTCAACCGCCAACTCGGCGATCCCACGCTGTACGCCAAGGACCCAGCCAAATTCGCCGCAATTTCCCAAGCGCTGACCGAAGCGCAAACGGCACTGACCGCCGCCGAGGAACAGTGGCTGGAACTGGAAATGCGGCGAGAGGAACTGGGCGCCTAACGCCGCAGCCGTAAATCCAGGCCCCGAGCGATCCATCCGGCCTCGATGGCGTCGAGATCGGTCAGCCCCGATGGATTTGCCTTACTGGGGGAAGTTCCAAGCCGGGGCACGCCCTCCTGCCGCCAAACGCCCAACAACCGGCGCAGTTCCACCAACGGCTGCACATGATCGTCGACACGCAGATTGAGGTCGGGGAAATCCTCGGTCGTGGTCATCAGCATCGCCGCCGATTGCCGACCGCGCCGATCGCCGCCCGCATTTTCGCCAGCTTCCATGGCCAGCATCAGGCGTTCGGTCAGCGAGACACGGTCGTTGGCTTTCCAGGCGGCAAGAGTGTCGGCAATCGTCGGCTCCCCCGCCAGCATGTTGCCGGCGACGCTAATCCCGTCCGCTGCCACGTTACCGCACCACATCACGCAATTCTGCCCGGTCCAGGCAGCGGTGCGGCCGTAACGATCCACTGCGTGAATTTGGCGCAGGCCCTTGCCCTCATCGCCAGCCAATGCGCCCTCGATCGCAGCGGCGGGCGCCAAACCGCGCGCCAAGCCATCCAGTACCGCCGGGCCGAGGTAGCGATTGGTCATCGACTGGGTGGACACCGCCCCCACGCCCGCGCGCACAAACGGGCAGGATGCGCCGACCGCGAACGCCTTGGTGGCGACCGCCACGGCGAACGCGTTCGTATCGGGGTCGTGCGCGACAATGGACCAGGTCATGGCGGAGGTTCCAGGTTGAGGGCGGATACGATATACTAACCCCATGAGCGCACCGTTGAAACGCATCACTCCCCCCGCGATCCGAGCCCGCAAGGGCGGGGAGCCCGTCGTGTGTCTGACGAGCTATGCGGCTTCGACGACCAAACTTATCGACCCGCATGTCGACCTGATCCTGGTCGGCGACTCCCTGGCGATGACCATCTACGGCATGGAAAGCACGGTCGGCGTGACGGTCGATACCATGATCGCGCACGGCTGGGCCGTGGCCAGCTCCGCTTCCCATGCCTGCGTTGTCGTCGATCTACCGTTCGGATCGTACGAGGAATCGCCCGCCCAAGCCTTCCGCACCGCCGCCCGTGTGATGTCGGAAACCGGCTGCGCGGCGGTCAAGCTCGAAGGCGGGATCGAAATGGCCGAAACTATTCGCTTCCTCACGGCGCGCGGCGTGCCGGTGATGGCGCATATCGGCCTGACGCCGCAATCGGTAAACGCTCTGGGCGGCTACGGCGTGCGCGGACGCAATCCCGAAGAAGCGGCCACTATTCTAGCCGATGCCATCGCGGTGGACGAGGCCGGCGCCTTCAGCGTCGTGATCGAAAAAACGACCGAGTCGCTATCGCGGGAAATCACCGAACGCATCGCTGCCCCGACGATCGGGATCGGCGCCTCGGTCGCCTGCGACGGGCAGATTCTGGTGATCGACGACGTCATCGGGCTATTCACCGCCTTCCGCCCGAAATTCGTCAAACGGTACGCCGAGGTCGCCCAACCCATCGCCGCCGCCGCGCAAGCCTACGCGGCGGAGGTGCGGTCGCGCGTATTCCCGGGACCCGAGCATGTGTTCGGCCCCTGAAACGATCAATGCAGGCGAAAGACGGCCTCGGCATGACGGTACTTACTGGGTGTAATCAATTTCGCCGACGCCACACGCACGGAATGAAGCGGTCCTTCGATCTCGCGTTTCCAAAAATCCAGGAATTTTTGAAGCTCAGGATACTGCGGGGCGATATCGAGGTGTTGCCAAACGTAAGTTTGCAATAAATTCGGATGATCCGGCAAATGGTAGAGAATTTCCGCAGTCGTCATGCGGTAGTCCTTCATTTGTAGAGCAAAACTCATGGCACTCGGCTTTCCGTTGCGATTGTCCGTTTTCCGAAACCCCCACCCGAATTGACGGGGTAAACGCAGCATCGCGCAGCGGTTCGCCGCGTTGCAACTAAAAACTGAACGATATCGGCAAGTCGGCACTCGCTACAATTGACTGCTGCCGGATTGAACCACGATACGCTGGAATTCGACGATCCGACGAAAACCCTCGTCGATGCTCGTTAAATCCACAAAGTCGAGCCGGTAGGGTAAATCGGACCCGCTGAGCGCGTCGCGCCGAAAAATGTCCAATGCCACCTCCAGGCGAAAAACAACTCTGACCGGAGGTGAGAATATCGAGGGCAACGACCGCAGTAATACGCTGAAACCCAGATCGCTACCAGCGAATTGGGCCGACAGTCTGTCGGCCCAATCCCGGTCCGTTCTACGCGAGTTTGGTCGAGCAGCGCGCCAACAGGTTCCACGCCCCATTTTGCTTCTGCCAGACTTGCAGGACATGTAGATTGGCAGTGCTGCGCTTGCCGTCGGCGACGGCTTCGCTCTCGCTCATCCAGTGGAAACGGACTAGCGCCGTCGTGCCGACGACCTTGACCCAGATATCCTTGTTCTCAATCGAAATAACTTTCGATTTCGTGCTGGTCGCGTTGGTCACGAACGTATCGCGATCCTCGACATGCGCGTCGGAGTGGCTGTAGCTCAGTTCCTTCGCACTCATCGCGGTCAGCACTTTCGCGTCTTTTGCACGTTGGGCGTCGCGGAACGCTTCCACGCGTTTTTGGACAGCAGCCTCCTCGGCCGTGGCGGCTTGCGAGTCCGATGGCAAAGCGGCCATCAGACCCGCGAATAGGACGGGAAGCGCCAAGTTACGGCGATCGATATTCATTGTTGTTTCCTCCGTTATCGTTATCGGATCGGCTTACTCTTTGTAGTCGGGTTCCTTGCGGTCCAGGATGCGCTTCAGCGCGTCGAAGTGCCAATCGCAATTCGGGCGCCCGCCATACAGGAACCGGTTGGCTTTATACTCGGACAGCGTGTGATCCACGACATCTTTCGGCAGGTGCTTCAACGGACGATTGGTCCACATCGCATACAACTGCACCTGCGCCACCCGTTCGGCGTAATAGAGCCGGTCGTAGGCCTCGGCCACCGACTTGCCGACCGTTGCGATTCCGTGGTTGGCCATCATCAGCACGGTTTTGGTGCCCAGCACAGTGGCGAGACGGGCGCCCTCGGCGGGGTCGAAGGCGGGGCCGGTGTAGATTTCGTCGTAGGCGGTGTGCATCAGCGTGCCGAGTTCGGTCTGGCCGATCGCCAGAATCGATTGATCTTCGAGCCGGGACAAGGCGCTGGCATAGGGCATGTGCGTGTGGAATACGGCGGCGGCATGCGGCGCGTCGCGATGGATCGGCGCGTGGATACAATAGGCCGAACGCTCGACTTCGCCCGTGCCGACATGCTGGGTGCCGTCATAGCCGATTTCCATCAGGCAACTCGCCGTCACTTCCGACCAGTGCAGGCCGAACGGGATTTGATAGTAGCGATCGTCCGTGCCGGGCACACGTAGGGTGAAGTGGTTGAAAATACCCTCGTTCAGCCCGTGCATCACGGCCATCCGGTGTGCGGCGGCGAGGTCGACACGCGCCTGCCAACGAACGGCTTCGATATCGAGATCCTGGGGTTGCAGCGATTCCAGCGGCATGAAGAACTCCTGTTTGTATTTGCGGCAGGGATCATTCGCCTCTGGCGGGAAAGCGTCAATTGGCCTCGGGCGCCGTCCCCGCTATCGTGATCGACAACCGAAACTGGAGCGGAACATGTCCTACCCCTTGCCCAATGCCGACCTGAAAAGCCTCGGCTTCGCATCGAAGCCCCTCGATCTGCTGGACGCGATGATTCGCGGCCATATCGCCGAGGGCCGCTACCCCGGCGCGCAGATCGCCCTAGCCCGCCACGGACAGTTAGCGCTGTTCCGCACCTACGGGGATTCCCGCATTGGGCGCGCCGCCGACGACGATACGCTGTGGCTGCTGTTCTCCCAGACCAAAGTACTGTGCTTGGCCGGGCTTTGGGCTTTGGTAGAAGAAGGCAAGCTGTCCTTCATGGACAAAATATCCGACCACCTGCCGGAATTTGCCGTGCGCGGTAAAGCCGACATCACCATCCATCAGGTCGTCACCCATCAAGCCGGCTTCCCGTCATCGCATCTCGAACGCGATGCGTGGCTCGACCATACCAAGATGCGTGCCCAGGTCTGCGACTTCTCGCTCGATTGGACCCCGGGTTCGCGCATGGCCTACCATGGCCGTAGTGCCCATCCGGTGCTGGCGATGGCGATGGAAGCCGCCACCGGCGAGGATTTCCGCGATATCATCCATAGCCGCGTCCTCGGTCCGCTCGGCCTGAATAACGATGTGCGGGTAGGCGTGCCGGCGGAACAGCACGACCGTTGCGCCGACATGTACTACAGCAAGGGCAGCGAAATGCCCTACGACAACAGCACCGAACTGCGTCTGGCCGGACTGCCGCATGGCGGCGGATTCGCCACCGCGCGCGGCATGGCGGCATTCTATCAAATGCTGCTCGGCAAGGGCCGTCTGGGCGATGCGCGGATTTTCTCGCCGCGTCTGGTGGAATACGTCACCCGCAATCACACCGGGGAGTTGGGCGACGGCACGATGGGTGGGATTCCGATGCATCGCGGCCTGGGGCCGCATGTGCGCGGCATGTCGGATCGCATCCGCGGCCTGGGCAGCAACGCGCATCCCGATACGTTCGGGCATGGCGGCGCCGGCACATCGTATTCCTGGGCCGATCCCGACAGCGGCGTTTCGTTCACCTATCTGACCAATAACGTCCAGCCCGATCCGTTCCACTCCGCTCGGCTGGACCGCGTATCGAACTTGGTACACGCCGCGATCGACTGACCGATCTTGCCCCATCCCGCCCCCGGCGCTACGGGGGCGGGATGGCACAGAATATCGAAATCGACGTCGCGATCGTTGGCGCTGGCCCCGTCGGGCTGTTCGCCGTGTTCGAATTGAACATGCTGAAACTGTCTTGCGTCCTAATCGACGCGCTGGCGGATGTCGGCGGGCAGTGCGCGGCGCTGTACCCCGAGAAGCCGATCTACGACATTCCCGCCCATCCGGCGATCGAAGCCGGCGAACTCGTGGCAAAGCTGGAACAACAAATCGCGCCATTCGCGGCGCCTCGGCTGCTCGGCCGGCGCGTCGAAAGCCTGAGCGGACAGTCCGGCGCCTTCGTGCTGACCACCGACCTGGGCGACACAATACACTGCAAAGCGGTCGTCGTGGCGGCGGGTGCCGGCGCGTTCGGCCCGAACCGCCCGCCGCTGGACGGGCTGCCCGCCTTCGAGGCGACCGGCGCGGTGCAGTACTACGTCAAACAACGCGAATCGTTTCGCGGCAAGCGGGTGGTGATCGCCGGCGGCGGCGACTCGGCGGTGGATTGGGCGCTGGCGTTGAAGGACATTGCGCGCGTGTCGGTCGTGCATCGTCGTCCCAAATTCCGCGCCGCCCCGGAAACCGCCGCCCAACTGGACGCGGCGGTGGCTCGCGGGGAAATCGAGATGGTCATTCCCTATCAATTGCACGCCCTGCACGGAGAAGGCGGCACGCTTACCTCGGTCGAAGTGGCGACACTGAAAGGCGAGACCGAACATCTGCCCGCCGACGTGCTGCTGCCGTTCTTCGGCCTATCGATGGACCTCGGCCCGATCGCCGCCTGGGGGCTGGAGCAGACCGCTCACCACGTCAAAATCGATCCTGCAACGTGCCAAACCAGCACACCGGGCGTCTTCGCCATCGGCGATGTGGCGACCTACGCAGGGAAATTGAAGCTCATCCTGCAAGGCTTCAGCGAAGCCGCGATGGCCGCGCACGCAATCTTCGCTGTAGTACACCCGGACCAAGCGCTGCACTTCGAGTATTCTACCAGCAAGGGCGTGCCGGGTTAGGCGCGGCGCGCAGCTTTTTTATCGAACAGGGACGCGAACAAGCGTCGGCGCGCGCAAACGCGCGGCCGCTGCCACTAGTCGGTGAGAAGCTGGGGGGCTGGGGGGCCGCGCGGTGGCGATTCACCGAGTACGTATCCGAGCAATTGACGGACAGCCTCTCTCGGTTCGTCGCGCAAGCCCGAGGTCCAGGTGTCCGGGCGCAACTGGCGCTCTTTCTCGAAGGTTTTCTTCCGACGCTCCCGAATATCGAAGAATTCTGCGAAATTACCGCCGAATTGCGTGAGAGCTCGGGTAATTTCGGACCAAAAACCGCCGTCGCAGACGGTGGACCACACGCCGAGGTCTGCACAGATTTCGGCAATCGTGCGGCCAACGGAACGACGGCGGACCTGGGCTTCGAGTTCCTTCAATGTGGGCATATAGAAATGCGAAGGATGGTCGGGATCGATGCGGCGGGCGCGCGGCATTTTTTCGGTGCTCGGCCGAACCGGGGTGCGAAGCTTTATCTCAAGCCGCTCGATATCGTCCTGCTCGGCGGGTCCGGGCGGGGGTGTCGGCTCGATATCGCGACCTTGCGCGGCGCGGGCAAGCAGAAAGCGTTGCAGCATCATGGCGCGCAGGATGCCGCGCTGCACGTGACCGAGAATACGGCGCATGTCGTGCGTGCCGAACCCTAAGGCCAGCGTCGGAAACTGGGGGCAGTCGGATCGATCCGGTAGGATTCGGTCTAGGTCCTTGGCATAACCGAGAAGGACCCGAACCAAACCCAAAAGCGCTGCAATGCAGGGAGGCACAGGTTTGCGCAGCCGATCCCGAGGGGGAGGCAGGGCATCGATGCGTGCAGAATGCGGCGCCATTCGGTCCATGGCCGGCGAACTAACATTTAATGTTATGAATGTCAAGAAAACGATGGGACACCGTTTCGTCGGCCTAGCTGCACATCTCCGGTAAGCGCGGACGTCGCTCGGCCCTTACCCCACCGGCCCTTACCCCACCCGACGAAATCAAGCCGCGTAATCCGGCTCCTCTCGGTCCAGCACCCGACGCCAAGCGTCCAGGTGCAACCGAGCATCGAGCTTCTCGCCCCAAGGCCCGGACCAGCGGCGGCGCATGCCATCGGGCAAGGTCCTCAGTTTCTGCCCCGACGCCACCGCCGTCATCTGGTACATTGCCGTCCGCTCGGCGATAAAAAGCTCATCGAAGGCGTCGTGCACTGTTGGACCGACCACGGTGACACCGTGCCCGCCCATCACCAGCGTCGATTTATTGCCCAAGGCCGCAGCCAACCGATCGCCCTCGGCGATGCTATCGGCCGGGGCCACGGCGTCGAGATCGTAGGCCACGCGATCGTTCAGCAGCAGATTATTGTGATGCGCCAGGATCAACGACGGATCCTCCAGCAGCGACAAGGCGGTCAGATAGCGCGGATGCACGTGCAGCACGCAGGTCGCGGCGGGGTTTTGCACGTGGATGCGGGCGTGAATAAAGAACGCGACCTTCCGCAACTCTCCGGTCCCTCGCAGCACATGACCGTCTAGATCGCAGACGATCAGCGAACTCGCCGTCAATTCCTGGAACAAATAGCCGCGCGGGTTGATTAAGAATGTCGGCTTGTCGCCGGGTAGCATCAGCGAGTTGTGGTTACCGATCTGCTCGTTCCAGCCATGCCGAGCGGCGATGCGGAAGACTGCGGCCATATCGCGGCGGAGGCGCCACTCCTCGTCGTCCGCCGCCGATGACGACAGCGATTGCACCAATGCGACCATGACCGAACCCTCCGGCGATTTACGCCGCCAGATTGAGCGCGTCTCCCAATTTGTCCACTAGGTAATCGACGTCGCCAGGATCGAAATCCTCGGCCTGGGTGAGGACCCGTGTGATCACGCGCGCGCGATAGCGCTCCAATTCGTGCGCTTCGCCGTCGAAACCGGTCTCGTTCACCACGTCCACCGCCGCGCGCACGCAGTTGAACAAGGCGGGCGGCAGGCCGGAGCGCCGATAGAGCGCCGCCAGTCCGTTCGGCCCGGCATCGTGCAGAAGAATATGCACATTCTGCAACTTGACGCCGGTCAGCTCGGCCATCCCTGCCTCGAAAAACCCGAGATCCCCGGTGCAGATCGCGCGTACGAGCAACGACGGCGTCAGCCGCCCGGTGTTGTGCATCTGCGCGACCATGTCGTGCAGTTCGGCATCGTCCGCCCCGGCACTGAGGCGGATAACCGAACGTTCCCGCCCGCGCATCACCAGATCGGCCGCCGTGCCGGGCGGCAATTTGTGATGCCGCACCAAATGGTCCTGCAAGCCCCGAGACACCAAGGCTACCAGCCGCTCGGCCACTGCCGCCGGCAGGGTCGCGCGCTTCACCATCGCTTCCTTCACCGAATCGCTGTCCGCAAACCGATCCACCGCGCGCCCAAAAGTCGGCTCGGCGATGCGCGCCCGGGGATTGGCCATCAAAGTGGTAACGGCTGCCTCGGCGCCGTGGGTTACCAGCGCGTCCGACAGGCGCTCGGACACGATGGAACGGCTGGCGATGGCGGTTTGGCGCGGTGCCGAGGCGCGCTGCACGATCGCCACCAGATCGTCGTCGGTCAGTACCAAAGAGTGCCCGAGGATCGGCAGTGCCACTTCCTCCACATCCTCGGCCATGCGCAGCGCGACATCGCGCGGCAGGTTGCGGGACGAGCGGACACTTTGAGCCAACGCCGTTCGGACGCCGGTTTCGACATCTTTGGCGAGAATACGCACGATATCTTGCGCCAGTTCCAATTCGTGCGCCGCGAGCCGGGGACTGTCGAGCTCGAGCCCCAGCTTGTCGGCGAGGTCGGCGCGGGTGCCGGAGGACGGTTCGGTCAGCAGGCGAGCGACGTCGGCGTGGGAGAGGGAGGATGACATGGTGCCCCGCGATTGGCTGGTTACCTGGGCATGATGCCGACGATGCGTTAATAAACTGTTAACGGCCCGGGATTTTTTTTGCGGGGCCCGCAGCGGTCTTATCGACAGTGCCGCAAACGGATGGTTACCGTCGTCCGTACGAGCCATACAATCTGGCCGATCGAGGAAACCAGAGCCATGACGCCCGCCGCCCGCCAGATCGCCTTCATCAACATCGCCCATACCTTCACCCATTATAGCCTGCTGATACTGCCGACGGCGGTGCTGGCGATGGCCGTGCCCGGCGGCATGTTCGGCGACAGCTACGGCCCGATCCTCGCGCTGGCGACGGGCATGTTCGTGCTCTACGGGCTGTTGTCGCTACCGCAAGGTTGGCTGGCACAGCGATTCGGGCGGAAGGTGCTGATGAACGCGTTCTTCCTGGGCACCGGTTTTTCGCTCGTTGCCTCGGCTTTCGCGCAATCGCCTTGGATGCTGGCCACGACACTGGCCGGTGTCGGGATCTTCACCGCCATCTACCATCCGATCGGCACAACCATGCTGGTGGAGGCGGCCGGCGATAAACCCGGCCGCTCCATCGGCGTGAACGGTGTATTCGGCAACATCGGTGTCGCGCTGGCACCGGTCGCGACCGCGTTCCTCGCCGCACAGATCGGCTGGCGCGCCGCGTTCCTGGTGCCGGGCGTGCTGTGCCTCGCGGTCGGGGCGGTGTGGCTGCGCACCCCGATTATCAGCGGGCCGGCGCATCGCGGTGCCCGCCCCTTCCCCACCATCCCGGCGTTCTTGGTCCGCCGAACGGTGTTGGTGTTGATGCTGATCGCGACGTCGTCGGGACTGGTGTTCAACGCGTTCACGCTGCTGCTGCCGAAATTGATGCAAGAGCGCCTTGCCGATGCGCCGGGCTTGCTGCCGATTGTCGGGATGCTGGCGTTCTTCGCCACGTTGTGCGGCGCGCTAACGCAATTTTCGGTAGGACGCTTGATCGATAAGCACACCTTAAAGCGCGTATTCCTGCCTATCAGTTTGGTCTTGGCTCCGGCGATGGCGCTGCTGTCGGTGGCGCAAGGCTGGTTGGTTTTGCCGCTCGCCGGTGCAGTCGCGGCGTCGCTTTTCGGGCAGGTCACGGTCAACGAGACGATGGCAGCCCGCTACATTTCCCCCGAATTGCGGGCGCGGATCTATTCCATTCGGTTTTTCGTCGGTTTTCTCGGCGCCGCCGCCGCCGCCCCGGTGGTCGGGTTCCTGCACGAGCGCACCGGCAATCTGACCGCCGTGACCCTGGTTCTGGCCGGTTTTTCGGTCGTGACATTGGGCTGCGCTTTGTTCTTCCCAGATCGGCGGGAGGAATTGGCCCCCGAACTTTGGGCATCCGTGCCGGCGGCCGCCGAATAGAGATTTGCAATCGGGCGCCGGACACGCCACATGCCGCACATGCTCCGACGCTCTCTTCTGCTGCTTGCCCTCGCTTTGCCGGTTTCCGCGCAAGCGGCCTTCGAACCGACCGTCAAGGATCGGGCCGATATCGCGCGAATCGAGACCTATCTGAACGGGCTGACGACTCTGCGTGCCAAATTCTTGCAAGTCGCACCGGATGGTTCGATCTCCGGCGGGCAAGCTTGGCTCGCTCGGCCGGGCCGGTTGCGGTTCGAATACGACCCGCCAGCCCCATTCCTGCTGGTGGCCGCGCATGGGCAGTTGGTGTTCCAGGACATGTCGATCAAGCAAACCAGCCAAGTATCGCTGCACAGCACCCCGCTAGGCATGTTGCTGGCACCGCGCGTGACATTGTCGGGCGATCTGACGGTGGTCGGCATGCAGCGCCTACCGGGGGAAATCGATGTCAGCGTGGTGCGCACGTCGGCGCCCGGCGATGGCACGCTGACGTTGGTATTCGCCGACACGCCGCTGACGCTGCGGCAATGGACGGTGCTGGACGCCCAACGCAAAGAAACGCGGGTGACGTTGTTCAACACCGAACTGGGTGGGACGGTCGACGCGAAAATGTTCGAACCGGTGCAGATGCCGTCGAACAACGGCGGCGGCGGCGGATAGCATTTTCCGCGCCTGCATGACCGCCATGCGAGCGAATGCGGCAGAATTTGTCTTCTTTTTGCCACGAGAATCGGAGAACATGCGCGCAGCATAAGAGTTGCACGCGCTATGAAGCCTCTCGTTGGTATCAGTTGCTGCACCAAGCAGTTCGGCGTCTTCGGTATGGCCAATCATGCCGCCTCGGATACGTATGTGCGCGCCACCGACCATGTCGTGGGCGCCGTCCCGGTGCTGATGCCCGCGAACGGGCCGATGGCCGACGTCGAGACCCTGCTGGACCGGATCGACGGCATCATCCTGACCGGCAGCCGATCGAATGTGCATCCCGATTTCTACGACGGCCCCCCGCACGCCGAGGGCACTTGGGAAGATCAGGCGCGCGATCGAATGACGCTGCCGCTGATCAAGGCGGCGGTCGCGCGTGGCGTGCCCTTGCTTGCTATTTGCCGTGGCTTTCAGGAGTTGAATGTGGCGCTGGGCGGCACCCTGCACCAGCATGTCCATGATATTCCCGGACGCATGGATCATCGCGAGAATGAAAACGCGCCGCTCGATATCCAGTATGGCCCGGCGCATGCGGTGGCCGTCACACCGGGCGGTATGCTGGCGCGGCTGACAGGCGCGCAAACTTTTCAAGTCAACTCGCTGCATCATCAGGGCATCGATCGGTTGGCGCCCGGGCTTGTGGTGGAAGGCGTCGCGCCCGATGGCCAGATCGAAGCCGTGTCTATGCCGGAGGCAAAGGGCTTCCTGCTCGGTTTACAGTGGCATCCGGAATGGCGCTGGGTGGAGAATCCGCAAAGTCGCGCCATGTTTACAGCGTTTGGTGCGGCCCTGGTCTGAAACCAACATTTGTTTACGCGATTCTAACGCGCTTTGTACGATAACCAGCGGCTGTTTTCCGGGGCCTTTCATGTCGCTGCACGCTCGCCTTCTTGGCTTTGCCTTCGCCAATGCCGATTTTCTGTTTGAAGTGGACCAGGACGGCAT
>JBAXFK010000107.1:0-13964 GCA_037139955.1 Rhodospirillales bacterium
CGTCCGCAGCCTGCGATGCCAAACCCCACGACAGAGCCGATCATGCCGCGTTCGCCGCCACCGCCCGCCAATCCGAATGCCGTACCAACATGGCAAGGTCTAACGATGGCCCGATTGCAAGCGGCAAAAAACTACCCAAGCGAAGCTCGGCTCAATCGCCATCAGGGCGTGGCGTACTTGCGGATCGCATTAAATCGTAACGGTGACGTGACATCTGCGCAGATCGATCGCAGTTCTGGATTTCCTGCACTAGACGCAGAAGCACTAGCGCTGGCTCAGCGGGTCACGCCACTGCCACCGCCACCACCGGAATTGCTCGGCGAGACGATCGTGTTGGTCATCCCCGTCCGCTTTTCGTTACGGTAACAGGGAGGCTTCTCCACACCGATCAAATCGCGCCGGCGGACTTCAGCCGTTCCATTTCTACATCGTCCAGACCTAACATCCCCTGGTAAATCTCACGATTATGCGCCCCAAGCGACTCACCCAGCCATTTGACGGTGCCAGGGGTGTCGCTGAGGCGGGGGACGAGGTTGGGGACGGACAATTCGCCCACGCGTGGGTCCTGCATGGTCAGGATATTGCCACGCGCGGCGTATTGCGGGTCATCGAATATTTCGTCGATCGCGTAGACGGGTCCGCAGGGCACCTGCGATTCCTCGCATTTGTTCATCAGATCGACACGGTCGAACGTCGCTGTCCAAGCCGCAACCGTTTCGTCCACAAGTGCGCGATCGCGCTCGCGATGCGCCAGCGGTCCCCAACTATCGGGGCCGGCGAGATCGGGGCGGCCCATAGCCTCGGCCAGGCGGGCGAAAATCTTGTCGTTGGTGCAGGCGATGGCGATCCAGCGGCCATCCTTGGTCGGATAGTGGCTGTGCGGCACCACGTTCACCGTGCCCGGCCCCATTCGCTGACGCACGAGGCCGGTCTTCTGAAACGCTGGTGCCAATTCGTCGAGGATACGGAAAATCGGCTCGTATAGCCCGATATCCACCATCTGGCCGCGCCCGGTTTTCTCTCGCGCCTGCAATGCCAGCAGCACGCCCATCGCACCGTAAATACCGGCCATATAATCGGGAATCGTTGCCGAACCCGGTGTGACCGGCGCGCGATCGGGATAGCCGGCCAGGAACGACAAGCCGCCGAAAGCGTTGCCGATGCGGCCGAAACCCGGGCGGTCCTTATAGGGGCCGGTCTGGCCGTAGCCGGTGATGCGCACCATAATCAGTCGCGGATTCCACGCCGACAGCACGTCCCAGCCGAGGCCCCATTTTTCCATTGTACCGGGCTGGAAATTCTCGATCAGCACGTCGGATTGCTTAACCAGACGCTCGATCAGCGCGACGCCGTCGGGCTTACGCAAATCCAGCGTGATGCACTTCTTGTTGCGCGATTCCGACAGCCAAGGCAGAGAATCGCCGCATTCCGTCATCGTTCCGAATCGGCGCGTCGCATCGCCGACGACAGGCAGTTCGACCTTAATGACCTCGGCGCCGAATTCTCCCAACTGCGTCGCCGCAAACGGACCCGCCAGAAACGTTGCAAGGTCGAGAACCCGACAACCTTCGAGCGCTTGGACGTCGATCATTGGATGCCTCCGCGTGCCAGAACTTGACGGGCGCGTTGCACGATGGGGTAGTCGATGAATTGGCCGTCGAGTTGGATGGAGGCTAGGCCTTGCTTTTCCGCCTCGTCGAAGGCCGCGATGACACGGCGGGCTTTCGCAACCGTTGCATCATCGGGGGTAAAAGCGGCATTGGCGACAGCGACCTGATCGGGATGGATGCACATCTTGCCTTGAAAACCGAGCGCGGCGGCGCGTTGGGCCGACAGCGCAAAACCCTCGGTATCTCTCAGATCCGCCCAAACCGTATCCAACGGCGAATCCATCCCCGCTGCCCGGCAAGCCACCGCGCACGCAGCGCGATACGGCAACAATTCGCTTTCGTCGCGCGACCAGACCATTCCGAGGTCGAGGGTGAAATCCCCCGCCCCGAACGCCACCGTTCGCGCCCGTGTCCCGGCGCCGCAAATCGCGGGCAGCGCCTGAATGCCTTTCGCGGTTTCGATAATCGGGATCAGATCGATGCCGCCGGGTTTCAACCCGCGTTCCCGCTCTAACGAACCGATGATCCAGTCGGCGGATTTCAATTCGTCGGCGCTTTCGGTTTTCGGCAGGATAATACCGTCCAAACCTGCATGCACGATGGCAACGAGATCGGCAAAGCACCATTCGGTGGATAGCGCGTTCGCCCGCACATAGAGTTTGCCGTGGCGCGGCGCATTGTACGCCGCCACCACCAGCGCGCGTGTCGCCGGCTTTTCGCTGACCGCAACGGCATCTTCCAAATCCAGAATGACGCCGTCCGCGGGCAAAGTCAGTGCCTTTTCGACACGCCGAGCATGATTGCCGGGCGCGAACAGGAGACTTCTCATTGGGCGGCCTTTTTCGCCATGTGGTAGTCGCGGGCGCGGGGGATTTGCAGGCCGAGGTTTTCGCGCAACGTGGTGCCGCGATAATCCTTCTGGAACAAGCCACGCCGTTGCAGTTCCGGCACCAACAACCGGACGACATCTTCGTAAGAACCGGGCATATGTGTCGCAGCGAGAACAAATCCGTCGCAAGCCGGCGCCACGAACCATTCTTCCATCTGATCGGCGACCTGCTTCGGGGTGCCGCAGAACATCTTGTGTTCCTTGACTGTGCCGCGTCCCGACACTTCCACGAAGTCGCGCACGGTGGGGTTTTTGTGGCCGGAGTGCTGGATCACACGCTCCCGGAAGCCGTGCCAACTGAAACTGGCGAGTTCTTCGTCGCTGAATGGCTCATCGTAGCCTTTTTTCCCGAAATCGTAGTTCAGCACTTCCGAGATCAAGACGAGCGCATCGACCGGTTTGGCCGTCGCTTCGATCACCGCACGCTTCTCCTGCGCTGCGCCTTCGGATTCTGCGACGCAGACGTAACAAGCAGGGGCCATATGTACGCTGTTCGGATCGCGACCTTCGGCAGCCACCTGTTCCTTAAATGCCTTGTAAGCGATTTTGCCGGCTTCGAGGTTGTGGTGAATGACAAACACCAACTCCGCCCACTTGGCCGCGAAAGCCTGCCCGCGACCGGACTGTCCGGCCTGGATCAGCACCGGATGGCCCTGATTCGACCGAGGCACGCTGAACGGCCCGCGCGACTTGAAGTATTTTCCGACGTGATCGAGGCGATGCACCATAGAACCGTCTGCAAAACGTCCGGACGCTTTGTCCACGATCAACGCATCGTCGTCCCAGGTGTTCCAGTGGCCCATAACCACGTCCATGAACTCATCCGCGCGATCGTAGCGCGCATCGTGCTCCATGTGCTCGGCATGCCCGAAATTCTCGGCTTCCGCGCTGTTGAGGGACGTCACGATGTTCCAACCGACGCGCCCCTTCAACATCAGGTCCATCGTCGCGAACACGCGGGCGACATGGTACGGCTCGTAATACGTCGTGGAATACGTGGTCCCCAAGCCCAGCTTCGAGGTCGCCATGCCCATCGCCATCATCAACGTCGAGGGGTCCATCTTCACCGCGCGCACGCCGGCGTTGATCGCTTCGAGATGGTTGCCGGTGTAAAGATCGGGCAGTGCCAAGCGATCGTCGAAGAACGCGAGCTGGATTTTACCGTCTTCCAGAATGCGGGCAATGCGCTGGTAATATTCGGGCGTCAGGAAATCCGTCATGCTCGACGGATGCCGCCACGATCCCGGAAGGTTGGAACAATTCTGCGCCTGCAAGAAGGCGACCAGGGTCATCGTACGGTTATTCATTGGATGGGTTCTCGCGTTTCAGATGGGTAAATCCACTTCCAGCAGCGGGGCGTGCTGCTGGCAACCGTAGACATCCGTATCCCCGAATTCACCGGCCGGGACTAAACGCGGGAACGTCGCCTTGAAGGCAAAGGCCGCGTCGTACGGGGTGAACAGCACGTGCTCTGCCGGCACGTTATACAGGCGGGCGAACAGATCCGGGCACAGCACGCCCGTCGCTTTCACCTTTCGGTAAGTCGCGGCGTCGTCGAACACCACGTCGATGGTCAATTCGAACGGTCCGGCGTTCTTGCTTTTGCAGACGCGGGCAGCATCGCGAATTAGGGTCATTTTTCTAAACCATCTCGTATTCGATGGGAAACATTTCGCAGGGATCGGTCACGTCGGCGACGTGATAGACACTGAAACGATAGACCGGGCCGACTTCGATATCGGACGGCGAGAACGGGAAGGCCATGTTGCCCTCTCGGCATAAACGCCCGGGGAAATCGGTGTGCAGCATGTTGGCACGCGCGACACCCAGAACGGCGCTGGCCATTTCTTGGGATTGTTGGCCCACGACCTCGATCACGAACCCGACCTCGTGCGGAATGGCGTCGCGCACCGGTTCGCGTTCGGCCATCACGCCATCGCGGCCGTAAACGCGGAACCCCAATTTATACGTATCGGGAGTCGCCCCGAAAGCCGCAGCTTTCGTCGCAACCTCCGCACGAACCGATTCCAAGAAATTGTCCAAACGCCCGATCAACATAGGATCGCGCGTACCCGCGATGCACATGGCGCGGTAGCCGGCCAACTCCACCCCCTCCAACTTCACCGTGTATTGCTGGGCCGCTGTCCACTTCATTCCGGAAATCCGCACTGCTCGATCGCTTATGGCATCGAATTGGCAGTCGGAGGTGTCTAGCATCCCACCTGGCTCGATGTGATGAATCGGGCTGGAGTTTTCGTGCAGCGAATGGTTGGCGATCGACAACGGGGTGCAGCGCCGGATCGGATTGCAAGGCTCGCACTCCATGCCATCGTCGCGGACGGTGACAAAAAGCGAATCGTGCCCCTTGGGAATCGACGGGGTCGCCCCGCATTCCAACATCTTCCCCGCATACCACGCCGGCGCAGGCGGCAATCCCGCGCGAATACACATCGCCGCCCATGGCGCGGGGTCGGAACTGCGGCCGGCTAGGACGACTTGGGCGCCGTTGTCCAAAGCCTCGATAAACGGTTCCGGTCCCATCATACCGACGATGCGGGTGGACCGATCCACAACCGCATCGGTCAAATCCGGTTGATGCGCCAACGGATGGATGCCCCCGGCGGCGATGCGACGCTTGATTTCGGCCGGGCTCTGCTCCGCATGGATCAGCGCCATTTTGAAATGCAGCCCGTCTTCCCTCGCAATTTCCCGCGCCATGGTGGCGACGAGGTTCAAGTGCGGTTCCCCACCCGCGCCGCCGCAGGTGCCGATGACCAAGGGAATACCGGCCTCGATGGCCGCGTGCAGCATCAGCCGCAGGTCGCGGCGGATCGCGATGGGGGAGCAAAACGGCTTCCCCACGCCCAAATAATGCGGACCGGGGTCGG
This sequence comes from Rhodospirillales bacterium, assembly GCA_037139955.1. Classification (GTDB taxonomy): domain Bacteria; phylum Pseudomonadota; class Alphaproteobacteria; order Acetobacterales; family Acetobacteraceae; genus Rhodopila. The sequence continues at coordinate 5,388 of JBAXFK010000107.1, forward strand.
AACTGCCGCCATCGACGCCGATCATGTGCGGCTGGCGCGCCATGCCGGCTTTCAGCGACGCCTCGGGGAACCCGTAGCCCAAAATGGCACTGGTCGAGAGCAGGCGGATTTCCTTGGCGGACATGGTTGGGCGGTCTCCACGGGCTTATGGAGATACCACTACAACGTCCCGCCCGACCGGTCTAACCTGCGACCGACATAGGGAGAAAAACGATGATTTCGTGCTTCTGTTGCCAGCCGAAAAACCTAGGCCGCCGCGCGCTGTTGGCAAGCGCGGTCGCTATCGCGGCGATGCCGGCGATGGCACAAACAACCCCCGCGTCGGGCGGACCGGTCGATCCGGCCCTGATCGAGGACCTCGTCGCCGGCAACCGCATCCTATACGACCAGAACGTCGTCGATGGGTTCGGCCATATCAGCGTGCGTCACCCCAAAGACCCCAACCGCTATTTGCTGTCGAAAAGCATGGCGCCCGCGCTGGTCACGGCGGACGATATTATCGAATACGATCTTGACAGCAATCCGGTGAACGCCGCCGGCCGCACATCGTATCTTGAGCGTTTCATTCATGGCGAAATCTACAAGGTTCGTCCCGACGTCATGGCGGTGGTGCATAGCCACTCCGCCGGAATCATTCCGTTTGCCGATACGGGCGTACCGTTACGTCCGATGAACCACATCGCCAGCTTCTTAGGCGAAGGCGTGCCAGTGTTCGAAATCCGCACCGTCGGCGGTCCCGGCACCGACATGCTGATCCGCAACGCCGTCTTGGGCAAAGCGCTAGCTGCCAAGTTGGGCAAGCATTCGGTCATGCTGATGCGCGGGCACGGGTCGGTCGCCGCCGCCAAATCCATCAAGGATGTGGTATTCCGTGCGATCTACACCGAAGTAAATGCGCGCGTTCAGGCCGAAGCAATGAAGTTGGGTAAACCCGAGTTTCTGAATGCCGAGGAATCGGCGGCGGCGACCAAAAGCAACGAAGCCCTGGTCAGCCGCCCGTGGGAATTGTGGAAACGCAAAGCGATGGCGAAGTAGCCGACGCTCAGGCCGATGCGCGGGATAATTCCCCCGCATCGACCAGCGATCCGATCCCCCAGGTTTTCGCAACCAATTCCCGAGTCCGAGCGACGCCGACGACCGGTTCGGACATGTCGACGAATTTCCGTTCGAGTTCGGCATCGGACATCGGATTGGTAGCGCTGCCGATGCAATGATCGATCTTACAGACGTGTTTGGTGCCGTCGTGCATCGTCAATGTTATCTCGGCCGCGTCGGACCCGATGGACGGGTTCAGCACCGCCTCCACCTTGTCTTGGAACGCCATCAGCGCGGGGTCGCGCACCGCAGTTTCGGTGTCCATATCCTGAATGCGCGCGGTACCGCGGATGAACGATACCGCGACCCAATGATGCAGGCTGACATGTGCCTGCAATTCGTCTTTGGGATTGCGGTTGTTACAAAGCGCCATCGTGCCGGGAGACGCTTGTATATAGACTCGAGCGATCCCGTCCGCGACGACGCCTTTTTCGCGACGGAGTTGCAGACAAGCATCGATGATCGGTTGGATGACGATACCGCAGGGATACGCTTTATAAGTATTGCTCAGCAGCTCGAACCGACTGCCGAGGCCGCCGGCCAGCGCGTCAAGATCCGGCGTTTCGCAGAACACGGTCAAATACCCGTACTTCCCCTCCAACGCCGTCGCCGATGCCGTAAATCCCCGCTCGGCCAGAATACCGGCGCGCAGCCCGACCGGAGCGCCCTGCGCCGGCATCATCGACGCATTCATGCTGCCGTGCATCGCGCGAAATCCCGAAGCCTGGGACAGGGCAATGCCCATCGCCCAACGCATCCGTTCGGTATCCAGCTTCAGCAACTTGCCCACCGCCGCGACCGCGCCGAAACCGCCGGTAATGCCGGTGCCCGACCACGCCATCGATCCTTTCGCGGGCGGCACGGAAATGGCTTTACAGAGCCGGCATTCCAATTCCACTCCCAGGGCGAAGGCAGTCAGCAAGTCTTCCCCCGACACCGGCCGCATTTCGGCCAGGGCCAACACCGCCGCCGCGACGGGGCCCGAAGGATGCACCACCGCCTGCGCATGGGTGTCGTCGAAACTGTAGATACTCGACGCAAAAGCGTTGATCAGCGATGCGTGCAGCATGTCGGCCTTGCGCCCTCGGGCGAACAGCGTCGCTTGCTGCGGCCCGGCGAAAGGTGCCATCGTTTTGTCGGCGAGATCGACAATTTCGTGCCGCGCCCCGCCGATCGTGCAACCGACGATATTGAAGAACGATCGTAACGCTTCGTGCCGCACATGGGCGGGCAGATCCCCTGCCGCCGTAGACACCGCGTAGTCCGCGAGACGAGCGGTTATTTCGCTTTCGCCGTATGCCATTTTTCGATTTCCTTTCCGACTCAAAGCGAGCGAGTCGCGCCACCGTCGATATCGATAATCGCGCCCTGGATAAAATCGGCCTTGTCGGATGCGAGGAACGCGGTCAACGCGCCGATTTCGTCAGGCCGGCCCACTCGGGTCGTTTTGTGAGAAACCAGAAGGTATTTCACCGCTTCTTCATGGGTAAGCGAACGATCGTGCATCGTTCGTTCGACGTTGCGAGTGAATCGATCCGTTCCGATCAACCCCGGGTTGATGGCGTTAACCCGCACGCCGTGTTCCACACCGATATCGGCCATGGCTTTGGTAAAATTGAGGATCGCCACGTTGACCGATCCGCCGATGGTAAACTCGGCCGCTCCGGCGCGGGACCCGATTCCGACAATATTGACGACCGAACCTTTGGATTCGCGCAAATGCGGCCAAGCGGCGCGAGTCATCCGCACATAACCGTGAAACTTCAGTGCAAATCCGTCTTGCCAATCGTCTTCGCTCAGGTCGAAAAAATCGGCACGCTTGGTCGCACCGGCATTGTTGACGATCAAGTCGAGCCGCCCGAACGCTGCGATTGCTGCCGCGACGGCTTTGTCGCCGGCATCCGGCTGGCGCAAATCGGCGGCGTGAACATGGGTCTGAACGGATGCATTACTCAGGCCCGCCGCGACTTCCCGCATCTTGACTTCGTCCCGCGCAACAAGACAAATGTCCATACCCTCGCGGACAAGCTCCGCGCAAATAGCGGCGCCTATCCCACGACTCGCACCGGTTACTAAAGCAACCTTACCGCTCAACCCTAGTTCCATGTCCGCACCCCAGATTTATCGTCGATCGATATTGCCCGCGTCGCAGCAAAATCGCAAACCGGTCGGCATCGAAAAGCGAACAAGCCTTCGATTATAGCGATGGTCAAGGCATGAGGAATGCTGTATAGCCGCGCAGACCATATGTTGGGAAAATCAAAATGGCAGACGACATACTGGGCTTGACTGCCCAAATAGTTAGTGCACACGTGCAGCGAAACCCTGTCGCAGTCGATGCGTTGACAACCTTGATTCGAGAGGTCCATGCGACGCTAGCCGCACTCGGCGGCGGGTCGGCGCCAGTCGCCAGATCCGTCGAAGACAGCGAAGACGCGCCAGTATCGGCGGCCATTTCAGCGTCGTCGCAGCCGGCAGTTCCGATCACGAAATCGGTCTTTAACGATCACATCGTCTGCCTGGAAGACGGCAAAAAAATGACCATGTTGAAGCGTCATTTGATGACAGAACACAACATGACAGTCGATCAGTATCGCGCCAAATGGGGCCTACCGTCGAACTACCCGACAGTCGCGCCGGCCTATGCCCTCACCCGTTCCAATCTCGCCAAGAAGATGGGCCTCGGGCGTGCGGCGCAGCCGAAGCGCGGTGGGCGTAAAGCAGGTTCTCGCCGTTCGGCCGATTGAACGAAGCGAACGGTCCTGACCCAGGGGTGAGTCAGGACCGCTCCCGCTACTTCCCCTTGAAACCGCGCGGCTTCCGCTTTTCCTTGAAGGCCAGCGCGGCCTCGTGGAAGTCTTCTGTCAAATACAACTTCATCGGCGCCATTTGAAACGCAGCTTCCCGCGTGTATTGCGCCAATGTAAACCTGCGCGTCCGCACCGTGGCTCGCACCGACAATGGCGGATTGGACGCCACCTGCTGGGCCATCGCCCACGCGACCTCCATGACTTTGCCTTTCGGCGCCAGACGATTGATCACGTTGGCGGCGTGCGCTTCCTCAGCGGTAAAATAACGCCCGGTCAGAGCGATTTCATCCCCGAACGCGCCAGCGTTGCGAAAATGAAACTGTGCCCAATGTTTCGCCGCGCCCAAACCGCGGGACGTTTCGGTAAGCTGTAGCTTCGTCCCTTCCTCGGCAACAATCAAATCGCAATCCAGCATCATGCCCAAACCCAGGCCAAGCACATAACCGTGCACAGCACAGATGACAGGTTTGTAATTCACCGATTGTGTCAACAAATCGCCGGAATTGGCGCCGTGACCCTGCGGGCCGCCAAGTCGTTCGAACTCCTCCCGCGAGCGTAACTGACGTTGCAGCACATCCGCACCGCTACAGAAAGCGCGACCGCGACCGCAAAAAATCGCCACCCAAGCATCCGGATCGGCATCGAACCGGCGCATCGCTGCAATCAATTGTCGCACGACCTCGTCGCTGACAGCATTCAGCTTCTCCGGCCGATTCATCGCGATGGTCGCGATATGGTCCTTGCACTCGTATTCGACGTATTGCCTATCGTCGGTTTCGGCCATGACTGTTTCCTCCCGTATCTTGCCGTCGCAGATTTACGCGCTAGCGTGCGGGGACGCAAAAAATGAGGGAAACGAACGATGCCACTGCTCTGCGAAAAGCGCGGTCAAGTCGCTATTCTGACGCTCAGCCGGCCGGAAGCGCGCAATGCTTGGTGCGATGCCTACAACGAAGGTTTCATCGAATGGCTACCGAAGTTAGAGGCCGATAAAGATATACGCTGCGTCATTCTGACCGGCGATCCGGCGGGCAACGCCTTCAGCGCCGGTGCGGATTTAAAAAACCCGATGACGCACGCGCACGCATCGATGGCCGATTTCTTGGATGAGCTACCGGAACGACGCCGCCGCAGCGCGATTGCGCTGGTAACCGATTTCTCCAAACCGATCGTCGCCGCCGTCAACGGCTATGCGATCGGAATCGGCTGCATCGTCACCTATTGCTGCGACATGATCGTGGCATCCGATCGAGCGGAGTGGCGCCTGCCGCAAAGCCGCCTCGGCATAATGCCTGCGCAAGGCGGCTCGGTGCGCGTTGCCCGCTGGGTCGGCAAAGGCATGGCCGCTCGGCTGGCCTACGGCTTCCCTCTGCCTGCGGACGAGGCGTATCGCATCGGTCTCGCACAATGGCTGGTGGCGCCGGACAAGCTAATGGAAAAAGCAATGGAGGTCGCGCTGCACATCTGCGACCAACCGCCGCTCGCCGTTCGCGTCACCAAGGAATCCCTCCGCTCGGGATTGGACAGCCCGTTGCCCGAGGCGGTGCTCGCCGACCTCTACCGCTTCGCTGTGCTGGAAATGACAGAAGATAGGGCCGAGAGCCATCGAGCTTGGCGCGAACGCCGACGGCCGGAATTCAAAGGACGATAACGCCGGGTACGGCCGGGGCAGACAGAACTTTGCCTCGGCCATCGCCTGTTAACCGATTATTAACACCTTCCTCGTTTGTTCACGAAAATAACCGAAAAAGCGGCCCTTTCGAACGTTGCCGTAAACCATTTGTAAACCTTTGGCTGCCAGACTTGCCCTCGGCCGGCAAAAGACGATCCCATCCAGAGCGATGCGGTTGTCGAAGCCGGGATAATTTAGCCAGGCAAGGAAAACCGCACCATGGCAACCATGACAATCGCGCAGGCTCTTCAGTCCAACGCCACCGGAATCATTATCGCCGATACGCCCACCAATATCGGCGCGGCGCTGTCGAACACGGCGCTGGTCGCCCGCATCGCGCAATTCAACATGAACGGCAATGGCGCGGCATGGGCTTCGCTGGCAACCCAATTGGCGGGTCTCGGAAACCGTTTCAGTACCAATGGAAATCGGCTGACAGTGCGCGACACCGTTGCCATGTTGTTGGATCCGGCCAATGCGCCCGGCCTGGATATCGCCACGACAATTGCCGTATTCGATACGGCCGAACATCTTCTCGCCATCGCCGGCACCCCGTTGGCGGCACGCGCCGGCAGCACGCTGCTATCGACAAGCGCCAGTCTGACGCTGGCGCAACTGACTACCTTGGAAAGCGAAACGGCGTTCTCGGTACTGCCGGGTCAGAGCATTACGCTCGCCGATACCGCCGAGAATCTGCTGGCTCTGACCGCCGCGCAAAATCGCCCGTCGATCAAAGCTTTCACCGTAAGCACCAATTCCACGACGGATGTCGGCGGCGCGGCAACACTTCTGGCGATGACGCATTTCTCGATCGCGTCCGGGGCAACGCTGACCGTTGCCGGAACGGCCGCGGTCATGACGGACCCGCCGGTTGGCGCCACGCTGGCAAGCTATGCGGCCATGCCGCACATGATCATTACTGTCGCCGATACTTTAGCTGCATTACAAGCAAATGCTCGGGCTATCGCCACGCTAGCGCAAACCGTGACCGGTTTGACCACTGCGATGACGGATTTCCAATTTTTGAACGCGGCACAACTCGTCGCCGCCGCGACACTGCCGCATTTCGCTATGGCGCCCGGCGGGGGGGTTCTTCTCAATGACACTATTGCGAATCTGATCGCCCTTGCGCCGACCGTCGCCTCCCTCGCAACCGTAACGAACCTCAGTCTGGGCGGCAGCGTCGATGTGGGGCAACTCGCCACTCTCGTTGCGTTGCCGAATTTAGATCGAGCGGGACGGGACCTGACGGTTGCCGATTCGTTGGCGCATTTGGCGGCACTGACGCAGACCGAGCAAGCGGCGGTCAGCGGGGTGATGGTGCGGGATACGGTTGGGCATTTGCTGGCCGCGAGCGGCATGCCCAACGGAACCACCGGCGCGATCGCTGTGTTGGATGGGGCCACGTATACGGTCGCACAGGCACAAGCGTTGTTGAACGTCGCTGGCAGCCTGTCGCTCGTGGCGTCCGGTAGCGCCACCGCCTTGCAGATTTCCGATACGACAGCACATTTAACTGCGGCGAGCGCGACATTGACGGCGTTGCAAGCGGATGGGCCGGTCGCCGTGACCTCGACCGATGGGGGCATTTTGCCGGGATCGGCGATCTCGGCGGCGGTGGCGGCGGGGCTCGTTACTGCAACAACCGGTATTCTAGTGTCCGACACCGGCGCGGCGCTGTCCGCCCTCGCCGGCCAGATATTCGGCCGCGGCTTCGCGTCCATCGACGTGACGTCCGGGCTATTCACCGGGACGCTGGCACAACTGCTCGACCCCACGCTGCATTTCGGGGGCCAATCCAATAATGCGCCCCACGGCAATTTAATATTGCTAGGTCAGAATATTACCGCGAGCGCGGCGCTGACGGGCAATACAACGGCGAGCGTTGCGCAGCTCATCGCGTTGTCGATCCTGCCGAATTTCGCGCTCGCATCCGGTGCAACACTGACCGTTTCCGACACGATCGGCGCACTGGCCAACGCATCGTTGACGGTCGCGTCGTTCGCAACCGCAGTGTCGGTCGGCGACTCCGAAACTGTCACCGCCGCCGATGCCGCCGCGCTGGACAGCATTCGTTCCGCTATCGGCGCCGGCAATTTCAACCTCGCCGGCCATATCGTAACGGTCGGCGACGACGCTGCCAATATAGCCAATCCGGACAATGCTGACGGCATCGCGCTGGCCGCAGCGGTCGTGCTGTCCGTCCCCTCGATCGCAACAGCCGCGCAAGCCACCATGTTGCTCGGATTGGGTGCTCGGTTCTCGGTCAACGGGATGGGGCTGACAATCGTGGATACGGCCGCGCATCTCGCGGCGCTGGCCGGCGCGGCGGCCGTGCTGAACGGCTGGGGGGCGCAGATCCAGCTTTCCGCCGACGCAACTTTGTCGGTATCCGGGGCCCAGGCGCTACTGGGATTCGTTGGATTCTCGATCGGCAGCCACCATCTGACGCTGTCCGACACGGCCACCAACCTATTGGCCGGGGGCGCCGCCGACGCAGAAGCCGTCGCCGGCACGGTGCTGCTGTCGCAGCCCGCCATCGTTGCGATCGTCGCCGCCAACACGCTGCTGGGTCTGCACGGCTTCTCCGCCAACGGGCAAGCAGTGACAATCGCCGACACACCGGCCCATCTCGCCGCCATGCCGGCCCCAGTCGCCGCGCTCGCCGCATCCGAGACCATTGTTGCACGCACCGAGACGAACGCCGCCGATTACACCGTGAACGGGGCGCAGCTCGCAGTGCTCCGGGCGATGCCAAATTTGTCGATGAACGGGTTCGTCAACGCCATTACCCTGTCCGACACGGCGCCCGTACTGACCGGTTTGGCCATCGCCTTCGCGGGGGCACCCGGGGGATCGTTGCTAACGCATGTCGTGCCGGTGCTTTCGGCCGACGCCACGGTTTCGGCCGCCAACGCCAATGCTTTGGCACATCTGCCGAATTTCGGCTTGGGCGGGCATGTGCTGACGGTGCGCGATACGCCGGCCAATCTGCTATCC
>JBAXFK010000108.1:0-13855 GCA_037139955.1 Rhodospirillales bacterium
CGGTCAGGGTAATCGAACCGTCGCCGACGAGTTCACCGGCGAGTTGCTCGGCGAGTCGCGATCGGGCGCGATCTTGCCCGGATATGCCGGGTGCGGCGGTTGACGTTGGTGGTGGCCGGGGATGTGCGGCTGGCGGCGGCGCTGGGTGCGGGCGTACACTTGCGGGCCGGACGATGGCCGAGCGCGCTGCGACGTGGTGGGATTGTCACCAGCTCGGCGCATTCGCTAGCGGATTTGCGGCGGGCGCGGCGCAATGGGGCGAGGCTGGCGTTCCTGTCGCCCGCGTTTCCCACCGCGAGCCATCCGGGGGAGCCGGCGTTGGGGGCTTGCCGCTGGGCGCGGCTGGCCGGGCAGGCGGGCTTGCCGGTGGCGGCGTTGGGCGGAATCGCGGGTGGGACGGTGCGTCGGTTGCCGAGGCATTCTTGCGTTGGGGTCGGGGCGATCGGGGCGTTGGCTTAGGCGATCGCCGACTGTGTCCCGGATGTCACAGTGTTTCGGAATTGCCATGCGAGACGCACGCAGCGGCTTGCGGCGGGTAAAAACCCCGGCGATAGTCATCCTCAGGTTCGGCGGCCCCGCCTCGATACGATCGGGGCGGGGCCTGGAATTCCCTGCCGGGTTCGCCCGGTGTCATGAGGAGGATCACATGCGTAAACTCTTGTTGGCCAGTGCGGCCATTTTCGGTGCGACGGGCGGCCTCGCCTTCGCGCAAAGTGCTCACACGACCCAAGGCCAAGTCGAAGGCGTCTGGACGAACGGCCCCGCCGCGAACAACAATAACAACTCGGTCGGCACCGCGACCAAAGGCGCGACTGCTGTCCCGACCCCTGGCAAGATCGTCGTTCGCTTGAATGGCCGCGTCGAAACCGAATTGCACGCCACGTTCACCTCGGCCGATAAAGCCGGCGTGATCACCGGCGGCGGCAGCTTCAAAGTGAACCCGGTCAACTTCGCGTCGTATATGCGCTTGTATCCGGGCGTCGATGGCATGGCCACCAACGGCCTGCGCTATGGTGCGTCCATCGAATTGCGCGAAAACTTCAACAACCCGAACTCCGCCACGGCGTTCACCGCCGCTTCCAGCCCGAGCGGCTACAGCTCTTCGGAAACGGTCTTCGTTCGTCGCGCTTTCGTTTACATGGGCACGGATCAAGTCGGTATCGTCCGCATCGGTCAGACCGACGGCCTTATCGGTCTGTTCGACAACGGCACCTACACCAGCGCAACCTGGGAGGGTGGCGTCGGCAGCTTCAACGGCGGCATGATGCAAGCGACGTCGCCAAGCGCTGGCGTTGCCATTCCGTTCGCATGGCTGTCGCAGGCCGGTTCGGAATACAGCAACACCAAAATCGTTTACCTGACGCCGCAATTCGCCGGGTTCGATTTCGGCGTGCAGTATGCCCCGAGCATGGGCAATGCCTATTCGAACTCCACCGGTGCGACAGCGTTGCAGGACGCAACCTGCGCCGTTGCCGGCGCTGGTTGTAACAGCGTCTCCACCGGCAACGACGCGACGCGTTGGTTGAACCAAGTCGCGGTCGGCGGTCGTTACCAGGGTTCGTTCAGCGGTGTGGACGTCGGCGCTTACGCCGTTTACATGACGGCCGGCAAAGAAGCGATCAACGGCGGCGGCGTCGTGCTGACCGGCTTGAACGCCACGAGCGCTGGCGCGGTGAAGTACGACAACCTCAGCTTCGTCAACGCCGGTATGTTCGTCCGTCTGCCGACCACTGGCCTGACCTGGGCCATCGATTACAACGGCGGTGCGGTGAACGGCCAGTTGGCGATGCGTCCGTCGGGCGGCGTTGGCGAGAACGCGATCCTGACGGGTCTCGTCTACAAGAACGGTCCTTGGACCCTCGGCGCCGAAATCGGCATCGTGGAATCGCAGGGTTCGACCAAGCTGGTGAAGGTGTCGCAGCGTAAAGAAACCGAAGTTGCTTTCGGTGGCACTTACACCCCGGCCCCTGGCCTCGCGCTCGTGCTCGAATTCATGCACACCGAGCGTCACCAGGGTGGCTTCGACTTCATTGCCAACGCCACGGGCACGACCCGCGACGTCCAGGGCAATGGCGTGATGTTCTCGACCATCGTGACCTGGTAAGTTTTCGCCAGGAACGAACAACAAAGAACGGCCGGGGAAACCCGGCCGTTTTTTTGTGCTCTTGGCGCCGGACGCGGCGGAGACTAAACACTTCGCTTCCGCCCGCGCTTCCCAATCAGGTGAATAATGGCAATGCGTCCCACTCTGCGTTCCACTCGGTTGTTGGCCGTGCTTTCGGTCAGTGCGCTGGCGTTGACCGCCTGCGCGAACTCCAAACCCAATCCCACCCCGATCGACTACATGGGGCTGGGCAGCGGCGGTGCAGGCGATGCCTCGTCGTCAGGCCGTCTGGGCGGGGAAGAAAGTGGGATTGTGCTCGGCAACACCAAAGACGGCGGCAAGTCCGGGTCCGGTGGCGGCGGCGGTGCCAGCATCGGCGTGAACGCCTATTTGTGGCGCGGCGCGCTCGATACCCTCGGCTTCATGCCGCTGAATGCGATCGATCCGCTCGGTGGAGTGATCCTGACCGATTGGTATACGCCCCCAGAATCCAACGGCGAACGCTTCAAGGCGACAGCTTACGTTCTGACCAAGGATCTGCGCAGCGATGGCGTGCGGGTGATTTTCTTCCGTCAGGTGCTGCAAGGCGGGCATTGGGTCGATACGCCGATGGCCGAGTCGACCGCCAGCCAGATCGAGGACAAGGTCCTGGCGAAAGCCCGCAAGCTGCGGGAACAAGCCGTGGGCAATAACGGGTAATATCGACCGAAAACGGCAGGTCTTCCGTCATGGCCGGTTTCGAACCGGACATGACGGCATGCGAATGGGCCGGCTTTTCCGTTACCGCAAATGGCAGGCCACTTGGCGGCCCATTCCGACATCGCGCAGAACGGGTGAGTCCGTCTTGCATCGCGCCTCGGCATAGGGGCAGCGCGGATGGAAATGGCAGCCGGACGGCGGATCGATCGGGCTGGGCACATCGCCCTCCACCCGGTGCTTGGTCCGCTTCAACGCGGGGTCCGGTAGCGGCACGGCCGCCAGCAGGGCCTCGGTATAGGGATGCAGCGGCTTGGCGAACAGTGCCGCCTTGTCTGCGTATTCCACGATCCGACCGAGATACATCACCGCCACGCGATGGCTGATGTGTTCCACCACCGCGAGGTTGTGGGAAATGAACAGATACGACAGCCCCATTTCGCGCTGGAGGTCCATCAGCAGATTGATGACCTGTGCTTGGATCGACACGTCCAAGGCCGACACCGGTTCATCCGCGACGATGAAATGCGGGTCAAGCGCGAGGGCTCGGGCGATCGATACGCGCTGACGCTGCCCGCCGGAGAATTGGTGCGGGTAGTTGTTCATCTGCGCCGGTCGCAGTCCGACGCGCTGGAACAGTTGTGCGACGCGGGCATCGCGCTCCTGCTTGTTGCCGACGCCATGGACCTTGAGCGGCTCGCCCACGATATCGCCGGCCTTGATGCGCGGATTCAAAGACGAGAACGGGTCCTGGAACACGATCTGCATCTGCCGCCGCAGGGCGCGCATGTCCTGCTTGTTGGCGGACACGATTTCCTTGCCGTTGATTTTGATCGATCCGGCGGACGGTTCGATCAGCCGCAGCACCGTGCGTCCGACGGTCGATTTGCCGCAACCGCTTTCGCCCACCAGACCGAGGGTCTCCCCGGCGGCGATGCTAAAGCTGATGCCGTCGACGGCGCGGACGTTGCCGACCGTGCGGCGCAGCAACCCTTTCTTGATGGGGAAGAATTTGCGGAGGCCGGCGACCTCGATCAAAGGGGGCTTTTCCATGGTCACACCCTATGCCTGCCAGCAGGCGGCGAAGTGGTCGTTCTGCTTCATTTCGAAGGGCGGAACCTGGGCGTGGCATTTGGCATCGGCCAAGCCACAGCGCGGGGCGAAAGCGCAGCCGGGGGGCAGGTCGTTTAACGCCGGCACCATGCCGCTGATTTCCTTCAAGCGCTCGTCCGGCGACACATCCAGGCCGCGCGCACTGCCCACCCGGGGGATGGAGCCGAGCAGGCCGCGGGGATAGGGGTGGAGCGGGTTGGCAAACAGGTCGGCGACGGGAGCTTCTTCCACCTTGCGGCCGGCATACATCACGACGACGCGGTTGGCGGTTTCGGCGACGACGCCCAAATCGTGCGTAATCAGGACCACTGCGGTCCCGAATTCGCGTTGCAGATCGCCGATCAGATCGAGGATTTGGGCCTGAATCGTCACGTCGAGCGCGGTGGTCGGCTCATCGGCGACTAGCACTTTGGGCTTGCAGGCCAGCGCCATCGCGATCATCGCGCGCTGACGCATGCCGCCGGACATCTGATGCGGGTATTCCTTTGCCCGCCGCTCCGGTTCGGGGATTTTGACGTGGTGCAGCATTTCCACCGCGCGAGTGCGGGCAGCGGATTTCGGGAGTTTATCGTGCAACATCACCATTTCGGCGATCTGCTTGCCCACCGTCATCAACGGATTGAGCGCGGTCATCGGCTCTTGGAAGATCATCGCGATCTTGCCGCCGCGCATTTTGCGCATTTCCGGTTCGGACAGTTTCAGCAGGTCGGTTCCGTCGACCTTGACGCTGCCGGACACGATTTCGCCGGGCGGGCGGGGGATAAGCTGCATCAGCGACAAGGCGGTGATAGTCTTGCCGCAGCCGGACTCACCGACGATGGCCAAGGTCTCGCCAGCGTTAACGGCGAACGATACATCCTGCACCGCTCGGACCAGGCCGCGGCGCGTGTGGAAGACGGTGCTGAGACCGGAAACTTCGAGAACGGGGGCCATCAGTCGCGCTGCCTCGGGTCGAGGGCATCGCGCAAGGCATCGCCCAACAGGTTGGAACCAAACACCACCAGACTGATCGCCAAGCCGGGATAGATCACCAGCCAAGGTGCGGTGCGGACGTATTCTGCGGCTGACTCCGACAGCATGCGGCCCCAGGACGGGTAAGGTTCCGGCACGCCCAAACCGAGGAAGGACAACGATGCTTCGGTCAGGATGGTAGAACCGAGCTGCGCAGTGGCGAGCACGATGAGGGGGGCGAGGGTATTGGGCAGGACGTGGACGATGGCGACCCGCCACTCGCTCATGCCCGTGGCTTTCGCCGCTTCGACATACGGCATTTCCCGCAGCGACAGCACGTTCGATCGGATGACGCGGGCAACGGTGGGGATGAGCGGGATGGCGATGGCGACGATGGTGTTTTGCAAGGACGGGCCGAGGGACGCGGTGATCACCAGCGCCATCACCAGCAACGGCAGCGCCTGCATGACCTCGGTAACGCGCTGCACGAGCAAGTCGAACCAGCCGCCGATATAGCCGCAAGCGAGGCCGATCGCGGCGCCGAAGCCGCTGCCGATAAACGTCGCGCCGAGGGCGACGGCCAGCGACACCCGCGCACCGTGGATCAAGCGGCTGAGCACGTCGCGGCCCATCATGTCCGCGCCGAAAAAATACGTGCCGCCCGGCGCTGCTAGAGAGGCCTTGGCGTTGGTACTGAACGGATCCAGCGGCGCGACGGCGGTGGCGAAGATCGCGGCTAACACGAAAACGATCATGATGATCGCCCCGGCCACGCCCAGCGGGTAGCGCTTGGCGTTGTACCAGACGTTACTCATGAAACTGTGGGTCACCGGCCCCGACTTGGCCGGAAGGGCTGTCGTGCTCATTCGCTGTACCTGATGCGGGGATCGACTAACATATAAAGGAGATCGACGATCAGATTGACCGTCACGACCACCAAGGCGATGAACATGACCAAGTTCTGGACCATCGGATAATCGCGCCAGCGGATCGCCTCGACCAGGAAGCGGGCGACGCCGGGGATGTTGAACACGGTTTCCGTCACGATCAGCCCGCCCAGCAGAAACGCTGTCTCGACACCGATGGTGGTGATGACCGGCAGCAACGCGTTGCGCAGGGCGTGGTCGTAGGTGACAGCGGAGTCGGATAGGCCTTTGGATTTAGCGGTGCGGACGAAGTCCTGACGCAACACTTCCAGCATAGACGAGCGAGTCAGGCGCATAATCAGCGCGGAACTGCGAAAGCCCACCGCCGCCGCCGGAATCGCCAGCATTGCCAGCCACGCCCCGAATGTCTCCGGTGCTCGGTCGTAGATCGGAATGGTACCGAACCAGCGCACACAGGCCATCAGGATCAGCAGGCCGAGCCAGAAGGCGGGCATCGATAGGCCGCTGAGGCTGAGGACGCGCAGGGCATAGTCGAGTTTGGAGTTTTGCCGGACTGCGCTGATGACGCCAAGCGGCACTCCGGCGCAGATGGCGAAGGTCATGGCGAGGCCGGCAAGGCGGGCGGTGATGGGGATGCGAGGCAGGATTTCATCGATGACCGGCTTTTCCGACACGTAAGAGAAGCCGAGGTCGCCGTGCAGCAGCCCGCTCAGCCATTGCCAGTATTGCAGCGGCAAGGGCAGATCCAGCCCGAGATCGGCGACGATCTTCTTCTTCTCGGCCGGGTCGATGAGGCCGGCGGAATCGAACAGAATGTCGGCAATGTTGCCGGGGACGATGCGCAGCAGCAGGAAGATGGCGATCGATACGCCGAACAGCGTCACGACCATCAACAGAAGGCGGCGGATAAGATAGGACAGCATGGGTTACCGCTCCAGCCAGACGTCGTCGAAGCGCCAGTGATTGTAGATGCTGTTGATCGCCAACTTGAGGCCCTTCACATGCGGCCACCAGCAGGTTGCGTTCTGCGACTGGAAAATGACCGGTCGCGCCGCGTCTTCTTGCAGCTTGCGATCGATGTCCCATACGACTTTCTTGCGGGCTTCGAAATCTTTCATCGCGGATTGCTGCTTGTACAGCCTCTCCAATTCCGGGTTGCAATATCCGGTATAGTTGCGTTCCGAGGTGCAGGTATAATTCTCGAAGAACTGCACATCGGGATCGTCGATGCCGGTGCCCTGGACGTTCATGCCGACCGCGTAGTCTTTGCGCAGCAGCCGAGCATACCAGACCGAGGAATCGAGAACTTCGAGCTCGCCCTGAATATAGACGGATTTCAGATGGTCGATCAGGATCACCGAGGAGTCGCGATAGCTGGCGACGTTCCGGGTTGTGACTTTCAGCGGCATGGGCTTGTCGGGACCGTAACCGAGTTCCCGCATGATCTTGCGGCCTTCTTCCCGGCTTTTTTCCACGTCGCCGCCATAGCCGGGAACGGTTTCCATGAATTCTTGCGACCAGCCCCAGATGCCTTCGGGCGTGGCGAGCATGGCGCCGCCGATCTTGTTCAGGCCATGGCTGAGGATTTCGGAAAACGCTTTGCGATCGATCGACAGCACCATGGCGCGGCGTAGCAAAGCGTTGTCGAACGGCGGCTTATCGCGATTGACCAGCAAATTGCCCTGCGTGTTCGACGGCTGCACGATGCACTGTGCCGTCGGCACTTGCGCTTTGATCTCGGCCGCGTTCTCGGGGCTGAGTTCCCCCGTCAGCGTCATATCCATCTTGCCCGACACAAGCGCCAGGATCGCCGTCGCTCGGCTGGGGATAATGGTATACTCGATACCGTCGAGATAGGGCTTGCCCGGCTTCCAGTAGTCGGGATTGCGCACCAGCTTGATCGACTCGTTCTGCTTGAATTCGGCGAATTTGAACGGGCCGGTGCCGATCGGATGGGTGCGCATTTGCGCCGCCGGCACGTGGCACGGATAGACCGGGGAGAACCCGCCGGCGAGCATGACCAGCAACGAGGGTTGCGGGTTTTCCAGGTGGAACACGACTTCCTGCGGCCCGTTGGTCGTGACGTCCTTGATGTTCCACCACCACGATTTGCGCGGGTTCTTGCGCATTTTGCCGTCGACATGGCCCGTCACGACGTCCCAGGTGCATTTGACGTCGGCGCTGCTGAACGGCTTGCCGTCGTGCCAGCGCACACCGTCTCGCAGTTTGAAGGTGACGGTGCGATCGTCGTCCGACAGCGCCCAGGACGTCGCGAGTTCCGGCACGATGCGGTCAGGACGGTTTTGTTGGCTATCGGGATCGAACAGCACGAGGTTGTTGAACACCGCCATGAACGGCATGTCGGTGGAGATTGTCGCTTCCTCGTGAATCGACGCGCTCGGCGGATTGTCGCGATGTGTGACGCGCAGCACCCCACCCTGCTTCTGGGCGTGTACGACGCCGGTTAGCAGTAGCAAAGCGCAGAGGCTGGCGATGGCCAGCCGTCCCATCGAACGCGACATTATGCCCCCCCTGGTTCAAGCTTCCCGTTTATGGCGCATGTAAGCGGGCGGGGTTGGGGTTGGCAACGGGGGAAACTCCCCTCCGAGGAGGGGAGGACGCGTTCAGGTGTTCATCGCTTCGAAGAAATCGTTATTAGTTTTGCTATATTTCAATTTATCGAGCAGGAATTCCATCGCGTCGGTGGTTCCCATCGGATTGAGGATACGGCGCAGCACCCACATTTTCGAAAGCGTGGATCGCTCGACCAGCAATTCTTCCTTGCGGGTGCCGGATTTGGTGATGTCGATCGCCGGGAAGGTGCGCTTGTCCGACAATTTCCGATCGAGAATGATTTCCGAGTTGCCGGTGCCCTTGAACTCTTCGAAAATCACTTCGTCCATGCGGCTGCCTGTGTCGATCAGAGCAGTGGCGATGATGGTCAGGGAACCGCCTTCCTCGATATTTCGGGCGGCGCCGAAGAAACGCTTCGGGCGTTGCAGGGCGTTGGCGTCCACACCGCCGGTCAGCACCTTGCCGGACGACGGCACGACAGTGTTATAGGCGCGCGCCAGTCGGGTGATGCTGTCTAATAGGATCACCACGTCGCGCTTGTGTTCCACAAGGCGCTTGGCTTTCTCCAGCACCATTTCGGTGACTTGAACGTGGCGGGTCGCCGGTTCGTCGAAGGTGGAGGCGACGACTTCGCCCTTCACGCTGCGGGCCATGTCGGTGACCTCTTCCGGCCGCTCGTCGATCAGCAGCACGATCAAGAAGACTTCCGGGTGATTGGCCGAAATCGCGGCGGCGATGTTTTGCAGCATCACAGTTTTGCCGGTCCGGGGTGGCGCGACGATCAACGCGCGCTGGCCCTTGCCGATCGGGGAGATCAAATCGATCACCCGGGAGGTATTGTCTTTCTGCGGCCCTTTGGCCACCGATTGGATGTTTTCGTTCTCCATCTTCAACCGCTCGTCGGGATAGAGCGGCGTCAAATTGTCGAAGTTGATGCGGTGTTTGACCGCGTCGGGATGTTCCTGGTTGACGGTATCGACCTTGAGCAGCGCGAAATACCGCTCCCCATCGCGGGGGGCGCGGATTTGGCCCTCGACCGAATCGCCGGTGCGCAGTGCGAAGCGCCGCACCTGGGTGGGGCTGACATAGATATCGTCGGGGCCGGGCAGATAGTTGGCCTCGGGGTTGCGGAGGTAACCGAACCCGTCCGACAAAATCTCCAGCGTGCCATCGCCGTGAATCGCCTGATCCTGCTCGGCCAGCGTTTTCAGAATGGCGAACATCATGTCCTGCTTGCGCAGGGAGGAGGCGTTTTCGACACCGACGGATTCGGCGAAACTCAGGAGTTCGGCCGGCGATTTGGCCTTCAGTTCGGCAAGGTGCATGGGGGTGTCCCGGATTGACGCGCGCGCTTCCCGGTAATGGAAACCTGGATTGCGCGGCTGAGGGCGATGTTAGATTGACCGCAGCCTATCCCTTGGATGCTCCAGGATTGGGAGCTGGGGCGGCGCGGTCTGGGAGGGGAAGTCGGTCTTATCTAAGAGCTTTTCCGCTGCGGGTCAAGTCTCGGTCTAGTCCCGCTACGCCCCTCCTTTTGGCGCCCTACGCCCGCAAGAACCCGACCAGCCGCTCGGCTTCCGCGACGATCGGGTCGGCGATGGCGGCGGCTCGGCGGGCGCCGTCGTGGAGAACCGCGTCCACGCTGCCGGGATCGGCCAGCAACCGCCGAGTCTCCATCGCGATCGGTGCCAGCTTGTCTACCACCAACTCGGCCAGCGCCTGCTTGAACGGGCCGAAACCTTTCCCGCCATGTTCGTTCAGCACGCCCTGGTGGTCGGTGTCGGTCAGCGCGGCGTATATGCCGACCAGATTGCGTGCCTCCGGCCGTCCGGCCAGACCTTCGGCTTCGGACGGCAAGGGTTCGGGGTCGGTTTTGGCGCGGCGGATTTTCAGCGCGACGGTATCGGCGTCGTCGTTCAAATTGATACGACTTTGGTCCGATGGGTCCGACTTGGACATTTTTTTGGTGCCGTCGCGCAGGCTCATGACGCGGGCAGCGGGGCCCATGATCACCGGTTCGATATTCGGGAAGAAATCGACGCCGTAATCGTGGTTGAACTTCTGCGCGATGTCGTTCGCCAGTTCCAAATGCTGGCGCTGGTCGTCGCCCACCGGCACGCGGGTGGCATGGTATGCGTGGATGTCGGCCGCCATCAGGTTGGGATAGGCGTATAGTCCGACCGAAGCATTTTCCCGATCCTTGCCCGCCTTGTCCTTGAACTGCGTCATCCGGTTCAACCAACCCAACCGCGCCACGCAATTGAAGATCCAAGCGAGTTGGGCGTGTGCCCGGACGTTGGACTGAAGAAAAAGAATGTGCTTTTGCGGATCGACGCCGCAGGCCAGCAGCACCGCCGCCATTTCTCGCGTTTGTTTCGTCAGCTCCGCCGGGTTCTGGAACGCCGTGATGGCGTGGAGATCGACGACGCACCACAGACATTCGTGATCGTCTTGCAGCTTTACCCAGTTGCGGATCGCACCGAGGTAGTTGCCCAGCGTCGGAATGCCGGACGGCTGGATGCCGGAGAAGATGCGGGTCATGACTGTTTCTCTGGGGTGGGGGCCGGGTTGATGGCCGATCCGTCGGAGCCGCGCAAGCGGCGGCGGGACAACATGCGGGGAATCTCGCGTAGGTCGTAGGCGCCGGTCAGCTGCGTGGCGGCCAAGTAGGCAAGCAGCCCGACAGTCACCAGCAGCGTCAACGCCAGGAGCCGAGTCAGATCGTGGGTAGCCATCGCGAACAGCCAGTTTTGGACCGCGAATAGCGTGGCGGCCATCGCGAGCGATGCCAGCAGCATGCGGCCCACACGGCGGCGCAACTGCGCATCGGGCCGCAAATGCCCCTGCCGGTAGAGCACCCAGGCCAATCCGCCGACATTGAAGATCGCCGCGATGCTGGTCGCCATCGCCGGGCCGACATGGCGCATCGGCCCCATCAACGCGACGTTCAGTATCAGATTGATCGCCACCGCGATCATCCCGATCTTTACCGGGGTCGCGGTATCTCCGCGGGCGAAGAAGCCGGGCGCGAGTACTTTGACCAGCACGAACGCCGGCAACCCCAGCCCGTACGCGGCCAGGGCCTGACCGGATAAGCGAGCACTCTCGGCGTCGAAAGCGCCTCGGCCGAACAGCGCCCACATGATGGGATAGGCCGACACGATCAGCGCCAACGCCGCCGGCAAGGTCAGCACCAACGTATACTCAATCGCTCGGTTAAGCGTGCCGATCGCCGCCTCGGCTTCTCCGCCGCGCACCTGACGCGACAGAAGGGGCAGCAGCGCGGTGCCGACGGCGGTCCCGATGACCCCCAGCGGCAATTGCTGGATACGGTCGGCGTAATACAGCAACGATACCGTGCCGGCGGGCAGCAAGCTGGCGACGATCACATCGACCGCGAGGTTCAGTTGTGTCACCCCCGCACCGATCAACCCCGGCGCCATGCGTTTCAGCAGCAGTCGGACTCGCGGGGTCAGCCTCGGGCGCGGAAACCCCAAGCCCATCCCCGCGCGCCGCGCCGCCCACATCAACAAACCGAGCTGGGCGATGCCGGACAAAGTGACGCCCCAGGAAAGTGCGTGCCCGGCGGTCGGGGTGTAGGGCGTTAGCCACACCATGCAGCCGATGCCGATAACATTGAACAGCACATAGGATGCGGCGGCGGCGGTGTAGCGCTCCATCCCGTTCAGGATGCCGGATACCAGCGCCGCGAGGCAGATCAACAGCAAGTACGGGAAGGTGATGCGGGTTAGGCTCACCGCCAGATCGAATTTTTCCGGGGTTGCTGCGAAGCCGGGGGCGATGACTTGGATGACGCCGGGCATGGCGATCTCGCCCAGGATGGTGACGAATAGTAGCCAGAACGTCATGACGCCGAAGGATTCGCGGGCGAAGCGGCGGGCGGCATCCGGCCCCTCGGTCGCCAACAGGCCGGAGAATTCGGGAACGAAGGCCGCGTTGAACGCGCCCTCCCCGAACAAACGGCGGAACAAATTCGGCAGTTTGAGCGCGACGAAGAACGCATCCGCCACCGGACCGGCGCCCAGGATTGCGGCGATCAGCATGTCCCGTGCGAAGCCGAGGATGCGGCTCGCCATGGTCCAACCGCCGACGGTGAGAATACCGCGTATCATTCGTCGCGCCTCGGTCGCGCCAGCAGGTCGGCAATGGCTTGCGGCAGAGTGGTGCGACCGGCGAGCAGCGTGGCGACGGCAGTGCAAATCGGCATATCGACCCCGGCGGCACGGGCGACCAGCGCGGGGGCGGTGGTCACGCCCTCGGTGACGGTTTCGCGGGCGGCGAGGATATCGGCCAGTGATTCCCCGCGCCCCAATGCGAGGCCGAGGGAGAAATTGCGGCTGGAGGGGCCGGTGCAAGTCAGCAACAAATCGCCCAATCCCGACAAGCCCATCACGGTTTCCGTGCGTCCGCCTAGCGCCATCGTCAACCGCCCCAATTCGGCCAGGCTTCGCGTTATCAGCGCCGCTCGGGCATTCTCCCCCAAGCCCGCGCCGATGACTGCCCCGGCGGCGATGGCGATCACGTTCTTGGCCGCCCCGCCGATCTGCGCCCCGATCGCGTCGTCGTTGCCGTAGAGACGGAACGACGGCGTGGCCAGCAGCGTATCGATCCGGTCCCGCACGGTGGCGTCGGGGCCGGCGATCGTGGCGGCGGCGGGCATGCCCTCGGCGACCTCGTGCGCGAAATTCGGTCCTGTCAGGACGGCGGCCGCGTTTTGCGGGCGAAGCTCGGCTAGGATTTCCAGCGGCAGGCGCAGCGTTCCGACTTCCACCCCTTTGGCGCAGACGATCAACGGGGCGTCGGTTTCTGGCAGGTATCGCAGGACGTTGCGCAGATGCTGCATCGGCACCGCAAGTAGGATCGCGCGCGCGCCGGTCGGTAGATGGGCGGTGACGCGGATGCGGCCGGACAGGCGGTGGCCGGGGAGTCTCGGGTTGAGGCGGGTTTGCTCGATCGCGGTGGCGGTGGCGGGATTGCGCGCCCACAACAGCGTGTCGCGCCCGGCCCGAGCGGCTTGGATCGCGAGGGCAGTGCCCCAGGCGCCGGCGCCGACGACGGCGATGTCATTCATCGGCGATCCTGGTCACGGCGATGGCCTGGCCGTGCTCGTCGGTGCCGATGGCGTCCAGCAGATCGGTTAGGATGGCGGTTGCGGCGGCTTCGAACTGGAAGGGCGGATTGACGACCAGCAGACCGCAGCCGTTGAGCCGGGTGGGGTCGAGCGGTTCGCGCAACAGGAATTCGGCCGTGACGATGTCGCGGATGCCGCTGTCGCGCATGCCGGTGAGGAACTGCCGGACCTGTGCCAGCCGCTTGATCGGGTACCACGCGGCGAACACTCCGGTCTGGAAGCGTGCATGGCCGAGCGCGAGGCCGGCGGCGAGGTGGGCGAATTCCTCGGGGTCTTCGAAGGGCGGATCGATGAGGATCAGGCCGCGCTTTTGTTTGGGCGGAAGCAGGCCGCGCAAAGCCTCCCACGCGTTGCGACGGTGGACGGATACGGCGGGAT
>JBAXFK010000109.1:0-13770 GCA_037139955.1 Rhodospirillales bacterium
GGGACATTCCTATCTGGCAGAACAAGGGGACATTTCTATTGGGCGTTGACAGGTTGCCCAAAAATGCAATCGTCGATTACACGGTTGTTGCTCTGGAAGCGGCAGTGCCGCGTGTAGATCCCTGGGAGTTCCCGCCATGACCGTCGACGTTCGCGACCGAGCCATCGTGCAGCCGGCCACCGCGTCCCGCCTCGCGATCGCCGATTGCGATATTCACCAGTCGCCGAAGCTCGGAATGAAGGGCCTGTATCCGTATCTGGAAAAGCGCTGGCAGGAGCATTTGAACACCTTCGGACCGCTGCCGAAGCAGGCGTTCGAGAACGGTCCGGCCTACCCCAAAAGCCAGCCCGATGCGTCGCGCCGCGACTCCTGGCCACCCAATGGCGGGCGTCCGGGTAGCGATCTGGAGTTCATGCGCACCCAACACTTGGACCCGCATAATATCACGTTGGGCATCCTCAACATGATCCGTCCCCATACCGGCAGTTTCCAGAATATGTATCTGGCCGACGCGCTGTGCCAAGCGATGAACCGCTGGCAGGTGGCCGAGTGGACGCAACCGGAGCCTCGGTTGAAAGGATCGATTCTGGTTCCGTACGAAGACGGCGATGCGTCCGCCGCCGAAATAGAGCGTTGGGTCGGCCATTCCGACTACGTACAGGTATTGTTGCTGAGCCGCACCGCCGAACCTGCTGGACAGAAGCGCTACTGGCCGATTTATCGCGCTGCATCCGAGGCTGGATTGCCCGTCGGTATCCATGCTTTCGGCTTCGGCGGCTATCCGGTGTCCGGTGCCGGTTGGCCATCGTATTACCTAGAGGACATGGTCGGTCACGCCCAATCCTGTCAGACCATGCTGACCAGCATGGTCATGGAGGGTATTTTCGAACGCTTTCCGAAACTGAAAATTGTCGTTGTGGAAGCCGGCTTCGCTTGGTTGCCGTCGCTCTGCTGGCGGTTGGACAAACTCTGGCACCGGCTGCGCGCGGAAACCCCGCATGTGAAACGACCCCCGTCCGAATACATCCGGGAACACGTCTGGCTGACGACCCAGCCGATGGAGGAACCGGAACCCAAATCCCGCGTGCTAGACGCGATCGAATGGATCGGCTGGGATCGGTTGCTATTCGCTACCGATTATCCGCATTGGGATTACGACGATCCCACCCAGGTGCTGCCACCCAGTGTGGACGAAAAACTCCGCCGCGATTTCTTCATGAACAATGCCCAAGCGGTCTACGGCGGTTGACGATCCGTCGAGGAGGACCATCTCTTGCAGCCATGGATGTCCCCCCTCCGGAAACCCTGGACCTGCCGACCGGCACCGCTCGTGTTGAGTGGCGCCGCAGCAGCCGTGCCCGCCGCGTGAGCTTGCGGGTCGATTCTCGTTGCGGGGTCGTTATCGTAACGTTGCCGCCCAGAGCTAGTCATCGTTCCGGAATGGCGTTGTTGATGAGCCATGTGGATTGGGTGGCCGATCGTTTGGCAGCCCTGCCCGAAGCCGTGCCCTTCGCCGATGGCGCGACCGTTCCTATCTGCGGTGTGTCGCACCGCATCCGTCACGTACCCTCGGCTCGGGGCGGCGCTTGGCTGCACGACGACGAACTGCACGTCAGCGGCGCCCCCGAATTTCTTCGCCGTCGGGTGCTCGATTTTCTGCGCGCCGAGGCCCGCCGACGGTTGACCGCTTTGGTCGCGGCGAAGGCCGCGTTGGGCGGGGTCGTACCGAAACGAGTGACGGTGAAGGATACGTCCAGCCGCTGGGGCAGTTGCGCGGCCGATAAGTCGTTGGCGTTCAGTTGGCGGTTGGTGATGGCGCCGGAGTTCGTGCAGGACTACGTCGCCGCGCACGAGGTCGCCCATATCGGGCACATGCACCACGGGCCTTTGTTTTGGGCGCAGGTGGAACGTTTGACCCCGCACACCAAGGCCGCAATCGCATGGTTGAAGCGCGACGGCGCCCGCTTACAGCGGATGGGCTGACAGCCCGCCCTGTCGCTCGATGAATGCCGCGATTTCCGATACACCCTGTCCCGCGCGGACGTTGGCAAACACGAACGGACGTTCGCCGCGCATTTTCTTGGCGTCGCGGTCCATGACCTCCAGGCTCGCGCCGACATGAGGGGCGAGGTCGATCTTGTTGATGACCAGCATGTCGCTGCGGGTAATGCCCGGCCCGCCTTTGCGGGGAGTTTTGTCGCCGGCCGAAACGTCGATGACGTAGATCGTTAAATCTGCCAGTTCTGGGCTGAATGTCGCGGCCAAATTGTCGCCACCGCTTTCGATCAGCATTAAATCGAGATTGGGAAACCGCCGGTTCAGCTCGGCCACGCCGGCAAGGTTGATCGACGCGTCCTCCCGTATCGCTGTGTGCGGGCATCCCCCGGTTTCGATGCCCATGATCCGTTCGGGGGGCAACGATCCGGCGCGCGTCAGGAATTCCGCGTCTTCCTTGGTGTAGATGTCGTTGGTGATCGCGGCGATATCGTAGCGATCCCGGAAATGCTTGCAGAGCGCGTCCATCAGCGCGGTCTTACCGGTACCGACGGGGCCGCCGACGCCGACGCGCAGGGGGCCATGCGGGGATTTGGTCATGAGCGGAATAGCCTCGTGTACTGGGTTTCGTGTCGCATGGCGGCAAGGTCGGATCGGAATGCGCAGCCGCCGAGGTCTTCGATTGTCGCTTCGCGCGAGTCGGCGGCGGTGGCAAGAACGATCGGCTCCAAGGCGGCGAGCACCCGTAGTCCAGCGTTCTGGCCGAGGGGAACAAGGCGCACCGCAGCGGAGATCAGGTTGGTGGCGAAGGCTTGGAGGTAGGCGGCAGCGGTGTCGTCCTCTGGGATATCGTTGGCGCCGGCTAGTGCGCCCACCGCGATCGAATAAGGGGTATTCGGCGGCAATGCGGCTCCTTGCCACGCAACAGCGGCTGCTGCGAAGGCATTGCCCTGGGCCAGCGATTCGGCCCGACGCTCGCGCGATGCCGCAGTCGCCGCGCCGATTTCCACGATTTCGGCCAACGCCGATGGATCGCGAGCGGATCGGTGTGCATGGCGCAACAGAATCGTATCGTTCCGGCCGCTGCCATTTTTCAGCACATTGGATAGCCATGCGTGCAGCGTGGCGCCATCGACGATTTCGTTTGTATCGACCGCCCACTCCAGCCCGTGCGAATAGGCGAAGCCCCCGGTCGGGAAAGCCGGTGAGAGCCAAGCCAGCAATCGAATCAGCGATCGATCAGCCATGGTCGCGATCGCCATCGTCTCCATGATGGTGGTGGTGCCCGCCGCCGCCTGCCGAATACGCCCCGGCCTCGGGGTCGAACGGGGCTTCGATCTCCTCCGCATGCCCGCCCAGCCCTTCGACCATTTCTGCGATCACATGGTCTGCTCGGATACGAATCCGATCGCCGAGCAACTGCACGGGCAAATGTCGGTTGCCGAGGTGCCAAGCGATGCGGACCAGTTCCCCGTCGTCGTGGGCGTGGATTTCAAGCAAAGGTTCGGGTTTGGCCGTCACCCGAATAATTCCGGTTTCGGCCGGCAATCCGTCGCCATCCCGCAGCCGCACGGCTTGCGGCAGGTCCAGCAGAACGTCTGCGCCGCCCTCGGTCCGCAACGCAATCCGGCGGCGATGGCGCCGATCGAAATCGATCAGCACTGAATCGATTGCCGTGGCGTTGTCCCAGCTACCGGCGCTTAAAATCCGATCTATCCGCGTCATGACCGAGCACCGATTGTTTGAAAGCCCGGTGTTCTCGGTGCCTCGGCGGTAAAATGCGCGGTCGCGCGATCGGCGCCGAGGTTGGTCGCCCGACGGCTTGGATTCACCGCAGAGGCACAGAGAACACAGAGGTTCATCGTTAGAACAGGAAATATCGTTGTGCCATCGGCAGGACGGTCGCCGGCTCGCACGTCAACAGCACCCCGTCTGCTCGGACTTCGTAGGTTTCCGCATCGACTTCGATGACGGGCATCGCATCGTTATGAATCATCGATGCTTTGCCGATACCGGAACGGGTGTTGTCCACCGCCACCATTTCCCGCGACAGGCCCAGCGACCGCCCCAGTTCGGCATCCAAAGCAGCTTTGGACACGAAGGTTAGGCAGCTTGCTTGCAGCGCCTTGCCGAACGCTCCGAACATCGGGCGGTAATGCACCGGCTGCGGCGTGGGGATGGAGGCATTCGGATCGCCCATCGGTGCGCAGGCGATCGACCCGCCTTTGATCACAAGATCGGGTTTCACCCCGAAGAATGCCGGCGACCACAGAACCAAATCGGCCAATTTCCCCGGTTCCACCGACCCGATATCCCGGGAGAAGCCCTGCGCGATGGCGGGATTGATGGTGTATTTTGCGACGTAACGCTTGACACGAGCATTGTCGTTGCGGGCGCTGTCGCCGTGCAAGGAGCCGCGTTGGGTTTTCATCTTGTGGGCGGTCTGCCAAGTACGAATGATGACTTCCCCGACGCGGCCCATCGCTTGGCTGTCGGACGACATCATAGAGAGCGCACCGATATCGTGCAGGATATCCTCGGCGGCGATGGTTTCTTTGCGGATACGGCTTTCTGCGAAGGCAACGTCTTCGGGGATGGAACTGTCCAGGTGATGGCAGACCATCAGCATGTCCAGATGCTCGTCCAGCGTGTTTGCGGTGTAGGGACGGGTGGGGTTGGTGGACGATGGCAGCACATTCGGCAGGCCGGCGACTTTGATGATGTCGGGGGCATGTCCGCCGCCCGCACCCTCGGTGTGAAAGGCGTGGATGGTGCGGCCTTTGAAGGCGGCGATGGTGTCCTCGACGAAGCCGGACTCGTTCAGCGTGTCGGTGTGGATCATCACCTGGACGTCGTAACGGTCGGCGACCGACAGGCAGTTGTCGATGGCGGCGGGGGTGGTGCCCCAGTCCTCGTGCAGTTTCAGACAGGATGCGCCGGCGCGCAGCATTTCCTCCAAGGCCTGAGGCTGCGACGCGTTGCCTTTCCCGGCGAAAGCGAGGTTGACCGGCAGGCCTTCGGCCGCCTGAAGCATGCGGGCCAGATGCCACGGCCCCGGCGTGCAGGTGGTCGCGGCGGTGCCTGTGGCGGGACCGGTGCCGCCGCCGACCAGGGTGGTCATGCCGGCCGCGATGGCGTCGTCCACCTGTTGCGGACAGATGAAGTGGATGTGGGAGTCGATGCCGCCGGCCGTCAGGATCTTGCCCTCGCCGGCAATGACCTCGGTGCCGGGACCGACGATAATATCGACCCCAGGCTGTACGTCGGGGTTGCCGGCCTTGCCGATTTTGTGGATGCGGCCGTTCTTGATGGCGACGTCGGCTTTCACGATCCCCCAGTGATCGACGATCGTCGCATTGGTGATGACGGTATCGACCGCCCCTTGCGCCTGAGAGAACTGCGACTGTCCCATCCCATCGCGAATGACCTTGCCACCGCCGAACTTCACTTCTTCGCCGTAGATCGTGAGGTCGCGCTCGACCTCGATAATCAAATCGGTATCGGCGAGTCTGATGCGATCCCCGGTGGTGGGACCGAACATGTCCGCATAAGCGGCGCGGGTAATGCGGGCCATTAGCCGAGTGCTCCGTTAACCAGTCCCCGGAAGCCGTAGACTTCTCGCGTGCCGCGATAGGGAATCAGCACGATGTCGCGGGTCTGCCCCGGTTCGAACCGCACTGCGGTGCCGGCGGCGATATCCAGGCGCTGGCCTTGCGCGGCGGTGCGATCGAAGGACAGTGCGCCGTTGGTTTCCGCGAAATGATAGTGGGAGCCGACCTGGATCGGCCGGTCGCCGGTGTTGGCGACAGTCATCGCGGTGCGCGGCAGACCGGCATTCAGTTCGATGTCGCCGGGTTCGGGGAGGAGTTCGCCTGGGATCATGGACGCAGCCTTTTTTGCTCTTTTTTGTTTAGCAAATTGCGTGCCGGAGGGCGATATGCGCTGCGGCATTTGTAAATTTCCGGCATATACATTTTATGGACATTTTGGCGCTTGTAGAAGGTTTCGAATGGGACGCCGGAAACGCCTGCAAGAGTGTAGACAAGCGCGATGTCGTGCCTTCCGAAGCCGAACAAGTGTTCCGAAACGAACCGCTTCTGCTGTTAGACGACAAGAAGGACAGCTATGACGAACCGCGTTACCACGTCTATGGCCAAACCGACGCAGGAAAATTATTAAAAGTCATTTTCATGCTACGAGATGCCGGCCGGATCGCTCGGGTTGTCTCCGGCCGGCCTATGAGCACAAGAGAAAGCGCGCGATATGCCGATGAACCTTAAATCTGTCCCCTGTTTCGAGTCCGAAGCCGAGGAACGCGCGTTCTGGGAAACCCATGACACGACGGACTATTTGGATTGGAGCAAAGCACGTCGGGTCAAATTTCCGAATTTGAAGCTGTCTACCAAAACCATCTCGCTCCGCCTGCCGGCCTCGATGCTGGACGACATCAAGATCGCCGCCAACAAGCGCGATGTGCCGTATCAGTCGTTGGTCAAGGTCTGGTTGGCGGAAAAGCTGGAACAGCAACGCCAGCGGGTCTTCGGTCCGATCGGATAAGCGCGGTTGCTGCCTATTCCGAGCGTGCGCGCCAATTCGTCCTCGGTCGTCGACGAGGTCTACGGCTTTACGGCGGATCCAATTCAAAAGTACGCGCTACTGCAACCTAGGGCGGCATATCCGGGCTATCGAAGTCGGAAAATTCTACCGTATCGGCTCATGCACCGTCACCAGCTTCGTCCCATCCGGAAACGTCGCCTCCACCTGCACATCGTGGATCATCTCCGCGATCCCATCCATCACCTGCTCGCGCGTAATGACAGAAGCTCCTGCCTGCATCAGATCGGCAACGGTTCGCCCATCGCGCGCTCCCTCGACCACGAAATCGGTGATCAGGGCAACTGCCTCGGGGTAGTTCAGCTTTACCCCACGTTCCAGCCTCCGGCGCGCCACCATGGCGGCCATGCTGATAAGGAGTTTGTCCTTCTCGCGAGGGGTCAGATTCATCGTGTCAGCCTTCTCAACACATCCAAACGCGGGGTAGCGCCCGAGGCGCCCGGATAACATTCAGCGCGACCGCCACCGCGTGGCGCAGCATTGCGCTGTCGGGCGCCAGCATACGCGCCACGAGCATTCCATTCCATGCGCTAACGCCTGTTTCCACGCCATTTTCTTCCAAAGCATCCCGCACCGGGGTTAGGAATGCCTCGGCATCGGGCGCGACGTGCAACAACGTGGCGACGGCCCGCGCCCCTGCGGCGACGGCGGGCCGAGCCAAGAGCGCGGCGATGGGACCGTCCATGCGTACGGTGTCGTGTAATAGCCAGCGGCCGTCGCGTCGCACGCGCAGCGCGTCGTGCAATCGGGCTTGCTCGACCTGCTCGCCCATCGCGGCGCGCCCGAAGACCAGGGCTTCGACGCCCAGGAACCAGGCATCGGGTGCCAAATTTATTTCCAAGCGCCGGTCCAGCGCGCAATGATTGAAAAGGATTGTTTCTTGGGGCAGCCATTCCAGCGATGCGGCCGCCGCCACATCGATCTGGGTGCGCACGAATGACGGCAGCCCGCCGACCGGCGCCCGATAGAAGCGTTCGGCCGCCTGCGCCGACACGACAGCCCGAGCGCCGGGTCCGACCGCGAATGCGCTCAGAAGCCGGTCGCCGCTGGCTACGCCGCCGGAGGTGTTCAATGTCGTTACGTCTGCCCAACCCGGAGTCACCGGCCGTGGAAATAGCGCTTTCAGGCAACCGGCTTGCCGGAGATCGTCGAGCACAGACGTATCGCCGCGCCGCTTGAACGTCACGCGCAGATCCCCGACCGCTCGCTGAAAGGCGGGTTCAGACAGAAAGGCGCCGTCGTACATCGGCTTCGTCAAGGTCCTCCCGACGGCCGGACAGCACGATGTCGCCGCGATCCATGACCGCGATCGTCTGCGCCAGCTCTTGGGCAAAATCGAAATATTGTTCGACCAACAGGATGGCCATCTCTCCGCGCGATCGCAACAGGTCGATGACGCGGCCGATGTCTTTGATGATGCTGGGCTGGATGCCCTCTGTCGGTTCGTCGAGCACGATGAGTCGCGGCTTCATGACCAAAGCGCGGGCAATCGAGAGTTGCTGCTGTTGCCCACCGGATAAATCGCCGCCGCGCCGCCGCAGCATGGTTTTCAACACCGGGAATAGGTCGAAGATCTCGTCGGGGACGCGCCGTTGTCCGCGCGGCAGGACCGCAAAGCCGGTTTCCAGATTCTCGCGGACTGTCAGCAGTGGGAATACGTCGCGCCCTTGCGGCACCCAGGCGATGCCGCGTCGGGCACGTTCATAAACGGGCAGTTTCGAAATTTCGTGGCCTTCCCACTCGATGGAGCCGGCCGAGATCGGGTGCGCCCCGGTGATGGCCCGCAGCAGGGACGTTTTGCCGACCCCGTTGCGGCCCAGAATACAAGTTACGGACCCCGGCTCGGCCTGGAGAGAGACCTGCCGCAATGCAATGGCGGCGCCATAATGCAGGTCGATATTTTGTACCTTTAGCATCCTCAGCGTCCCAAATAGACTTCGACGACGCGCGGATCGGCGCTGACATGGTCGATGGAGCCGTCCGACAGCACCGACCCCTCGTGCAGTACGGTCACTTTCACGTCCAACGCCCGTACGAACGCCATATCGTGTTCCACCACCACCACGCTGCGAGTCTTATTGATCTCCCGCAGCAACTCCGCCGTTTGCTCGGTTTCCGCATCGGTCATGCCGGCAACGGGCTCGTCGACAAGAAGAAGTTGCGGCTCCTGCGCAAGCAACATGCCGATTTCCAGCCACTGCTTCTGGCCGTGCGACAGGTCGCCGCTGCGTCGATGGCGCTGGTCTTGCAGGCGGACGGTTTCCAGCACGGATTCGATCCGGCGCTTTTCCTCGGCGGTCTCCTTTGCCCAGAGCGAAAACCGGGGGCGGCGATCCCCGGCCAGAGCCAGCAGGATATTGTCCCAGACGGAGTGGGGTTCGAACACCGTCGGCTTCTGGAACTTGCGGCCGATGCCCAGGGCGGCGATCGCCGGTTCGTCCAGCTTGGTCAGGTCGGTATCGGTACCGAACATGACCTTCCCCGTGTCGGGCCGAGTGCGGCCGGTGATCACATCCATCATCGTCGTTTTGCCGGCGCCGTTCGGGCCGATCACTGCCCGCATCTCGCCCTTTTCCAAATACAGCGACAGCGCGTTCAGCGCGCGGAATCCATCGAATGCGACGGTGACACCGTCGAGATACAATAGGGTATCGCCTTCGCTCATGCTGCGACCTCCGACTTCGCCGCCGGCTTTTTCGCCCGGACTGCGAACAGGCCCATGATGCCTTTGGGCAGGAACAGGGTAACGAAGATGAACAGTCCGCCCAACGCATAGAGCCAGTAGTTCGGCAGCACCCCGGTGAACCAAGTCTTACCGAAATTCACGACCACCGCGCCCAGAATGGCGCCGGTCAGGGTGCCTCGCCCGCCAACGGCCACCCAGATTACCGATTCGATGGAGTTGGCGGGGGCGAACTCGCTGGGATTGACGATGCCGACCTGCGGGACATATAGTGCCCCGCCGATGCCGGCCATCGCGGCGGACAACACCCAGACCACCAGCTTGTAAGCTTCGGGACGATAACCGAGGAACCGGGTGCGCGATTCCGTATCGCGCACCGCGATCAGCACCTTGCCGAAGCGGGAGTCGACCACGAACCGTGCGACCAGGAACTGCGCGCACAGAAAGATCGCGGACACGATCAGCAAGGCGGAGCGCGTGCTATCGGCCTGAACGGAGAAGCCGAGGATGTCCTTGAAATCGGTCATCCCGTTATTGCCGCCGAATCCCATGTCGTTGCGAAAGAACGCCAGTAGCAGCGCGTAGGTCAGCGCCTGGGTGATAATCGATAGATAGACGCCGGTGACGCGGGACCGGAACGCGAGCCAGCCGAAGCCCATCGCCAGCAATCCAGGCACCAACACCGCCATCAACACCGCGAAGCCGAACCAATCGAATCCTTGCCAATACCAAGGCAGCTCTTTCCAGCCCAAGAACACCATGAAATCCGGCAGATTGGGATTGCCGTAGACTCCGCGCGCGCCGATCTGGCGCATGAGATACATGCCCATCGCATAACCGCCGAGGGCGAAGAACGCTGCGTGCCCCAGCGACAGGATGCCGGCGAATCCCCAAACCAGATCGACGGCCAGCGCGAGCATGGCGAAGCACAGATATTTCCCGGCCAGTGCGACGACATAGGTCGGCACATGCAGCGCGGAGTCCGGCGCAGTGGTCTGGTTCGACAACGCGAGACACAAGGGAATGCCGAGCGTCAGGGCCAGGGTTAACCAAGCGGTGCGGTTGAGTTTCACGATTCCACCGCCCTTCCCTTAAGCGGGAACATGCCCCTCGGCCGTCGTTGGATGAACAGGATCAGCAACACCAGCACCACGATTTTCGCCATGACCGCGCCGGCAACCGGCTCCAGGAATTTGTTGACGATGCCCAGCGTCAGCGCGCCCAGCGTGGTGCCCCAGAGATTGCCGACACCGCCGAACACCACGACCATGAAGCTGTCGATGATGTAGCTTTGGCCCAGATTGGGGGACACGTTGTCGATCTGACTGAGCGCCACGCCA
This sequence comes from Rhodospirillales bacterium, assembly GCA_037139955.1. Lineage (GTDB taxonomy): Bacteria > Pseudomonadota > Alphaproteobacteria > Acetobacterales > Acetobacteraceae > Rhodopila. The sequence continues at coordinate 10,633 of JBAXFK010000109.1, forward strand.
GCCATGCCCGCCACGCCCGACCCCAACCCGAAGGTCAGCGCGTCGATCCAAGGAGTGCGAATGCCCATCGCGGCGGCCATGCGGCGGTTCTGCGTCACCGCCCGCATCCGCAGACCCAACGAGGTATAGCGGAGCGCCGCCATCAACGCCGCCAACACGACGGCGGAGAACAGGATTATGTACATCCGGTTCCATGTCAGCGTCAGGCCGCCAAGCTCGGTCGCGCCACTCATCCAGGAGGGGGTGTCCACATCCTTATTATTGGCGCCGAAGATCGAGCGGACCCCTTGTTGCAAAACAAGCGACAGGCCCCAGGTCGCGAGCAATGTCTCCAGCGGCCGGCCGTAAAGCCAGCGGATCAACGTGCGCTCGACGATCACGCCGACGCCGCCGGACACGAGGAAGGCCAGCGGCACCGCGACAATCAGGCTCGCGCCATACAATGCGGGTGTGTTCGCCCGCATGAATTGCTGCACCGCGAAGGTAGTGTAGGCGCCGATCATGACCATCTCGCCGTGCGCCATGTTGATGACGCCCATCACGCCGAAGGTGATCGCCAGACCGGCCGCTGCCAGCAGTAGGACCGACCCGAGGCTGAGGCCATAGTAAACGCTTTGCGCCACGCTCCAGATTTGCGCCATGCGGTCCATCGCGGTCAGCGAGGCGGCGATCGCTTCGGCGGCGGCGGGCGGTTGACCGGACAAGGACGACAGGTAGCTGCGTGCTTCGATATCGCCGCGATCCCGCAAAACGCCCACGGCGGCGATTCGGTCGCCCTCGGCTGCATCGGTGGACGACAGGATCGCGGCGGCGCGCGCTTGTTCCATCCGGCGCTTCACACCGGAATCGGTTTCCTTCGCAATAGCCTTATCCAGCGCCGGCAACGCTGCGGGGTCGCGCGCTCGGAACACCGCCTCGGCAGCGGTGCGGCGCGTCGCAGCGTCGGGGGCGAACAGGCGCAACCCGCCAAGCGCAGCTTCGATCGCGCTGCGGACGGCGTTGTTGAGGCGGGTTTGCTTGGGATTTTCCGCTTCCGTCGCCGCGCCGGTCAGCGCGGCGGCGAACCGGTCGTCGTCCTGCTTGATCAGCAGTGCCTTGTCGGCCGTGAAATAGAGCTTGCCGCCCTGTAAGGCCGCGATAATCGCGGCGGCACGCGGGTGCCCGGAAACGGCGAGTTGTTCGACGCCTTCGCGGATCGATCCAAAATTGGTGGAGGCGAGGGCGACCAGCGCGTCGCCCGCTGGGTCGGCCCGTGTGGGACCCGAGGCAAGCGCCAGTGCGGCGATCAGAAGGAAGACGAGCAGCCGGCGCATCGTGTAACCTTTTCAGCAGACGTTGGGGGCGGCCGGGGAGGAGACGGCCGCCCCGCCCCGTCAGGCCTTCTTACCGGCAGTGCAGGCACCGGTTTTGACATTGAAGGCACCGCATTTCATCGGCGCGCGCCAATCGCCGATCAGATCCTTCGTATCGGCCACGTACGGCGACCATTCCTGCGCGACCACGAGGCCGGCCGTGCGAGACACGGTGTTGAACTGGCCGTCCGCCTGGATTTCACCGATCAGCACCGGCTTCGTGATGTGGTGGTTCGGCATCATTGCGGAGTAACCGCCCGACAGGTTGGGAACCGAGGTTCCGATCAGGGCGTCGATCACCGCGTCGGATGCTGTGGTGCCGGCCGCCTCGACCGCTTTCACCCACATCTTGAAGCCGATGACATGCGCTTCCATCGGGTCGTTGGTCGTGCGCTTCGGGCTTTTGGTGAAGGCCTTCCAATCGGCGATGAATTTCTTGTTGTCGGCGTTGTCCTCGCTCTGGAAGTAGTTCCAGGCGGCGAGATGGCCGACCAACGGCTTGGTGTCGATGCCGGCGAGTTCTTCTTCGCCGACCGAGAACGCGACGACGGGAATGTCGGTTGCCTTGATGCCCTGGTTACCGAGTTCCTTGTAGAACGGCACGTTGGCATCGCCGTTGATGGTCGATACGACGGCGGTCTTTTTGCCGGCGGAGCCGAATTTCTTGATCTCGGCGACGATGTTCTGCCAGTCGGAGTGACCGAACGGCGTGTAATTGATCATGATGTCTTCTTTGGCGACACCCTTGGAGATCAAATAGGCTTCCAGAATCTGATTGGTAGTGCGCGGGTAAACATAGTCGGTGCCGGCCAGCACCCAGCGCTTCACCTTGTTTTCGTTCCACAAGTAATCGACCGCCGGGATTGCCTGCTGGTTCGGCGCGGCCCCGGTGTAAAAAACGTTACGGCTGCATTCCTGGCCCTCGTACTGGACGGGGTAGAACAGGATGGAGTTCAGCTCTTCGAACACCGGCAGCACGGATTTGCGCGACACCGACGTCCAGCAGCCGAAGGTCGCGGCGCATTTGTCGACCGAAATCAGCTGACGGGCTTTTTCCGCGAACAGCGGCCAGTTCGACGCGGGATCGACAACGACTGCTTCCAGCTTCTTGCCGAGCAGACCGCCCTTGGCGTTTTGCTGCTCGATCAGCATCAACATGACGTCTTTCAGCGTGGTCTCGCTGATCGCCATGGTGCCCGATAGCGAGTGCAGGATACCGACCTTGATCGTGCCGGTGCTCTGCGCGGCGGCTTCCTTAACGGCGCCAACAGCGGCGACGGTCGCGGCGGCAGCGCCCAAGCGGGCCAGTCCGCGGCGGGAGATCGTGGGTAGATTGAATGCCATGTGCCTCTGTCCTGTTTCCCAATTCCGGGCATGTTGCAGGCCGGTGCGAGCCTTGGTTGGCTCCGCTGACGGAGTGCTATGCAACCAGTGTGCCAGGATGTGTGTCACGGCCCTGCACGAACATGACCCGGTCGGTTTCGGCAATTTGCGCGGGCTTTGTATGGTCCGGCCAAGCACGGCCACGACGGCGTCGGGCTAATTTCAGCGGTCCACGGTCGGAAAACGAACGAAATATGTGCATACGATCGGGGCAAGCCGGACCATTGCAGCGATGCGTGCTAGGTTGTCCGTTCAACGTGCAACATGCCGAATGTGTCTATAAAATAGGCGGATATCGGCTAGGCCACCAAATGGTCCCCGCCTTCTGTCCGGTCAGGACCAGGCGCGCGTCGCTATCCCTCTTGACATTTATAACATAAAACGTTAGTCCACCAACCATGGA
>JBAXFK010000110.1:0-13757 GCA_037139955.1 Rhodospirillales bacterium
CAGGGTCTAAACTTCCGGGGGGGAGATGTCTCACTCTTGTTGGCACGGAGGGTGCTGCAAGGGATGATTTTTATTGCCATCCTGACAGGCGACACACTTTATGGCCGCTTTCCCTGGTTCCAACCGCGGGGGACTGCCTGATGGACTCCACCTTCGCATCGGTCGCTTTGGCCATGCTGGCCGGAAGCCTGCGCGTGAGCACCCCGTTTCTGTTCGTTAGTCTCGGGGAGTGCCTCACCGAAAAAGCAGGCCGAATAAATCTAGGCAACGAAGGTGTGATGGTGCTCGGCGCAATGGTTGCCTATGCAACGTCGTACGAGACTGGCAATCCGTGGTTCGGTGTTGTTGCTGCTGCTTTTGCGGGATTGATTCTCGGTGGTTTGCACGGGGCGGTTTGTTCGCTGCGGCGCGTAAACGATGTCGCCATGGGTATCGCGCTGATGCTGGCCGGTACCGGAACAGCATTTTTCTTCGGCAAACCTTACGTGCAACCGAGTGCCCCATTACTCCCAGCCATTCCGCTCGGCTTTTGGTCGGATTCGCCGCAATTGCGTAATGCATTGATGGTATGTCCCTTGTTTTTTCTCGGTTTGGTAGCGGCTTTTGCGCTTCATTGGGGCTTCCGTTCGACTCGGATGGGATTGCGCATTCGTATCGTCGGTGACAGCCAGGACGCGGCCTTGGCACTTGGCCTCCCTATCGATCGGATGCGCTTATTGGCGACCGCTGTCGGTAGCGCTTTATCTGGCGTCGGCGGAGCGTTCCTGTCCCTTTATTATCCCGGTAGTTGGAATGAAGGGCTTTCGTCGGGCCAAGGCCTCATGGCGGTTGCGCTGGTTGTATTCGCGCGATGGAATCCGTTGAATTGTATCTATGCCTCGCTGTTGTTCGGGGCAGCCGGTGCACTCGGTCCATCGTTGCAAACTGTCGGCGTAACTTGGGGATATTATCTGTTTTATGCCGCACCCTATGTCGTCACGCTGACGGTACTGATCGTCACCGCCCGTGGCGGAACCTCGCTCCGCGGTATGCCTGGGCAACTTTCGATCGGGAGGTAGCCATGCCTGTCATTCACGCCGATCCTTATCCTTGGCCGTTCGACGGGTCGTTGAGACCCGATAATACGGCGCTGATTGTTATCGATATGCAGACAGATTTCTGCGGTGTTGGCGGCTACGTCGATAAAATGGGGTACGATTTATCGCTAACGCGGGCGCCGATCGTGCCGATCAGCAATATTCTGGCAGCGCTGCGAGCGCGCAATTACACGATTATTCATACGCGGGAAGGGCACCGCCCCGATCTGTCGGATCTGCCTGTCAACAAACTTTGGCGGTCGCAGCAGATCGGAGCGGGAATTGGGGACCCAGGGCCATGCGGTCGCATCCTGACGCGGGGCGAACCGGGGTGGGAGATTATTCCCGAACTCGCACCGCTACCCCGTGAGATCGTTATCGATAAGCCGGGTAAAGGTAGCTTCTACGCAACCGACCTAGAGCTCATTTTGCGCACCCGAGGTATTGCGAACATTATTCTCACAGGGATCACCACCGATGTTTGCGTCCATACGACTATGCGGGACGCCAACGATCGTGGGTTCGAATGTTTGCTGCTTGACGATTGTTGTGGTGCCACCGATGCCGGAAACCATGCAGCGGCACTTAAAATGATCAAGATGCAGGGCGGCGTGTTCGGCGCAGTCAGCAATAGCACCGCCTTTTTGGCGCAACTGCCATGAAAGCGATCGGCATCGAAGCCGTAGACATCGGAAAGCATTTCGGTAGCTTTCATGCGCTATCCGGCGTTTCCATGAAGGTGGAGCCTGGAACGGTGCACGGTCTCCTGGGCGAAAACGGTGCTGGAAAATCGACCCTCGTGAAATGCCTGCTGGGCTATTATCGAGCGGACGACGGAGGTTTTTTGGTGGATGGCAGGGAGGCAACGATAGAACGACCTGCCGACGCCGATGCGCTCGGTCTGGGAATGGTTTATCAACATTTTACCCTCGTTCCGTCGATGACCGTCGCTGAAAATCTGGTTATGTCTCGCCGAAACGTTCCGGCTGCGATTGACTGGCGCGCGGAAAAGGCAGCCCTTGCCGAATTTATGCGCGCGATGCCGTTTAAAGTGCCATTGGATGCCAATGTCGGAATGCTGGCCGCCGGTGAGCGGCAAAAGACCGAGATTGTGAAGCAGCTTTATCTCCAACGGCGCTTTCTTGTTTTGGACGAACCCACGTCGGTGCTGACCCCGCAGGAAGCGACCGAAATGCTGGGGCTTGTGCAGGATCTCGCTCATTCCGGCGAATTGTCCATCGTTATCATCACCCATAAGCTCAAAGAAGTCGCGGCTTTTGTCGATGAGGTCACGGTGCTGCGACGCGGACGCTTCGCTGGGGCCGGCAAGGTGAAGGATCTCGGTGCAGGCGATCTGACCGCGATGATGATTGGCGAACCGCACGCACCGGCAAACCCGGAACGGCTTGGCGGACCGCGCGAAGAAATCTGCTTGGCGGTGCGCAAGCTGCGAACCGCGCCAGATGGTGGGCGCAAGGGCTTGGATATCGAAGCGCTGAATATCGCGGCAGGTGAAATCGTCGGGATCGCGGGTGTTTCCGGTAACGGGCAAAAGGAATTGGTGGAGGTTCTGGGCGGTCAACGTCCGATAGAAAGCGGATCGATCTCGGTTGGTGGCGCCCCTTACGATGCTAGTCGGGAACAGTCGCAGGCACGGCATGTCCGTGTCCTGCCCGAGGAACCGTTGCGCAATGGCTGCGTTCCGCCCATGACTGTGATGGATAATCTCAATTTGCGCGCCTTCGACGTAGGGAATCGGAGACCATGGCTCGATCGTCCGGCGATGGCCACTCGTGCTCGGGCCATGATTGCCAATTACGGCGTGCGGGCGCCGTCCCCGCAAGCGCCGATCGGTGTCTTATCTGGCGGTAATGTGCAACGATGCGTCCTGGCCCGTGAGTTCGACGGCGATGTTCGCTTGCTCATTCTCGCGAATCCCTGCTTTGGCCTCGATGTAAAGGCCGTTGCCGAAACGCGCGCGCGGATCGTGGCAGCGCGTAATGCGGGCACCGCAGTGCTGCTGATTTCCGAGGATTTGGATGAAATCTTGGAGTTATCCGATCGCATCGCGGTGATGCACGAGGGGCAGCTCGTGCATCAGATGTCAGCGGTGGGCGTCGATCCGCAGGAAATCGGTCGATATATGCTGGGACACCGCTAATAGGCGGCTTGCAGCAATCGCACCGCGTCCTCGATTTGATCGGCGACGGAACGCACACTGGCATTGGCGTTGAAATTCTTCACCGTCTCGCTGGCGATGGCGCGAATATCCTCGCGTGGAATGTCGATCTGACGGAGCCGCGTCGGCACGCCCATGCGCGTGTAAATATCTTCCAGCCAATCCGCGACGGATAATGCAGCTTGGCGCCCGTCCATATTTCCGTGCCAAACGCCCAAGGCTTCGGCGACTTGCCGAGCGGATTGGGGATCTATGGTTTCGGATATGCGGATTTTCGGGGCATGAACGACCGAGGTCGATTCACCCTGCCCGACATGCGGGTAACGCACGTGCAACGCGGTCGAAACGGCATAGTTTCCGGAAAACGGTCCCCCTCGAAACCGGCGCAGCCCGTCGTCCTCGGCGCGGTTCATCAGGAACGCTGCTACGCAAAGATCCAACCGCAGCTTGGGATTTTCCAATTCCTCGATCAACCGGGGATAGGCCGCGAATGCCAGCTTGAAGGCGTGGTTCCGATCGCCCTCTGCCAGGGGATTGAGGCCGAGTTGCGACATCGAACTTACCAAACTCGCAAAGAGTGTTGTCGCTGTGGAACGGATCAGCGAGGGCGGTGCGCTCAGCAGGGCGTCGTCGTCGAAGAATATCGCTTGCGGGCGTGTTTTCGGATCGAAATATTCCATTCGCTGATCGAGATCGGGATTTTTCAATCCGGTCCCAGCACGGTTCATCGCGCTCGTGGGTGTGGTGGGGATATTGATAATCGGTGGTTTCTGCTTCATCAGGCGTGGACTGAATGCGGGCTTGCCTTCTGGATACTGGGTCATGATCTGAAATGGATCGCCCGGCTCGGCCATGAAAATTGCCAAAGCTCGCACCGCTACGATCACCGATCCGCCGCCGACCGCGATCAATAGATCGGCACCCACCGCCTGGGCGGCTTCCTTGGCCGCAACGACGGATGCGTAGGTCGAATCCTTCTCGATCCCGTCGTAAACACCGGCGTACAGGTCGCCCAACGCGGCTTCGATACGCCGAACTGTATCGGTCCGCCGGTTCACCGATGGCGAGCAAACCACGAACGCCCGTTTCGCTCGGGACCGCTGCACCGATTCTTTTAGACCCTGCTCGATGGCCTGCGGGCCGCAATACAGGCGCCAATTATGGCCGGCGGCGCGGAACGCGGTATCGGGCATAGTGTCCTCCGTTCGGGTGTACGCTGCGATTGTAGGGGCTGACTCTTGCCCCGGAAACCCGGCGCGGTAATCTTTGGCAGCCGAGCAGGAAGGAAACCGCGATGAACGATCCCGTCGATGTGCTGATCATTGGGGCAGGGGCCTCCGGGGCGGCGATGGCGTACAGCCTTGCCGAAACCAAAATGCGCATCGTCTGCCTCGAACAGGGCGATTGGATGAAGCCGTCCGAATACCCCGCCAACGGTCGGGACTGGGAAGCGCGTGCGCTCGGCGATTACTCGCCCAGCCCAAATATTCGTGGCCGAGCCGAGGATTATCCGATCAACGAGGATAATTCCCCGATCAAAGTTGTGAATTTCAACGGTGTTGGTGGCGGAACAGTGTTTTACACTGCGCACTGGCCGCGTATGCATCCATCCGACTTCCGAGTGAAATCGCTCGACGGCGTGGCCGACGATTGGCCCATCCGTTATGCCGATTTGGAGCGATTTTTTACTGAGAACGACAAAATGATGGGCGTATCCGGCTTGGCGGGCGATCCGGGCGTACCGGAGCGCAATCCGCCCATGCCGCCTCTGGGACTGGGCAAATCGGGCACAAGGTTCGCCAAGGCGATGAACCATTTAGGCTGGCATTGGTGGCCATCCGATACGACCGTCGCGACAACCGATTACGAGGGCCGGGCGAAATGCATCAACCTCGGACATTGCACCCCGGCCTGCGCACAGGGGGCGAAGGCCAGCACGGATATTACATATTGGCCGGAGGCGCGTCGCGCCGGGGTGGAATTGCGAACCCATTGTCGGGTGAAGGAGATTTCGACTAACGCCGAGGGCATGGCCTCCGGCGTGGTTTATTTCGATAAAAACGGCAAGGAGCAATTCCAGGCAGCCGAGGTCGTGGTCGTCGCCTGCAACGGCGTCGGCACGCCGCGTTTGCTGTTGAATTCTAAATCGGAACGTTTTCCGAACGGATTGGCCAATTCCAGCGGCCTCGTCGGCAAAAATCTGATGTTTCACCCTTATGCCCAGGTGTACGGTTATATCGAAGAACAAGCCGACGCCAATCGCGCGCCCCCGACGTGTTTGTGGAGCAAGGAATTTTACGAGACCGATCCCGCCCGCGATTTTGTCCGCGGCTACACCATCCAGTTCAATCGCGGCACCGGCCCGGTGACCGAGGCGATTACCAGCGCCGCGAAAGGCATGCTCCCGTGGGGGGCCGGGCACCACGATCGGTTCCGCCAACTTAACGGCCGCCGTATCGCGCTATCGGCGATTTGCGAGGATCTGCCCGAGGCGCATAACCGTGTTACGCTCGATCCGATATTGAAGGACAGCCACGGCATTCCCGCGCCGAGGGTCGATTACACGATCGGCGAGAACAGCGCACGCATGATGGCACACGGCATTGCCAGAGCGAAAGAAATTCTGGCGGCGGCGGGGGCGACAGATATCGCGACGAATAGTCCGATCGTTTACGGCGGCTGGCACTTGTTGGGAACCGCCCGTATGGGCAACGATCCCGCGACCTCGGTGGTAAATTCCTGGGGCCGCACGCACGACGTGAAGAACCTGTTTATTATCGATGGGTCGTTGTTCGTCACATCCGGCGGGGTCAATCCGACATCGACCATTCAGGCCCTGGCACTTTATATCGCCGATCAAATGAAACAGAGATTGGCGACGTTGTTCGACTGACGGTCACACGTCGTCGGGGCTGAGCATCGCTAGCAGCTCCGCCGACTGGGTGTGTAGCTCCGATTCTCGTTCTAGGTTCTTCGGAAATCGGTTGCGACGTGAAAGCACCAAGCATTGCTTGGCCTTTGCCTCGTGCCAAGCGCGAGCGGCGGCGATCGCGGCGTCCCAGCCGCGCTGGAATTCGGGACTGCGTTCTTCGGTCATGTCGCAACCTTAGCGCATTGCAACGCGATATCGCATACGCCATGTCGGTAGGAATCGTAGCGAGAGAATCTGTTTTGACCGACACGCCATCGCCAGCCCGCCCGCGTCTTGAATCGCTGCGCATCATCCCGCCTTATTTGCGAGCCTATCGCTGGCGCGCTGCGGCTGCCGCGACGGCATTGATCCTCGCGGTGGTCCTCGTGCTCGGCATCGGTCAGGGATTGCGGGGGTTGGTGGATCGGGGTTTTGCCAGTGGAGATGCTAGCCATCTCAATGTGACGGCGCTGGCGATGTTTGGGATTGTCGCCGCGCTGGCAATCGTGACCTCCGCGCGGTTTTATCTGGTGACGTGGCTGGGCGAACGCATTGCCGCCGATATCCGGCGCGACATGTACGCGCGCGTCCTCGGTCTTTCGCAGGCTTTTTTCGAAACGGCCCGAACCGGCGACATCCTGTCCCGCTTGACCGCCGATATCGCGGTGTTGCAGGCATTGATCGGGTCCGCGATTTCGCTCGGCGCGCGCAATCTGCTGACGGGATTAGGGGCTTTCGCGATGCTGATCGCCACCAGTCCTCGGCTGGCGGCGATTGTGGCGATTGTGGTGCCGGTGGTGGTCGGGCCGATGCTGCTGTTTGGGCGGCGGGAAAAGCGGCTCTCGAAGGCGTCTCAGGATCGTGTCGCCGACCTCGGGGCTTATGCCGAAGAAACGATTGCCGGCCTGCGTGCAGTACAGGCCTTTACCTACGAATCGCAGGCGCGGCAGCGCTTCGATGAGACGGTCGAGCGCAGTTTCCAGACCGCGACCCGCCGCGTGCTGACCCGTGCAATGCTGATCCTGACAGTGATCCTATGCGGCTTCGGCGCCATTACGTTTGCGCTGTGGGTCGGCGGGCGGGATGTCGTGGCGGGACGGATGACTGGCGGGGAATTGTCGGCTTTTGTGCTGTATGCTGTGTTGTTGGCGTCGTCCGGTGCCTCGTTCAACGAGGTTTGGGGCGATGTGCAGCGCGCGGCCGGCGCTGCGGAACGGCTGTCCGACCTGTTGTCGGAGCAACCGTCGATCCAAGCGCCAGCGACGCCGGCGGTGCTGCCTCGGCCGGTGCAGGGGCGGATCGTGTTCGAGGATGTGCGGTTCGAATATCCGACGCGGCCGGGGCAGGCGGCGCTGGCGGGCCTGTCGCTGACAATCGAACCGGGGGAAACCGTGGCATTGGTCGGACCGTCGGGTGCCGGCAAAACGACGGTGCTGCAATTGTTGTTGCGATTCTACGATCCGACCGGCGGGCGAATCCGATTGGATGGTGTGGATATCGCGATGCTCGATCCAGCGGTGCTGCGGGGTTGCATCGGGCTGGTGCCGCAAGAGCCGGTTATTTTCTCCGCCAATGGCTGGGACGCTATCCGCTTCGGACGTCCGACCGCGAGCGAAGCCGAGGTGCGGGCTGCGGCAACCGCCGCCGCCGCCGATGGTTTTCTGGATGCCTTGCCCGATGGCTTCGGCACGTTTTTGGGGGCAAAGGGCGTCATGCTGTCCGGCGGGCAGCGCCAGCGCATGGCAATTGCGCGCGCAATCCTGCGCGATCCCGCAATTTTGTTGTTGGACGAGGCAACCAGCGCACTGGACGCGGAATCGGAACATGCCGTGCAAAATGCTCTGGCAGCGCTTTCCGAGGGGCGGACGACTCTGGTGGTCGCGCATCGATTGGCTACGGTGCGCCGGGCTGACCGGATTGTTGTGTTGGACGAGGGGCGCATTGTGGCGGTCGGTACGCACGACGCCTTGGTTGCTCAAGGTGGGCTTTATTCCCGTTTGGCGGCGTTGCAATTTACTGTGGATGGACCGGCCGCGTAACCGAGAACGTGCCGCCACCCCAAGGGATTGGGCAGGTCATTTTCACGCCTGCACCGCCAGTCATGACGATGCGGATATCGGCGGGGGCGCGGGCGATGGGCCAGTCGGTTTCGGAAGCCTGGAATAAAAACGCCTGCGCGTCGGCCAAGGTCCAGCCGTTGTGTGCCAGAATATCCGCCATTTCCGGCGGCATCAGCAAAAACTGCTCGCAGGGCGGCTTCTGACGAGCAGCGGCGGCGGCCAAGCGACCGCCTTGCATCGCGATCAGTGCCGGGCGCAGAACCATTTCGGGGGTGGACGCTCCTTGCTCCGGCAACACTTCCATCGTCCCGGATAATCCGATGACTGTGACGGCGCTTTCTGTCGGGGCAGGGGCAAGTGCATGCGCGCCCTCGGCAAATGCCATGCCGTATTTCGCCGGTTGTCCCATTGTGGCCATGTCGCCCACCAGCGGCCGAGCGCCGCCGATATTCGTTAGCACCAGCCGCAAGGCGCGCCCGATGCAGGCGTTGGCGCGGTTGCCGGGGCCGAGGCAGTTGGTGCCGGCATTCATGCCGAGCGCGTCGACGATCGGTCCACGCACCATCGCGGCAACGGACGGGGTGCCGGTGGTAGTTTGGATGCCCAGTAGGTTGAAGCAATCTTCCAACGTGGCCAATGCGGCTTCCCGCACCACGGGAAATTCGGCCGGGCGGCAGCCGGCGAGGACGCAACAATAGGCGATGGCTTGGTTGGTCAGCTCGCCGAAAAGCGGTGGCATGTAGCCGAAGGATACGTCGGCCGCGCGGCCCGCCAACATTGCCGACATCCGGGCCTCAGTGGGCACGACAGCAGGCAATCCGTCGATCAATTCGTTGTCTAGCAGGATTGTTTGCGCGCGGTCCCAGTCCCCATCGCCAGGGAACAAAGGCGCGTCGCGGTCGCCGACGGCGATCATGCCGTCGCGGGGGGCTTCACCCGCACTGAAATCGCGGCTGTGCCACCGAACGAGGGAATCCAAGCCGAATGCTTGCCTGGCCCACCGGCCACCGCGACATGGATATCGTCCGGTGTCGGCGCGACTTTGTAAAAGCCGTCCTCGGGCGGATTCCCGCCGGTTTCGTAACGAAACTGGTTTTCCCGCGACACATGATGGATCGGCACGCGGGCTTTTTCGTAAAGGAAATTTTGGATTGCCTCGACCGTCCAATTGTCGCGGGCCAGGGTCGCGGCGTGCTCCGGCCCGAAGACAATGAAGAACGGCCCCTTTGCGGAGATCGTGTTGGATGTCGGGGTCGCGATACCGCCGGCAAACGTGGTCAGCAGATCGAGGCCGGTGGTGCTGCCGTGATCGTTCAGATTATGGTTCGGTTCGGACGAAATCACCGTCGCCACACTGTCCTCGGCGTTGAAGCCTTTGCGGACGTGGTAGGGGGCGAAGGGGCTTTCCTCCTCGTTTTCTCCGAAGCAGAATGTGTATTTCGCTGGGGAGCCAAAGGTGGAGCGATCCATGATTGCCGGTTTCGCGCCGCCGACATTGTTCAGGATCAATTGCAAAGCCCTCCCGATCGCAGCGTTGGCGCGCCAGCCTTGGCCGAAGCAGTTGCTGCCGCAATTCACATTCAGCGCGGTCCGCAGTGGGCCGTTGATCATCACCATCGGCGCGCAGGAATGCGTTGTCGCCAGGGTGCCGTGCAGATTGTAGTCTGCGACCAGCACTGCGCGCAGGGCGGCCAGCACGACCGGGAAATATTCCGGCTTGCAACCGGCCATTACCGCGTTGGCGCCCAAGCTGCGCATTGTCGGCTTCATCAACCGCGGGGTAATCGCGGTAATCGGTTCGTTATCGCCGCGCGCACCGTCGACCATCCGGGCAACGGCGGCTTCGGTGGGGGGAACCAGGGGCAGACCGTCGGTCCACCCCTGCTTTACGACGAAATCCGCCCAGGCATCCGGGTCCATGTCGGCAATCTCGAGAACCTCGGCGTCGGACATTTAGATTTTCATCTCCAGCTTCAGCCCTTCGAAGGCCGCGTGAATGCGATCTTCGAGTTCGGCCGCGTTCAGCCCACCGACAGGGTGTTTCACCACGATCAGATGCGGGTCGAGTTTGCGGGCCTTGGCCTGCGCCAATACCAGCGGCTTGAAGGTTTCCGTAGCGATTACCACCCCGGCCAAACCGCGCTTACGTAGTTCGATGCTGTCGTGGAAACTCCACGATGAGCACGAGCCTCAGTCGCCGAGTGCGAGCAGCGCGATCCGGTACTTACGAACGACATCGTCGAGCATTTCGGGCGGCGCCGGTTGGCTCGCGCTGGGCTTGGCGATGTAGTCGATATTGTCCACGCGGCGGATGCCGGAAAGGCGGTTGCGCACGCCTTCCAGTAATTCCTTGGCGTTGGGCTTATTGTTGGAAAATAGGACGATAGGGTCGTTCATCCAATCGACGGGCGCGGCCGTGGCCGTGCCTTCGCTGTCTGGTTCGATCCCGAATGTGGGATTGACGATGCGCATTGTCTTGCGTGCTCCCGAATGCGAGTACTCAACACCTATGCGACGGCTTTGGCAACCCGAGCAACTGCTTGGCGGCCGTTCTCGAGCGCGGCCGTCAGGGTTTCGGCGGTTCCGGCGTCGGCCAGCATTGGGTGCGATGCAGCGGGTAGCAGGTCGCGCGCGGGGCGGCGGCCAGTTTGTAGGAACACGACTTGAGTCGGGATGCGATGCGGTGCGACGTCGATTTGGATGGCATCGAGGCCTTTGCTGCCCTCTAACGCTAAGACTCGGCCGTCGATGACAGCGATCGTGTCCAGGGCGGGCACTGGCTCCCCTTGGGTCAGTAGGGTGACCTGCGACCCCGCTGCGGCCAGTTCCAGCGCCTCTTGCACTGCCCAGCGACCGGCGCCAGCGACGACGACGGGTTGGCCGACATAAAGCGGGCCGTCGCAGGCGGCGCAGTGGGATAGGCCCATGCCCTCGAAATCGGCTTCGTTCGGCAGGCCTAGGGTGCCTAGGGTCAGGCCGGTGGCCAGGATCACGGCTTTGGCGATGTGTGCCTCATCGTCGGTTGCGATGTGCCAGCCGTCGGGCGTGTGTTGCAGGCCGACCACTTCGGCGATGGCCATTTCCGCGCCTGCCTCGGTTGCTTCGGTCAGCAGGCGAGCGAATAGGTCGGGGCCGGTTTCGTCGGTATTGATGCCGTGCAACCGACCGAGATTCATCAGTTCGCCGCCGCCGCCCATGCGGTCCAGCACGAGGCAGGACCGACCGGTGCCGGCAGCCGCGATCGCCGCGCTAAGGCCGGTGGCGCCGCCGCCGACCACCACGATGTCCCAGTTCGCCATTCTTTTCGCCTTATTGTGCCGGTCGTATTCGATGCGGACGACCTAGCACCCTATGCAGCGCGCTGCACGCCGCCCTTGCACTGAAATGGCTGTTCGGCGTGTCGGCACCTTTGGAGCTCACCCCGCCGCCTTCGGCTTCACATCCGGCGCTCGGCTGTAAACCGACACGGCAATCGCGAGCAGTACCGCCATGAACCCGAACAGCGATCGATACGCGATCTCCGACCGAGCGCCGGAGGCCAAAGGTTCGAACCACCCGAGGATCACGCCCGACAAGGTTTGCATGCAGGCGACACCGAGCATCACGGTCGCGTTGACGGTGGCCATGCCCCGGCCGATCAGGCGATCGGGGAACAGGCCGCGCGCGTGTGCCATGACCATGGTGCTGGATGCGCTGACGAAGCCGATCCCCACGATCGCCGCGATCGGCAACCAGGCCGGGGCATGCGACCAAAACGCGAGCGTCGCCATGATCCCGGCTACTACCAATGTGCCGGTGAAGGCGATCCATTTGCGGGTGTTCAGCACGCGGTCCAGCGGCCCGATCGTCAGAATGCCCACCTGATAAGCGAGCACGGCCGCCAGTAGCACATGTCCCGATTCGACTCGGGTCATGCCATGCACCTCCCGCAGCCATGCGCCACCCCATAGGCCTTGCAGGGTGAAGGTGCAGGCATAGTTGGTGAAGTTCAGCACCAAGATGAAGGGCAAATGGCGGGTGCGGACGACCTCGGCGAGACCACGCAGCATCTCACGCCCGGTCTCCGGTTCGCGTGCCAGGAAGGGATGGCCGGGCGGGGCGTCGCGCACGACTGCCAGCACCGCGAGGGACGCCAAACCGGTGAACACCACCATGCCGCCAAACACCCAGCGCCAGCCTACGGCCTCGATCCCCCAAGCCAAAGGAGATGTCGCCATTAGGTTTCCGATCAACCCGATCGACATCACGAACGACGACATGGTGGAGAACCATTCCGGCGGAAACCATCGCGCGATCACCACCATGCTCCCGATCAGCATCACCCCGAATCCCGCGCCCATCAGCGCTCGGCCGGCCACCAGGACGGGCCAATTGGGGGCGAGGGTGAAGACCGCGCCACCGATTGTCGCCAGCACCAGCATGCCGAACACCGTCAGCCGGGGGCCGTAGCGATCGAAGAAGAAGCCGCAAGGCAGTTGCATGGCGGAAAAGCCGAAGAAGAACGCCCCGGTCAGGGCGCCCAAAGCCTCCGGCCCGATATGCAGGTCTCGCATCAGGTCCAGCCCGATAGTGACGTTGGACGCGCGGAAGAAATGCGACGCCATGTAGGCGATGGCCAGGGTCCCGACGACGGTCAGTCCTTGACGGCGAAGGCTGGGGTTCATTTTAAAGCCGATAGAACCGAGCGGCGGTATCGTGGAAAAGTGCGGCTTTCTCGCTGGCGGAGTAGTCGGCGGCCAGCCGCTTGAATGCGTTCCAGATCGACACGTAGCTGCACAGACCTTTATCGACCGGGAAATTGCTCTCGAACATGCAGCGATCCGGGCCGAAGGCATCGATGCAGCTTTCCACGATCGGCTTCCAAGCTGCCGCCAACTGGCCGGACGACGGGGGCAGCACGTCCTCGTGCCAGGTAAAGCCACGAATGGGCATGGCCTGACCGCCCAGCTTCACGACGACATTGGGGCAAGACGCGAGGTCGCGCATCGCCGCGCGATATGCGGCCAGGTTTGCGGCCGGCGCCTCGGCATACGGACCGATGCCGATGAATCCGGCGCAGTGGTTGGCCTGAATCGGCAGGTCTGGGAATGCCCGAGCGACGTCGGCGAGCTCGGCGAGTTGCGGATAGTACAGGGAGCATTCGTAGCTCAACCCATGCTTGCCCAGCCGCGACAGACCGGCGCGGAAGGCAGGGTCGGCCAGGATACCGCGCGGCGGCACGGCCGATGTCTGGACGATCACTGCCGAGTCCCATCCGGCGCTTTGGCGGATGCCGCGGAATCGGCCGGCGCCGGCTGCGATATGCGCTTCCAGCACTTCGTCCACCGTTTCGGTTTGGCGGAAATCGCAGTAGCCGACGATCCCCGCGCAAATCCCCGCCTTGTCCCCCGCGATTGCCACCACCCGCTCGGTTTCGCCGACCGGCTTCAAATGCTCCGGCCCGTCGGGGCGGTAGGCGTAGCCGCATTGGATAAAAACGGTGGACACGATGTTGTGCCCAGCGGTCAGATCGGCGTTGAGTTGGTCGAACA
>JBAXFK010000111.1:0-13735 GCA_037139955.1 Rhodospirillales bacterium
GCAGGGGA
The DNA here is from genome assembly GCA_037139955.1 of Rhodospirillales bacterium. Taxonomy (GTDB): domain Bacteria; phylum Pseudomonadota; class Alphaproteobacteria; order Acetobacterales; family Acetobacteraceae; genus Rhodopila. The sequence goes on from JBAXFK010000111.1 coordinate 9, forward strand.
TCGTCGGGGTTGGCTTTTTTCGCTTTGGCACGTTCCGTTTTGGCGCGTTCCGTTTTGGCACGCGGTGCGGCGGGCGGGCGGAGTTTCATCTGCAACGCCTCGATATCCGCCTGTTCGGCGGGCGCGGGGCGCTCGGTCGGTTCGATATCGCGTCCTTGCGCGGCGCGGGCGAGCAAATATTTCTGCAACATCATGGCGCGCAGGATGCCGCGCTGCACATGCGCGAGGATGCGACGCACATCGTGCGTGCCGAATCCGATCGCGATTGCAGGGAATCCGGGATGGTCGGTTCGCTCGGGGAGCGTCGCGTCGAGGTGCTTGCCGTAGCCGAGGAGGACCCTGACCACGCTCAAAATCGCGGCGATGCAGGCGGGCATGGGGGCGCTGGACCGGCTCTCCTGGGGGGAGGCTGGGGGTTCGGTGCGTGCGGAATGCGGCGCCGTTGGGTCCATGATCGGTGAACTAACATTATATGTTATTTTTGTCAAGGATATTGCGACCGGCGAAGGCCCATCGGCATCGTGCCGGCCGCACCGAGTTGGACGGCCGCAGCGACGCCGAATAGCAGCATCGTGCCGCTGTCCCCGCATTCGCGCAGGACGCCGAACAGCGCGGGGGCGAAGGCATATCCGGCCTGACCGAGCGCCGTGACCAGGGCCACGACACGGGGAACGTCGGCCGCCACGAACTCCGCTTGTGCGATGAGCGGCGGCAGCGAGGTGACGTTGCCCAGTCCCAGGCCGAACAACCCGGTGCCCAGCAGCACGAGCGGTACCGACGTGCCGGCCGTCAGCAGCACGATGGACCCGATCGCCTGGATCGACAGGTTTGCGGCTGCCACCGTTCTGCGGTTCGCATGCGGCGGGATCGTCCACCCCAACAAGGTGCGGCCGCCGATCGCCAAGGCGGTCGCGCCGCCCATGGCGGCACTGGCGCCGGTGTCGCCGAGAATCGGCGCGAGGATGGAGAACAGATGGGCGATCAGCCCGATTTGCGCGAATAAGCCCAGCGTCGCGCCAATGGCCAGGGTGACGAAGCGCCGGTCGCGCCAGGGGTGCGGTATGGGGGCGGTTGCAGTGGTATGCTGAACGATCGTCGGGGTGGCGGTGGCGGGTTCGCCGTCGATCGGAAGCCCCAGAGTCGCCGGGGTTTGGCGGAAATAGCGGCCCGACAGGACCCATAGGACAATGAGGACCGTCGCGGCGATCGCTAAGGCGGTGGCGTGAAAACCGAACCGACCGATCGCGGCGACCCAGAGCGGCGAGAACAGCACCCCGCCCAAGCTGGCGCCGTTGAAGGCCATGCTGAGCGCGGCCGGTCGGCGGCGGGCGAACCAGGGCGATACCATCGCATTCAACGCCGCGCCGCTGGTCATCGCCCATCCCGCGCCGCCGACCGGGGCCGCAAGGAAGAGCCACGCCGGACCCGGTGCGAATGCCCACCCGACCAACCCCGTTGCCGTCAGAACCGCGCCGGCGCGGGTGACACTGGCGACACCGAATCGGCGATGCAGGGCGGCGAGGTTGGCGACGATCCCTGCTCCGGCCAGGAAATGCACGGTGATGGCGGCCGAGATCGACGAGATCGGCCAACCGCGCGTCGTGTGTAAGACCTGGAGGAAGATCGGCGGGCCGTAGAAATTGATGCCCCAACCGAAGACGGCAACGGTGAAGGCCGCGCCGACGACATGCCAGCCGAAATAGGATTGGGTCATCGCGGCGCTCCAGGGTGTCGCTTTGGTGCCACGAATGCGCTCGGCCGTATCGTCCGGACGCTACGGCCGCGCCCGTAGCGATCCCTAGATACGAAAAAAGGCGACGGACCGAGGCCCGCCGCCTTTTTTAGGCTTCGATCGGTCGATGGCTCAGTCGGCTGCGAGCGCCATCTGGCGGCGGGCGATGGCCTTGCCGCAGTGGTCTTCGACCGCTTCCGCGACCCGATCGGCGTGGGAGGCGAATACGTGGTCGGCGCCCTCGAACACGCGATAGTCCACGTGGACGTTTTTATGCGTATTCAGTTTATCGACCAGCTTGCGTACGGCCGGTTCGGGGACGAGTTCGTCGGTATCGCCGTGTACCATCAGCCCACCGCAGGGGCAGGGCGCGAGGAAGCCGAAATCGTAGTGGTTGGCGGGCGGTGCGACGCTGACCCAACCGGAGATTTCCGGGCGGCGCATCAGCAATTGCATGCCGATGAAGGCACCGAAGGAATAGCCGGCGATCCATAGCCCGCCATGCGACGGGTTGACGGCCTGCATCCAATCGAGCGCGGCGGCGGCGTCGCCGATTTCCCCGATGCCGCCATCGTAGCGCCCCTGGCTACGGCCGACGCCGCGGAAATTGAAGCGCATCACCGAGCAGCCCAGTTTTTGAAACGACTGGTACATCGAGTAGGTGATGCGGTTGTTCATAGTCCCGCCGTGCAGCGGGTGCGGATTGAGTATGAGCGCCACCGGGGCGCCGGACTCCTTCGAATGATGGTAACGACCTTCTAGCCGGCCATCTGGACCGGCAAACATCACCTCGGGCATGGCAATCCGAAACCTGTTTGCTGTCTCATCCGTCGGAACATCGATGGAGACCCCCTTGGTCCCACCCAGTCCGCCGGTCCCCTAACTTAAAACGCGTTGTCCCTAGCGGCCCCTGGGGGCTGCCTTGGACCGAAACCTGTTGTCGGGGCGTTTGTCTGCGCCCGCCTATAAACCAAGACCCAACGTCCGGGTACGTTTTTTTGCCCCCGCGACAATTCTTGACCGCATTAGTCGGCTATTGTAGCTTGCGCGTGGTGGTGCAACCGGTATCGGGTTCGCGTTTCCTCCTGCCTCACGATCCATGTCCCCAATCGCAGAGATCGGGAACCGGAGCCTGGGGCCGGCACAACAAAGTAGCCATACCAACCCAGGGCGACGCAACTTATAGATCAAGTGGCTCGCTTATTCATAATGGAATTGTCGCATGGCATTCATGTTCCTGCGTGAGACGCTGAAAACCTATCGGGAGCGCGATCCTGCCGCGCGATCGTATGTAGAAGTTTTATTTTGCTACCCTGGCGTGCATGCGGTTATGTGGCATAGATTGTCGCATGCATTGTGGGATGCAAAACTGTACTTCCTTGGGCGATTTTCGTCCCATATCGCGCGCTGGTTGACGGGTATTGAGATTCATCCCGCCGCGAAGCTCGGTCGGCGCCTTGTTATCGACCACGGCATGGGGGTCGTCATCGGCGAAACCGCCGAAATCGGCGACGATTGCTACATTTATCATCAGGTCACGCTCGGCGTCGCGCGCACCATGGGCGGTAAGCGCCACCCCACGATCGGCAACAACGTCATCATCGGCACCGGGGCCAAGGTGCTCGGGCCCATCGTCGTCGGCGACAATGCCCGGATTGGATCGAACGCCGTGGTGGTCGATCCCGTTCCGCCCGATACAACCGTGGTCGGTATCCCAGCCCGCCCGGTCGAACGGCGCGAGAAGCCCAACCCCAAGAACTTCGACCCCTACGGCATGCCCTGCGACGGCAGCCCCGACCCCGTGCAGTGCGAGATCGAGGGCTTGCGCGCCGAACTCGCCGATTTGGAAATCAAAGTCGCCCGCCTGTCCGGTCAGCAAACCCGCCAGCGGCAGTCGGTGGCGGAATAGCCGCGTGCATCTTACCACGCGCGGCCGATACGCGGTCATGGCGATGGCCGACCTCGCGACCCGGCAAAGTGCCGGTTGCGAGTGCGGGCCAGTCTGTTTGGCGGAGATCGCCGAACGCCAGCAACTGTCGCTATCCTATTTAGAGCAACTTTTCGCCAAGTTACGCCGTGCTGGGCTGGTGTCGTCGGCGCGGGGGCCGGGTGGCGGATACCGTTTGGTGACCGCCCCCGAAGATATTCCGATCGCCGCCATCGTTGCGGCGGTCGACGAACCGATCCACGCCACGCGCTGCGAGGGCGGAAGCGGCGGCTGTATGGCCGGCCCCAATCCCCTGAGCAGCGGCGAACCCTGCCAAACGCACGATTTGTGGTTCGAACTCGGCCGGCAAATCGAACTCTTCCTTAGCGGCATTTCCCTGGCCGATGTCGTCGGCCGACGGGTGCGCGGCCGCGCGGTGGCGGTCCCGGCATTGGATGTGCTTGCGCTGGCAGCGGAGTGATGCACTACCTCGACGCGAACGCCACCGAACCGCTGCGCCCCGAGGCGCGGACGGCGATGCTTGCCGCATGGGATGTCGTCGGTAACCCGTCCTCGGTCCACGCCGCCGGCCGCGCCGCGCGCCGCGTTGTCGAAGATGCGCGGGAAGCGATCGCGGGCCGCTTCGGATGCCGACCCGGCGATACGGTATTCGTGTCCGGCGGTACGGAGGCGGACGCTTTGGCGGTACACGCCTTGGGGCAGGGCCGGCGCCTGCTGATAGGGGCGACCGAGCACGATGCCATACGCGCGGCCGCGCCGTCCGCACTCACGGTGCCAGTGCTGGCGAGCGGGGTCCTGGACCTCGATGCTCTAGCGACGATGCTCGCAGATGGACCGCCGGCTTCGGTCTGCCTGATGCTGGCAAATAACGAGACGGGCACCATCCAGCCGGTGGCCGAGGCTGCGGCGATCTGCCGGGCGCATGGCGCGTTGTTGCATGTCGATGCGGTGCAGGCGGCGGGGCGGATGGCAGTCGATTTTTCGCGATCGGGCGCCGATAGCATGGCGATTTCGTCGCACAAATTGGGTGGCCCGATCGGCGTTGGCGCCCTTCTGCTAACCCCGGAATTAAGCGCCGTCGCACCGCTGATTCGCGGTGGGGGGCAGGAACGCGGGCGCCGTGGCGGAACCTCCCCGGTTGCTGCCATCGCCGGCTTCGCCGCCGCCGCCTCGGTCGCCGGCGATTGCTCGTCGTTGGCTGTTTGGCGCGATGCGGCCGAGCGGGCGGCTGTTGGATGCGGGGCGGTCGTTGTCGGTGGCGATGGGCTGCGACTGGCCAATACGACGTGCCTCGCATTGCCCGGTGCGCGGGCCGATACGCAGGTGATCGCGCTCGACCTGGACGGGATTGCCGTGAGCGCCGGGGCCGCATGCAGTTCGGGCAAGGTCGCGGCCAGCCATGTGTTGGCCGCGATGGGGTTGGGTGCGTTGGCGGGGCAGGCGATCAGGGTTTCGCTGCCGTGGAATGCGGTTGCCGCCGATGTCGATGCCTTCGCTACTGCATACGCACGCATGGCGGACCGGCTGCTACGGCCCCTGGATTCGCGCGCGGCGTGATCCCAGATTAATCGCCATGATACCGCCCCGCCCCAACCGACCGGTGTATTTGGACAACCAGGCTACGACCCGCTGCGACCCGCGCGCGGTCGCTGCCATGCTGTCGTATTTCTCGGAAGAATACGGCAATCCGCATAGCGCGGAACACATTATGGGCCAGAGGGCGGAGGCAGCGGTGGAGGCGGCGCGGGGCCATGTTGCCGCGTTGCTCGGCGCCGATGCGCGGGAAATCGTGCTGACCTCCGGCGCGACCGAGAGCAACAACATCGCCATCAAGGGCGCCGCCCGCTTCGCGAAGTCGATGGGCAACGAGCGCCGGCGGGTCGTGACGGTGGCGACCGAACACAAATGCGTGCTGGAATCGGTTGCCGATCTCGCGGCCGAAGGGTTCGAGCCGGTGGTCCTCCCCGTCGGTGCCGACGGTCTGCTCGACCCCGCTATGCTGCGAGACGCGCTGACGGTGCCGACGCTGCTGGTCAGCGTCATGGCGGTGAACAACGAGATCGGGGTCATTCAGGATATTCCTGTCCTGGCCGCGATCGCCAAGGCGGCGGGGGCGCTGTTCCATTCCGATTTGGCGCAGGCGACCGGCAAGATTCCGTTGGATTTGACGGCGTGGAAAGTCGATCTGGCCTCGGTCAGCGGGCATAAATTGTATGGCCCGAAAGGGGTCGGCGCGCTGTTCGTGCGCCGTCGGCCACGGGTGCGCGTTGCGCCGCTATTCTCCGGCGGCGGGCAGGAGCGCGGGTTGCGTTCCGGCACCTTGGCCACCCCGCTTATTGTCGGATTGGGGGAGGCGTGCCGGCTGGCAGCGGCGGAAATGGCGCAAGAAACCGTGCGCATCGCGGGGCTGCGCGCCGAACTGCTGGACCGGCTGCGGGAAGCGCTGCCGGGGATCGCGGTGAATGGCAGTTTGGATGCGCGGATCGCCGGCAATTTGAACCTCACCTTCCCCGCCACGACCGCCGCGGTGCTGATGCAGCGCGCGCCGGATTTGTGCGTCTCGACGGGATCGGCCTGTTCCTCCGCCGAGGTCGAACCATCTTACGTGTTGAAAGCGCTCGGTCTCAGCGACGATGCTGCCGAGCGGACCTTGCGCCTGGGGATCGGACGCTTTACGTCCGCCGCCGATATCGAATACGCGGTCGCCGCCTTGGTGGCCGCCCATGCCGCGACGTCGGCCGAGGCCTGACCCATGCCCAAAATGATTTTTGTCCAGCGCGATGGTGCGCAACGCGAAGTCGATGCCCCCAACGGGTTGTCGGTGTTGGAAATCGCGCACAAGCACGACATCGATATCGAGGGGGCTTGCGAAGGCTCGCTGGCATGCTCGACCTGCCATGTCGTCGTCGATGCCGCCTGGATCGGAAAACTATCGAAGGCGACCGAGGACGAGGAAGATATGCTCGACCTCGCATTCGGATTGACCGAAACATCCCGCCTCGGCTGCCAGATCGTCATGAGCGACGCGCTCGACGGGTTGGTCGTGAAGCTGCCGGCGGGCACACGCAACATGATGGGATAAAGACGATGCGAGTCGTCGTCGCGATGTCGGGGGGCGTGGATAGCTCCACCGTCGCCGGTCTGCTGCACGAAGCCGGACACGAGGTGATCGGCGTCACCTTGCAATTGTACGACCACGGCGCGGCGGTGGGCCGCAAGGGTGCGTGCTGCGCCGGGCAGGACATCCACGATGCCCGCCGGGTCGCCGATAAGCTGGGTATCCCGCACTACACGATCGATGCCGAAAAACGCTTCGCCGATGCGGTGATGGCGGATTTCGCCGATAGTTACGCCGCCGGGGAAACGCCGGTGCCGTGCGTGCGCTGCAACCAGTCGGTGAAATTCGCCGATCTCACGGCGATGGCGCGCGAGCTGGGGGCCGATCGGCTGGCGACCGGGCATTATGTGCGCCGCGTCGATGGCGCGACCGGCGCGGAATTGCACCGCGCGGCCGATCCCGCGCGCGATCAAAGCTGGTTCCTGTTCGCCACAACTCAAGCACAACTGGATTTCTGCGAATTTCCCCTCGGCGGCATGCCCGATAAGCGGGCGGTGCGGGATGTCGCGGTAAGGCTGGGGTTGGCGGTGGCGGACAAGCCGGACAGCCAGGATATTTGCTTCGTCCCCTCCGGCAGCTACGCCGATGTGGTCGGCAAGTTGCGACCGGATGCGATGGCGCCGGGCGAAATCGTCGCCGCCGACGGGGCGGTGGTCGGGCACCACGACGGCATCGCCCGCTTCACCGTTGGGCAAGGCAAACGCCTGGGCAACGCGGCGATGCTGGCGGGGGAACGTCAGATGGTTGTCGCCACCGAACCGACCACCCGCCGCATCGTGATCGGCCCCCGGACAACCGGAACCGACGTCGTCCGCCTGCGGGAGGTCAACTGGCTGATCCCGCGTCCCCTCGGGCCGCTATCCTGTTCCGTGAAGCTGCGCGCCCGCGATATGCTCCGCTCGGCGCGTGTCGAGGCGACGCCGGACGGCGCGATTGTCCGCCTGGAGGAAGCGACATTGCCCGCCCCTGGGCAAGCTTGCGTCTTCTATGACGGCGATCGGGTGCTGGGCGGCGGAATTATTTGCCGACCGGGTTGACGGGCCGAGGCGAGGGTATTATCTCCCCGCCTCCCGGCCGAACCGGCGCGGGAGAAGATGGCGGCGTAGCTCAGCGGTAGAGCAGGGGAATCATAATCCCTTGGTCGGTGGTTCAAATCCGCCCGCCGCTACCATCTCTGCCCGAACCCCCACCACATGCGACGAATAAACCACTGTGCTCCGGTCGTGCAGCCGTACGTGCCAGGGGAAATCCGTGATTTCGCCAGCCAGTCGCAACCCTGTCGCTGGCCCTTGGCCCGGCGTGAGCAGCGCCCGCAATTGCGGTTCCGTCGCGCCGTCCATCGCGCCGCGTTGGGAATGGCCGCCGATCCAGCCCAGGGGCAGCGTTGCCTGTGTCGACCAATCGTAGGGCGTTGCCAGCACGCCGCCGCCGCCCGGCACCAGCAGCGCCCCGATCGCTATCAGCAGGCCGCGCGGGTCGGGCACGCAGTCCAGCACGTTCATGCCCGACACCAAACCGAATTGCCGCGCCGCGAAGGGCAGCGCCATAGCGTCGCAGGCCCAGAAATCCAATCGATCCGGGTGCTCGATCGGCACGGCGAAGCGCCTGCGGTCGTAGACCAACCCGATTCGGCGGCGTGCGTAGACCACCTGTCCGCCGATCAGTGCCCGACGCGCAACTCGCAGCATCGAGAAATTGAGGTCCACGCCCAACACGAGGCTGGACGTCCGTTCGGCAAGCGTTGTGCTGGATCGCCCGACCGAACAGCCGATATCCAGTGCCGGCCCGCGATCCAAGTCGCCGTCTAGCAGGTCGAGGCCCGCATTCAGGCAGCGCACCATCGCGCCGGGGGGATGCGCGGACGGTGCTTCCAGCGGATCGAACGTGCCCCAGTGATCGCGGACGTAGGAGCTTAGGTGGTAGCGAGTGGAATCGAAGGCGCTGTTCGGCCCGGCGGCATCGCCCAACAGGCTTTCGATCGGTGCCGATAGGTCGTCGCGCGCGGTCACGTGCCACAGATAATCGGCTAGGTATTTCGCGACGTCTGGGACGATGACCGGAATGCCGTCGATAATCGGATATTCCTGGCGGCAGAGGGGCTCGGGGCAGTGCAGAATGCCCTCCTGCACATCGTCTCCGGCCCGTCGTTCGGTCATCCCCAGCGTCAACCGAGCGTCGCCGCGTCCGGCCGCTCGGCAGCGCGGGCATACGGGGGCGAGTTCTTCGAAGTGGCGGAGGCGCAAGTCCTAGCCGCCGACCATCACGGTGGGGCAGCAGGGTGGCAGGACGGTGCCGACCGGTCCGGGGATCGGTCCGACGCAGGCTGCGTGCGCGGTCATGTCGCCGGCTCGTCCTGCGGGCATCGCTGCGATTAGCACGGTGGTGGATCCCATCGCGATCATTCCCGGTCCGCCGGGCACGCAGCCTGGCAGCATGCAAGGTTGCGTTATGTCGGTCACCCGAGCGGCGGGGCTGCCGCCGATCATGACGGTTGGTGCGCCAAGGACGATCGTGAGCGGCATGGGCGGATGCGGCAACGGAGTCGGAACGGGGGCCGGCGGATGCATCGGGGCATGGCAATGCGGGCCGGATTGCAGGACCATATCGCCGATCCGAGCAGCGGGGGGCATAGTTTGTTACTCCTGAAGGAAGCCGGTGCGGCGTCACTTTAGGCCGGTTGGGGCGGGGATGCCACGCTGCCCACGCGAACGTGTAGCCGGTGCTTACGGCGCGATTCGGAAACCGTTCGGCGGGAGCGTTATATCGACGGCGACGACAATATCGCGCCCGACGACCGGGAGCGGTATTTTGACGACGGAATCCGGGTCGTCCTCGGCGGCGGGGATGCCGCCTTTCTTGAACATTTTCGAACCGACTTTGCCGGTGGCCAGGACGTCGAACCACAAGTCGAATCCTAGGAAAACCGACGCGACTTTGTTGGGGTGGCGGGCAATGGCGGCACCGAGTTCCGCGACGGTTGCCATGGCGATACTCCTGGCTGAGATCGGTCCTATCAGCACTATCCGGCTGCTGCCGAAGATGCAACGGGCCGCAGGCCAAGGGCATACGACACCGTTTCGTGATGCGCCGGGGGCGATCAGCACGGGATTGTTATGCCCCGAATGCTTCGGTTTTGTGTCCTACATCTGTTAGCTTGCTTTCGCTTTAATACGAAGCGGATCGAGGAACGATACAAAAATGAGACGATCGGCAAGTACACGCGAGCGTGAATGCGATCGGCTCATGAAACGAGACACTCCGTTCCGCGTCGACCGTTACCCAGTCCGGAGAAGCAGGATCGCCCCGATGCACCGCGGATCGATAGACCGACGCCCGAATGCCCTACCGGCCTTTCGCTGTTGCGATCGGCAGGTTGACAATGTCGTTGGGACCTTGTGCCATGGCGGTCGCATGCCATTGGACAGCCCTCTGCTTCTCGCCTTCGTTTGTATCTCGCCGCGCGGGATTGCCTGAGCATGGCTAACTGGAACCGCTCCAAGGCACTGCTGACGATGACGTCCGCTTTGCCCGCCGATACCCTGATCCCGGTGTCGCTTTCGGCACACGAAGCGCTCAGCACACCGTTTCAGTTCAATGTCGAGGTCGTTTGCCAACAGGACAATATCGACCCCGACAAGTTGCTGCATCAACCGGCCTGCGTGACACTGCAAGCCGATGGTGCACCGATCCGATATTTCCACGGCATTGTCCAAACCGTGGTCGCGGGCAGCCCGATCCGCGGGCTGGCTGGGGGTGCGACGCATCGGGTCTTCCACCTGACGCTGGTGCCGCGCCTTTGGTTCATGAGCCAGACGCTGGATTGCCGCGTTTATGAAAACAAATCGACGGCGGACATCCTTAAGGCGATATTCGGCGATATCGGCCTGACCGACCTGAGCGGCCCGCCGAGCGCGACAGCGCGCGAATATACGGTCCAGTTCAACGAGTCCGATATGCATTTCGCGACGCGCCTGATGGAGGAAGAGGGCTGGTTCTACTTCTTCCAACACACCGCAAGCGCGCATACGCTGGTCGTTGCCAAGGACAATGCTGCCTTCAAGGCCATACCCAAGGGCACGCTTTCGGCTGGCGGGGCGAATAGCGCCGCACACACCCCGGTCGAGGATTTCCATAAATCCACCGCGACCGTCCATGGCCAATGGATGTTGAAGGATTACGATCCGGTCAGCCCGACGACACAATTGAAAACCGATGTGCCCACGACGCTCGCCACTGCCGGCGCTAAGGCCCGCGATGCGTTTCGATGGCCGGCGGCGACTTTCGATCCAGCGGTCGTCGGCGACCGCGCCAGTTGGGAGATGCAGGCAGCGGAAGCAGCGGCATCCCTGTTCGAAGGCACGACCCATTTCGGCGGTTTGGTGCCCGGCGGAACGTTCGCGATTTCCAGCCGCCCGGCCGGTGTGTACGATGGCACCTACGCCGTGCGCGGCACCAGCCATCATGTCCGTGACGAGACCTGGATCGCTCAGGGCAATCCCCAGACTTATTCGTGCCATTTCACCGCGTTCCTGAATAGCGTACCGTGGCGGCAGCCGATTGCGACGCGCCGGCCGCGGATGGACGGTATCCACACCGCCTTGGTCATGGGCCCGCAAAGCGCGGTCGCTGCCGATATCAAGATGCAGAGCGGCGAGGAAATCCATACCGACGACCTCGGCCGGGTCCGCGTGCGCTTCTTCTGGGATCATCGCGCCGAGGCGACCGGCGGCGGCGCGGTCTGGGCGCGGGTTGTGCAGCCCTGGGCCGGCAACGGTTGGGGTGCGCAGTTTATCCCGCGTGTCGGCACCGAAGTCGCGGTTGGGTTTGTCGATGGCGATCCGGATCGGCCGATGGTTCTTGGCGGGCTGTACAACGGCATCGCTGCGCCCATCTACGCGAAATCCGACAAAACCAAGCTGGGCTTCCGCACCCGTTCGACATTGTCGGGCGGCACGTCGAACTTCAGCGAGTTCACGATCGACGATAAAAAGGGCAGCGAACTCGTCTATTTCCACGCGGAAAAGGACTACACGACCGAGGTCGAAAACGACCAAACGTTGAAGGTCGACAATTGCCGGATCGTGACCGTCAAGGTGGACGAGACCGTTGAAATCCAACGGCATCAGACCATCAAAATCAAAGGCAATCAGGATGTGACGATCGTCGATGGCAATCGTTCGATCGCGATTCAGAAGGGTAACGACGACTACGACGTCCTTGGCAATCTGACCGAAACGGTGCATCAGGGAAACCATGGGATGACCGTAAAGACCGGCAATTCTACTCTCGACGTGTCGCTGGGCAATATCTCGGTCAAAGCCGGTGTCGGGAGCATCTCCATGGAGGCCATGCAGAGCATAACTCTCAAAGTCGGCGAAAATTCGCTCAAGATCGACCAGTCCGGTATCGTTCTGGAGGGCTTGATGGTGAAGATTACCGGACAGGCAATGGCGCAAATGAGCAGCCCGCTCACCACGGTCAAAGCCGATGGCATGCTGACCCTCAAGGGTGGCATAACGATGATCAACTAGCATGTCGCAAAGCATGGCAAAGATCATGGATACCGACTTCACGGCAATCCGAGCGCGGGTCGGGCTGTCCACGGACGCGGCTACGGTCTTGCTGAACGTTACGAAAGTGCCGGACGCATTGCAGCGGCTGGAGGAAGGCGGATTCCTGGTCGAAGCCGCTCGGCTTGTAGCGCATGCGCTGCCGAAGCGGGAAGCCGTATGGTGGGCGTGTATGTGCGCCTTCCACACCGCCCCGACCGATCTGCTGGAAAACGACCGATTGGCGCGGGAGTTGGCGGAAAATTGGGTGCGGCAGCAATCGGACAAGCTGCGTCGAGAAGCGATGGCCAAGGCCGAGGCGGGCGATTTCGCCACCCCCGAAGCTTGGGCCGCCGTCGGTGCGTTCTGGAGCGGCGATTCGATGGCGCCCGAGGGGCAAGCCGCCGTTCCTCCCCCGTCGCATTTATGCGGCACCGCCGTTGCCGGTTCCGTTGTACTGGCCGCAGTGCGCGGCGATCCGCTGCGTCAACCCGGACGCTTGAAACGTTTCCTGGAAAGTGGGCGTAATATCGCTGCCGGCGGCCCTGGACGGCTCTCGCCGGAAGAAGCTTGATACAAGCCGCGTCCGGTTCGGTATAAGGACCGCGCACTTGCAACGAGGAAGCGCGATGCCGGACGCCCAGGTAACCATGAGCGCTGCCCAATGAAGCTGGAATTGACCGTTCTGCGCTGTCCCGACAGCGTCGTCCCGGAAGCCCGTACCGTGTCTGGGGGCGAATTTACGGTTGGACGAGGTCCCGGCGTCGAATGGATTCTGCCCGATGCGGATCGCCTTCTGTCGAAGCGCCATTTCGCTTTGGCCTTTCGCTCCGGTTCTTGGCAACTCGCCGATACCAGCACCAACGGTACGTTCATCAACAGCGACGATGTCGCGCTTGGATCGGGCGAAGTGCGGACGCTGCGCGACGGCGACCGCATCCGGCTTGGCACCTATGAGATCGAAGCACGCTTGATCGAGGATGCCTTTCAAGGCGGCGGCTTCGGCGGCGTTTCGGCCGGTCGCGCCGATCCTTTCGGCGATCCGTTCGGTATGGACCCGCTCGCACCGCCGGCCCCGGCGCATCGTCCGTTCGGCGGCAATGTCCATACGCGGGAAGACGTCGCGCCGATTTTGCCCGAAGACGACTTCCTGCAACCCGCCGCGCCGCTGGGTCGGACGGGCTACGATCCGTTTTCCAACCCGGTGCAGTCCGACCATTCCTCACCGATGCAGGACGCGTTCCAACCGCCGCGCTCCAGCGGGATGGATGCGATGCATAGCGGTGGGACGATTCCGGGCGACGATCTGTTGCCGGACGATTGGGCCAACGATTTGTTGGAAGGGATCGGTGCCCCATCCGCCCCGCCGCCCTCCTCCCC
>JBAXFK010000112.1:0-13641 GCA_037139955.1 Rhodospirillales bacterium
GGATGCGGTCTTGGACCGTGTCGTGCAGTTCGGCGCCGGCGGAGCTGGATCGGCCGTGGCGTATGCCGCGATGACATTGGGAGTTCGCGAACTCACGCTGATCGACGTCGATCCCGCTCGGGCGCAGGCGGTTGCGGATCGTGTTGGCGATGGGCGTATCGTGGTCGAAACGGATGCGGCCGCCGCGCTGGCCACCGCCGATGGCGTTATCAATGCGACTCCGCTCGGCATGGACGCCCACCCCGGCATGGCTTTTCCGGCGTCGTTGCTGCGTCCCGACATTTGGGTGGCCGAGGTCGTGTATTTCCCGTTGGAAACCCAGTTGCTGTGCCAAGCCCGCGCGGCAGGGTGCCGGACGGTGGATGGGGGCGGCATGGCGGTGTTCCAGGCAGTGGAAGCATTACGCCAGTTTTCCGGCACGACACCCGATGCCGAACGGATGCGCCGCCATTTTTTGTCGATGGGCTGAGGCAGCGGCGCGGTGCGGGTACCCTAACGCATCGGTCGGGGGGCAATTGCATGCGAGAGCGTCAGGGCAATGCCGACCGTCCGATCGTGAAGCTCCTGCCAGGGCAGGGCAAGCGTTTGCGGGCCGGCGCACCATGGGTGTTCAGTAACGAAATCGCGATGCGGCCGGAATATCGCCGAATGCCGGCGGGGACGCTGGTGCGGCTGGAAGGGCAGGACGGCACCCGTTTCGGTACCTTCCTGTTCGATGCCCACGCCCTGCTCGCCGCCCGCTTGCTCGACCGCGACCCGCAAGCGGAGATCGACAGCGCCTGGATGTTCCGGCGCCTGGAGACAGCGGTCGCGCTGCGGTCCCGCGTTTGCGATAGCGATTGCTATCGGCTGATCGACGCCGACGGCGATGGACTGCCAGGCATCGTTGTCGATCGCTACGGCGATACACTGGATGTGCGGTCGGACGTCGACGGGGCAGAGCGGCTGGTTCCGGCGGTCGTTTCGGCGCTGCGATCCTTGTTGCCGATCCGGATCGGCAATGTTGCTTCGGTCCGGGAGGCCGGTGTGTGCTTTCCCGTCGATCTGGCAAAAGTCGGCTGGCACTTTGACCGGCGCGCGATGCGGGATCGGGTGGCTGCTTTGTCCTTGGGCGCTAGGGTGTTGGATGTCTGTTGCGGTAGCGGTGCGTTTGGGCTGCGCTGCCTCGCCGCCGGAGCAAATTTCGCGACGTTGGTGGACTCCTCGACCGCCGCGCTCGGACTGGCGCGGGACGCCGCCTTGGCCAACGGGTTCGCCGACGCGGTCGAGCTCCGGTTGGGCGATGCATTCGATACGCTGGGCGTTCTGGCCGGGACGCAGCAACGTTTCGACATTGTGATCTGCGATCCCCCGGCCTTGTCGGTGTCCAAGAAAGATGTCGATGTCGGGCTCCGAGCCTACGGGCGGCTGGCACGGCTGGCCGCCTCGGTTGTCGCACCAGGTGGGTTTTTGCTGCTGACCTGCGCGAGCCCGTTCGTTTCGGCGGAGTCCTGGGGCGGTCATGTAGCCTACGGTCTGCACCGAGTACGACGCGAGGGGCGGGTCGTCTGGCGCGGCGGCGCGGGGCCGGACCATCCGGTCCATCCCAGCTTGCCGGAGACGACGGTGTTGAAGGGGATGTTGGTTGGGGTGGGTTAGCAGCCCTATCTCGCTTATTTTTCGTCTTGCTGAGCGAGCCGTGGACCAGAACAATGCTTTTCGCGTAGTTCCAAACTCTTGCGGCAAAGAGCGAGCCACGATTCGAACGATGCGGTGGATGGCATGCCACTCGGACTCATGGTGAAACGATCTATATATCCCACCATCAAACCGTCCTGCGCGATTTCGACCGTTTCATTCGGCTTTCCATCCTCTTCCAGCGTGACATAAAGCAGCCAAGCATTTCCTAGACGACGAATGTTTTCGACCAGAGCAGCGAGTTCCATATCGGTCAATCGTCGGTAGGTGCATCGGTAGACAAATATTTTGTCGGCCTCTTCGAGGTCGGCTAAAAGTTCGTCTGCTAGATATTTCATCCGCCGGCACAAACGATTCTTAAGCTCGGCCATGTCTGTTGTCGGGTCGACCGGGATGAATGTGTGGGAGGACATCGAGTATTGTGTATCGACTATAGAATAATCTGATGCCGCATCCATATTCGGGATGATTTCTATGAAGTCGGGATTGCCAAAATCTGAGAATTTGGCGGCAAGGGCTGCGATAAGTCCGTCTGGGTGGACCATTGTCCAGCGCATCGCCCCCAACGGTTCGACACCGTAATACCGTTGCACTAAGCCGAATTCGCACCCTACCATCGCCCCGCCCAGGCTCTCGAAGCGTTCCATCGTCTCCGCCGGGGTAGGACCGATAAGATTGACTATCGGTTCGCCGAAATGACTGGCCAATGCCTTTCGCCCCAGCGCGATTGCGTCGATTGCCTTTGGATTGTTAGGGAAGCGAGTGTGGACGTCATCCCACCGATTAGCGGCGGCTTGGTAGTCGCCACGTGCGAATTCCAACCGAGCATGCGCGATTGGACCATCGGGGAGATGGGAAAAGCGTTGAGTAAATTCGGAAATCGCAACGGTTGCTATATCGTAGTCATGGACGATTATCGAGGCGTGGATTTGGGCTAAGTGCCCAAACGGTTCCTCAGGATATAATGCCTGTCCACGTGCGCCGACGGCGGCTAAGCCAACGGCGTCCCCGCAGCGTTCTTCTAACGCGCTTAGTTTGAGCAGCAATTGCTTTTCCGGAATTTGTTCCGAGAAAGCACGGAGCAAATCCCGAGCATCGACGAATGCGTCTCGGTGTTCGAGGCTGCGCGCCCATTCGATCATTATCGGCCAAGCTTCTGGATATTTTAAATTGGCTTCGCGCCAACGCTCATCTGCTAGTCCCGGCTGTCCGGCCGCGTCGGCGGCATGCGCGAAACAGATCGCTGCAAGAATTTCTGTTGCCCGCACCTGCTGTATTTCTGCAAGACGGCGACGTTCGGCAATGTCGGGCTGAGACGGTTCGACGTCGTGCGACGATTTTCGTGTAAAGCGGTTCAGAAAAACATGCATCGTGTGTTGCATGCCAGCTTCAGATATAGATCCTCGGTCCCAGTCGGGAAAAAGATCCCGATCGCGATATCCCGAAATCATTTCATAGACAGGGAAATAATCGACGTAGTCGCGGGCGACTGCTAGCTGTGTGCATGCGTTGCATAAGCTTGCTTTCGAATCGACCGAAACTGGCGATAGAGGCGAGACTGCTAAGATGAATTTAGCGTTCGGGTTTTTGCTTCGAACAAAGGCTAAGACAGATGTCATATCCTCGATAATTTCCGTCGTCTCAAATTTAACGAGTCGATGGCGGTTGGAGTCGAATATTCCGCTACAAGAGCAATCGCGTACCGGAAAAATATTCTCATTTTCAACATCGACCCATCCTTCGGTAGATGTCAATACAATAATGAAAACATCGGTATTTTCAATCGTCTTTCTGGTGGCTCTGCGATGCTGCTGGCGGTCGGCATGCAATTCCGCTTCGGTTGCAAAGCCGCCCGGCTGAATATCGGGCCGATAAGGGTCGATGTACGAGCCGTAGTCTGCGATCCAGGTGGGTTCGATCGCAACGGAATCGTTGTAGGCGCGGTGCAGCATTTGTTTCAACTGACGCGCTGTTTCGATTTCCCCATATCTAGCGGAAAATCGACCGTAATTGTATCCGCCGAGCAAATGAGGATAGACGATCGGGTTTGCCGGTTCGGTAACAAAATGATAAAATCCCTCCTGGACTAGGAGTTGCACGATCTTCTCGCAGAAGCTGTCACCGATTGCCGCGAGCTTGTCTGTTGCGCCAAATTGGAACTTTCCTGCGATCGAAGAATCGGCACGAGCCGAGGGTATATCTGCAATCGCGCTTTGCCACCTCTGATAATCGGCCGTGGAATTCATATCGTCGGATGCCTTATCGAACTGGGATGCTGGCCGGGTGGTGTCGTAGCAGTTCACCCAGGTCGCGCAATACTATATCGCCGTATTTTTCGTTCGCGTGCAAAGTGTCCCCCGCTTCCATATCATGCCGAAGAAAGCCGCTTGCGTCAAAGCAATTATTTGGTGGATCGATTGTAAAAACTCCCACATTATCACAAAGCCACTGCGTTTCCATTGCGTATAGTTTCCAAAATTTTCGGCGCAGAACCGGTGGGCAAAGCCCGAATTCATTTACGCGCTTTGCATGCTCGTTCGAGAGGGCGAGCATTTGTTCGCCCTCGGGCCCTTTCGGATTTACCGGGGGCGGCGGCAAAAGTTCGTAGATAGGTTTATCCGTATATGTTCTTACGAAATCGAGCCACATTAAAGCGCCTGTTAGATCGTGCTTAGCTACAGCTTGCATCAACGAAAGCGGGACGATTTCGCGTTCTCGGGTATCTGCTGGATACATCTCATCTTTCAGAAAAAAATCTAAAGGATCTTGGCCGTCGAAAAATGCCTTTTGCGACCATACATCACCAAAAATACTGGTGACAATAAAAGGGCAACTGCTGGCGGCTAAACCAGCTTTGAAAGCTTCGATCAGGCGCTCATCCCACACAAATTTATTATCGACAATCGCCCAAGGCGCGGCATAATACGGCGGTATCGTGATATAAAAATCGGCATCAAAATTAAATGCCGAGGGGACATTTTTATTGTCATAACAACGCTGCAGCGCCAGCAAATGGCTTTTCCCGAAGAATATCACCGAATTCGCCCCCGATATCCGGTGCATGGGGCAACTGGGAGGCTCCGGGCACTCGGCGCCTCCCGCCCTCTGCCTGCAGAGGGATGCAGCCGGCCAGCGTTACCTTTCAATAGATTGCACATTTTGTCCTATTGGATGAAGATAGCCGGCAATCTGATCGGATGCTTACCCGATCGTTGCGGCAACCAAAGCCGCGCCGGCCCGCGTAGCGACGCTATCCAACCCACGGCAGACCGCGACGACAGCGTCGTAAGCCGGGGCCGCCGCCGCTATCGGGGCCATGCGCGTGGCATGCGCTTCAAAGTCCCAAATAAATTCCTGTCCGGTGCCCTGCTTGGTAACGACGCGTCCGTCTTTGGCGAACACCGTTACCCGCGGCCCAAACAAGGTTTGCCGCACCATTGGGATAATTTTCACGCGTTTCATCAGGTCCAGCACTTCCGGCGGATCGACCTCCCCTGGGTTCGGGCCGGCGCCGCGGACCAGCGGGTAGCCCCCCGTCACCGCGCCATAGGCCGAGAAATATTGCGTGCTGCCGACCACCGCATCGCCCCCGCGCGAGGGGAATGCCGGGCTTGGGTATTCCGTTTCGAACCAGTTCACGACCGCTTCGATCCGATCGATATCGGCATAGCCAAGCCCGTGTTCTTTGCACAATGCGGCGGTCACATCGACATGCGCAATGTTGTAGCCGGCGGTGGAATAGACGCGATACAGTGTTTCCAGGAACATCCAGTCTTTACCCAACCCCTTGGTAATCGACGCCATATCGATGCGGTTATCCCCAGTGAAACTATACCGCAACAGGCCCAGATTGTTGCCGACATAGGCATGGTAGAAACCCGCCTCGCCCTCCAGCGTGCTATCCCCGCTCGGTTTCCCGAAACGCCCCAGTGCGCAGGCGAGCAAGGCGTTCCGGACAGCACCGCCCTCGCGAAGGGACGCACCGCCGGCGCGGGCGCCTTCCAGGTTCCCGGCCGCGAGATTGACGCATTGGGCGATAACGCCGTTGATTTGTTCCTCGGACAAGCCGTGGATTTTCGCCGCTGCGACCGCGCCGCCAAAAATGCCGAACACTGGGCCAGAATGGAAGCCGCGCGACATCAGGGTCGGAATGAACTCCGACGCCATACGCTCCAGCACCTCGTAAGCGGCGGCGATCGCGGTAATGAAGGTTTTGCCATCGCAACCGGTGGCTTCGGCGGCGGCGAGCGCCGGGGGCATGATCGCCACGCCGGGATGGGTCAGCATGCGGAACGTGTCCCACTTGCCGCCGGCGAACATCATTTCGGCGTTGATGAAGGCGGCGCCGGCTTTGTTGAAGCGCTCGCCGGAGCATAGTGCGGTGGCGACGGAGCCAGGGTCTTCCTCGCGGGCTAGGCTCAGCGCCTCTTTCGTGGCCGGCATGTCCTTGGCGAGCAACGCCGAACTCAGGGCTTGCAGGATGACGCCCTTGGCGCGATCGACGACGGCGTCAGGTAAGTCCTCGTAACGCAAGCCGGCAACGAAAGATGCAAATTGGCGGGACATCGACATGATAGGGTTCCTCGAAACGCCGTCGTGGCCGCTATCGACCCGTTAACGACGGAAAATGACAATCGGTGCCGGGCCTATTTCAATCCAGCGATTTCCGCTACTGCCTCAAGCTGTTCGGCATAGCGGGAAACTGGATTCAACATCAGATGGTTGGCGCCCATCGCGACCAGCGCTTCCAGCTTTTCGCGCACTTGCTCGGGGGTGCCCCAAATGCCGGAGGCGTCGGTGCCCTCGGGGTTGCGGTACACCTCGGTGAACCAACGGTTCAATTCGGCACGGGCGCGTTCGGGTTTTTCGTCGATCGCCATGAACACGCGTTTGGAGATTGGGAATTGCTCAGGGTCGCGTCCGGCCGCGATCAGGGCTTCCTTTAAGATCGGTACGGATCGTCCGAATTCGGCGATCGAAGATCCGCCTGACCCCATCCATCCGTCCGCGAGCGCGGCGGTCCGGCGCACGGCGTTGGGGTGGCCGACGCCCATCCACAGCGGGATGTGCGGCTTCTGTACCGGCTTGGGCGCCATCGTCGCGCCGTCCAGGCAGTAGAATTTGCCGTCGTAGCTCGTGCGCTCTTGGGTCCACAGAGATTTGATAACTTCAACTTCCTCGCGGAACCGGCGGACTTTGCCGTCCTCGGGCACTTCGAACTCACGGTAATGATGCTCCCGCCCTAGTCCGACCGCCAGGATGGCGCGGCCGCCGCTGACGTAATCCAGCGTAGCCCATTGGTGCGCGACCATATTGGGCGAATGCACCGCCAGTACCACTACCGAGCATCCGACGCGAATGCGGGTGGTGACGGCGGCCGCGTAAGTGAGGACGACAACGGGATCGAAGCAGTTGACGTGGTCCAAGGTGTTTTCAGTGACCCAAAGATCCCGGAATCCGAGGGCTTCGGCGCGTTGAGCGACATGCCGCACCGCATCCATGCCGATCGTATCGGGGGAGCGATGCGGCAGCGAGACTCCGAGGGCAATCCGGTCCTTTAAGGCCATCGGTCAGACTTTCTTGATGACTTCCATCTGGGCGCCGTCCGGGCACTGCACGAAGGCGATTTGGCGGCCGGGGCCGGGGGACAGTTCTTCCAGGATAGTCACGCCGCTCGCGCGCAGGGCTGCCATGGTGCCGTCGAAATCGTCGGTTTGCACGGCGATATGCTCGATCCCAAAATGCTGCTCGTGGTTCTGGTCGGCGTTGATGTTGGTGATGTTCAGTTGCAAGCCATGCAGATCGAGGTTCACCCCGCGTCCCGGCGGCCGAGCCTTGACGGTGGCGCCAAAGTTATCGACGTAGAATTTCGCCGTCGCTTCGGGATCGGGCGTTTTCAGGTGGACGTGGTGTAGCGCGAAGGTCATGGCCGGTCTCCTGTTTATGTTCGCTATAGATTGGCACCCATGCACCGGCACTTCAACCGCCACCCCGGCTTGCGCTATCTGGGCCGGCTGCGCCACCTTGCGCCTCCACGCACCCCTCGGACTCCATGGCCCCCGCCCGCACCCGCAAGAAACCGGCCGTCCCGGCCTTCGAACCGCTGAAAACCGAGCGGCTAATGTTGCGCCCATTGGGGCCGGCAGATGCCGAGTCGATGCACAGGTTGGTCAACGATTGGGAGGTTACGCGCAGTCTCGCCGTGGTGCCGTTCCCCTATCCGCGCGAACTCGCGGACGATTGGATCGCGTCCACCCTGCGCGAACTCGCCGAGGGAACCGCCTACAGCCTCGCGATTACCGGACATGAAGGTGAGGACGAAGTGCTGTTGGGTGTCGTTAGTCTTCGTCTGGACGCGGCAGCACGACATGGCACGCTTGGCTACTGGGTCGGGCGTCGGTTTTGGGGCCACGGCGTGGCGACCGAAGCCGCAGGGCGTTTGGTCAGTTGGGGCCTTGCGAATCTGAATATCGACCGGGTCTTGGCCGATGTGGATACGAATAATCCCGCTTCGCTCGCGGTGCTGACGCGAATCGGTCTGCGCCACACCGGGGCGGGCATGGCCTATTCTGTCGCCCTCGGGCGCGAACGGCCGACGATGCGGTTCGAGGCCAGCCGCGACGATGTGTTCGGCACGCCCGCAGCGCCCGTTAGCGAAACCGGAGAGAAACCTGTGTTGCTTGTTGCCGCCTGCGCGTTGATCGACACCGACGGCCGCATCCTGTTGGCACGCCGGCCGGAGGGCAAGAAAATGGCCGGGCTTTGGGAATTCCCGGGCGGCAAGCTCAACACTGGCGAAACGCCCGAGGCGGCGCTGATCCGCGAGTTAAAGGAAGAACTGGGCATAGACGTCAGTGCCGCCTGTTTGGCACCGTTTACGTTCGCGTCCTACGCCTATAACAATTTCCATTTGCTGATGCCGCTGTACCTCTGTCGTCGTTGGAAGGGCACGCCGACCGGGCGGGAGGGGCAAGCCCTAGCCTGGGTGCGGCCGAACAAGCTATCCGAGTACGAAATGCCGCCCGCCGACAAGCCGCTTATTCCCCTTTTACGGGATTTCCTTTGAAGGACGCCGCCATGCCCGCGCATAACCCCACCGCCTGTCTGCTGGTCATCGGTAACGAGGTCCTGTCGGGCCGCACCCAGGATGCCAATATCCGTTTCCTAGCGGTCAAATTGGGCGAACTGGGCATCCCCATGCGCGAAGTGCGCGTCATTCCCGATATCGCCCAGACAATTATCGACACGGTGAACGAGGTCCGGAAGAAGTTCACCTACGTCTTCACGACCGGCGGTATCGGGCCGACCCATGACGACATCACCAGCGAGTGCATCGCCGCCGCCTTCGGCGTCCCGTGGGAGCCGCATCCCGTCGCTTTCGCCCGCATGGAAGCCGCCTACCGGCCCGGCGAATTCAATGCCGCTCGGCAACGCATGGGCACAATGCCGCGCGGTGCGGCGCTGATCGACAATGCGATGTCCGTGGCGCCCGGCTTTCAAATGGAGAATGTCTACGTGATGGCGGGCGTGCCCCGCGTCATGCAATCGATGTTCGAATGGCTCGCCCCGCATTTGGAAGGCGGCGCCAAGATCGAATCCCGTTCGGTGCATGCGCTGAGCCTGTCCGAGGGGTTGATCGCTGCCGGTCTGACTGCAATTCAAGGCCGCTACCCGGATATCGACCTAGGCAGCTACCCGTATTACCGGCCGACCGGAAACGGCGTGACGCTGGTGGCGAAAGGCACCAGCGGGGCGGATGCGGAAAGCTGCATCGCCGAGGTAACGGCACTGATCGCGAGCCTCGGGCGGACCCCCATTCCTGGGGAGCCGTCCGAGTAACGATCGCTCAGAAGCGATAGCCGATACCCGCACCCACAACGGTCGGGTTCAATGCGGTTTTCGCTCGGATGGCGCCGCCGTTGATGCTGGCCTCGGTGCTCACGAAGATCTGCTTCACGTCGAAGTTGGCGAACCACCGGCCCGAGAAGTTATAGTCGAAGCCGGCTTGAATAGCGGCACCGACGTTGCTTTTTAGCGCCAATGAAGTAACGGCGTTGTTCGCCGCGCTGGTGGCGTAGAAGAAGCTGACGTTCACGCCGGCGCCGACATACGGACTGAACTTCTCGTGCGGCATGAAGTGATATTGCAGCAACAAGGTCGGCGGCAACACCCAAGTGCTACCCACGCGATAGCTGCTGCCGAGCGCGGAGTTGACAGCGTAGAGGTCGTGCTTGCTGGTGGCGGCGATCAATTCGAGGGCGATGTTATCGGTCAGGAAGTAAGAGAAATCCGCCTCGGGTGTCGCGAAATTCGAAGTGCCGACACCGCCGGTGGTGAGCGCACCCGACAGCGAACTGCTTGAGTTCTGCGGAATCACCCCGATCAACCGACCGCGGACCATGAACGCGCCCGCGCCCTTGCCGACCGGCGCCTGATCGGTCATCTGCGCCTGCGCGGTCGCGACGTCGGCAAATGCCAGACCGGTCAACAGACTGGTGGCAAGCAGTAAGTTTTTCATCGACTTCATCCTTTCGTTACGCGGGATCGCGCGTCGGAACGGAAGAAACCATTGGCACACGGTGGTGGCTTTGATGTGAATCAACGCTGCGGCGCAGCATAACCGAAAGGCAGCAGTGTTGCATTTTTGTCGCGGAGCTATTCGGATGGGAATACCGGCCATACGCGGCACGGATCGGACGTTGTGCGGTTCCGGATGAAGAACTTACAGACTGGCAGCCGAGCGATGGCCGAACCCGCAGGTTGGCCTTATCATCCGATATTCATGCAATAGGGCTTTATTTTTTGCCAAACGGAATACAAAACGATATCGAAATAATATCCGCCACCGAGCGTTGGGACCGTGCCGAGCCTAACTCCGTTGGGCCTATCACCTGTCAACGCTGACAAGCTCATGATCCGGACGTCGATTATTTTCGACGCAAGCGGATTTCCTAGCCCCCGAACAGCGCATCCACATCGGCCTCGGTCATCTTCAGCGCCCCGCCTTTTTCCGCTTCCAGCACGCTCGCCACCAGACCGCGCTTCTTCTCCTTCAACGACTCCATCTTCTCCTCGATGGTACCGAGCGTGACCAGCCGATGGACAAAGACCTTCTTCTCTTGCCCGATCCGGTGCGCGCGGTCGGTCGCTTGATCTTCCACCGCTGGGTTCCACCAGGGATCGTAATGTATAACTGTGTCGGCTGCGGTCAGATTCAACCCTACGCCGCCGGCTTTTAGGGAGATTAGGAATAACGGTACTTCCCCCTTTTGGAACCGCTTCACCGGCGTGCCGCGGTCCTTCGTGTCGCCGGTCAGGATGACGTATCGAATACCGTCTTCGTTCAATCGTTCCTCGATCAGCCCAAGCATCTCGGTAAATTGGGAGAATAGCAGAACGCGCCGCCCTTCTTCCAGCATCACCGTCAGCATTTCCATCAGTCGATCCAGCTTGGCCGATCCGGCCTTCGATCGTTCCACCGCTTTCAGTTTGATCAGCCGGGGATCGCAACACGCCTGTCGTAATTTCAGTAGCGCGTCCAGAACGATAATGCCGGAACGCGCGAGACCTTTCTCGGCGATGGCGGCTTTGACGCGGGCGTGCATGGAAAGGCGGATGCCTTCGTAGATACCGCGCTGTGCTTCCTCCATCTCCACCGGTTCGTTGATTTCGGTTTTGGAGGGCAGATCGGGCGCGACCTCGTCCTTGGTCCGGCGCAGCAGGAACGGTTTCACGCGCGAGACCAATTGTGTCTGTCGCTCGACATCGCCAGCCTTTTCGATCGGTCCGCGATAACGTGTTTTGAACGCGCGTTGCGATCCCAAGAAGCCCGGTGCAAGGAAGTCGAATAGCGACCACAATTCGCCCAAATGGTTCTGCAACGGTGTGCCCGACAGGCACAGTCGCTGGCCCGCTTGCAACCGCAGCGCTTGCCGCGTGGTTTCGGCGTTGGGGTTCTTGATCGTTTGCGCCTCGTCCAGAATGACCACGTGCCATTCCTGTTCGGTCAGCACCGCGTGATCGCGTGCCAGCAAGGGGTAGGTGGTCAGGATCAGGTCGTGCTTGGGGATTTGTTTGAACAGGCGCTTGCGATCCAAGCCGTGCAGCACGAGCACTTTGAGCGAAGGTGCGAATTTCTCCGCCTCCATCGTCCAGTTCGGCACCAAGCTGGTGGGGCACACGATCAGCGCGGGCTTTTTCAGCCGTCCGGCCTGCTGCTCGATCAGCAGATGGGCCAGGGTTTGTACCGTCTTGCCCAAGCCCATGTCGTCGGCCAGCACACCGCCCAAGCCGGCACTGCCCAGAAACTGCAACCAGTTCACACCTTGCTGCTGATAGGGGCGCAGTGTGCCTTTGAACGACTTCGGCACGGTGGCGATCGGGACAGATCCGCCGGACTCGCGCAACGATTGGCCGAGCGAACGGAGTTGCTCGCCGCCACGTAGTACGAGGCCGGATCGTTCCTCCAGGGCTGCCAAATCGACGGCGTCTAGCCGGGAGAACCCGATTTTCTCGTCGTCCGGATCGATGCCGCCGCCGGCTGCCAGCTCCATCAGGGCTTGCAGGATGGGGCGGATGCGCCCGACCGGGATCGATAGCAGGCGTCCGCCCGTCATCGGGATGGTAAAGGGTGCGTCGTCCGCTTTGTCCAGCATCGCTGCGAGGTCGGGGCGGGCGATCAAGCGGATCAAGGCGGGGACTAGATCCACGCGCTCCCCATTCACCATCACGCCCAGATTGAGTTCTAGCCAGTCGATGCCCGAACCTTCGATCAGTTCGGCGTCGATTTCGCTGTCGGCGGTATAGGCCTGCACGGCGAAGGCCTCATCGACCGAAATGGTCCAGCCCGCCGCTTTCAGTTTCGGCACTTCCCCGGTGACGAAGTCGAGCCAATCGGCCTCCCCCCGTGCTTTCACCAGCACCAAATCGTCCGTATGCGCGTGCCGGAAGTTGCTCGGCGCCAATTCCGACACGGTAGCGAAACCGAGTTCTTGCAATTTGGCGAAGGCGGCAGCTTCGCCTTTGGCGTCGCGGACCGGTTCGTAAAACACCCCGTTATGGGACGATAGTTGTGCGGCTTTCAGCGTGGTGTAGGGCAGGCTGACCGGCGCGTAACCGAACGACAGGCGTCCGAGAGGGGCTTCGAACAGCCCGCCGGGAATGCGCTTGACCATGCCGCGGCCGCGATAGGGATCGGCGGGCAGTGTGCCCGAGAGCAGCCGCAGATGCGGCACCAGGGGGCCGGTGCCTTTCTTGGTTTCTTCCACTTTTTTGGCAACCGGCGGGGGCTTGATCCCGGGTAGGCGCCGCTCGACCTCGGCCCGCACCCGGCCCGTCAGTTCGGCGGGAATGGGCGGTGCGGCGAGCATTTTTGCCGCCATGTGTTTGGGCAGTTTCAACACGATCGGACCCATGGTGCCGCGCACGGGGTCCACATACCAGGGGTCGGGCACCCGCACAGCGAGCTTGCCGCCGGGCAGTTCCAGCCAAGGGTACTGGCTGCCGTCCGGGCCGGTTTGCCAGCCGATCTCGGCGGGGAGGGGATCGCCCTCGGTAATATGGGGGCCGGTCACGCTGCCCCAGGTGGCGCGCCCGGTTGCGACGATGCGGCGCAAAGTATCCAAAGGATCGTCGTCCGCCGGCATCCCCGGCGATGGCCGCTCGGCCCGCAGCAACCGCGTCAGGATCGCACGATCGGATGGACGCACGAAGCGCGCCATGTTGGTGACGTTGATCGGCGGGTAGGGCTTGCTCTGCCCTGGCAGGTTGTTGGTGCGCAGCATCACGTTCATCGACTGGACGCGCAGTTTGGGCACCCCGCCCGGGCCGGGGGCGGCGTCGAGCACATAGTATACACGGTTGCGAACGGCGGGCGGGTAATCTTCGGATTCGGAATCGTCCCCGTTGTCGAGGGAGTCCAGCCACGCGCCGATCGGGAGGGGCAGGGGCTCCGCTCGGGGGGCC
>JBAXFK010000113.1:0-13625 GCA_037139955.1 Rhodospirillales bacterium
GTATCCGGCCTGTATCAGTTGTATCGCCTGCGCGAACTCGGCCTCAAAACCCGCGTGTTCGAGGCCGGGAGCAATGTCGGCGGCACATGGTTCTGGAACCGATACCCCGGCGCCCGTTTCGACTCGGAAAGCTGGTCGTACGGCTATTCGTTCTCCAAGGAACTTCTGCAAGAGTGGAACTGGGAGGAACATTTCGCCAGCCAGCCGGAAACGGAACGGTATCTGAACTACGTCGCGGATAAATTCGACCTTCGGAAAGATATCGCGTGCGGCGTATGGGTGAAATCCGCGCACTGGGACGACCGAACACGCACCTGGGACATCGCGCTGGACGACGGTAGCCATTACCGCGCCGGCTTGCTGATTACCGCCATCGGAGTGTTATCCGCCCCAACCCTGCCGAAAATCCCCGGCGTCGAAAGCTTCCAGGGCCAAGCCTGCCACACCCATTTCTGGCCCAAGGACGGCGCGGATTATAAAGGCAAGCGGGTCGCGATTATCGGCACCGGTGCGACCGCGATCCAAACGATCCAGACCATCGCCAAGGACGTCGGCAGCCTGACAGTGTTCCAGCGCACACCCAACTGGTCCGCGCCGCTGCACAACACCCGCGTCACCGAAGCCGAAATGGCCGACATCAAAGCCCGTTACGACGATATTTTCGCTCGCTGCGCCGAAACCAACGGCTGCTTCATCCACCAGCCCGATCCCCGCTCGGTGTTCGAAGTCACCGTCGAAGAACGGGAAGCGTTCTGGGAAAAACTTTACGCCGAACCCGGCTTCGGCATCTGGCAAGCAAATTTCCGCGACATCCTGATGGACCGAGATGCCAACAAACTGATTTCCGACTTTATCGCCCGCAAAATCCGCGCCCGTGTCGACGATCCAACGGTGGCGGAAAAATTGATCCCGAAAAACCACGGTTTCGGTACCCGTCGAGTCCCGCTGGAAGGCGGATATTTCGAGGTCTTCAACCAGCCGAACGTCGAATTGGTGGACATAAACGACACGCCGATCGAGCAGATTACGCCAACCGGCATCCAA
Source organism: Rhodospirillales bacterium (assembly GCA_037139955.1). GTDB lineage: Bacteria > Pseudomonadota > Alphaproteobacteria > Acetobacterales > Acetobacteraceae > Rhodopila. The sequence continues at coordinate 1,045 of JBAXFK010000113.1, forward strand.
TGCAGCGACAAACTGCGCGAATTCGATCTGATTATCTATGCCACCGGTTTCGACGCGATCACCGGTAGTTTCGATCGCATCGATATCCAAGGCATCGACGGGCGCAAACTGAAAGACGAATGGAGCAATGGGCCGCGCACCTATCTCGGCATCTTGGTGGAAGGCTTCCCCAACATGCTGATGGTGATGGGTCCGCATGCCGGCCTGGGCAATTTCCCGCGCGCCGCCGAATATAGCGTCGATTGGGTCACCGCCCTTATCCGCCACGCCCACAGCAACGGCATCGCTCGGATCGAAGCGACAACAGAAGGCGAGGAAGCCTGGACCGACCACGTTCTAGAACTCGGCAAGGGACTGTTGTCGAACGAGGTGAATTCCTGGATGACCGGCGTCAACAGCAATGTAGACGGCAAACAGACCCGCAAAATCATGCGTTATGGCGGCAGTTTCCCATCCTTTCGGCAACATTGCGAGGGCGTCGTTGCCGAAGGATATCGTGGTTTAACCTTTGCCTAGGTTTCCCGCCAACCGAGCCGCGACCGTATCAAAATGTCAGCGTCGCGCGCAAACCGGCGATGAAGACATTCCGTAGCGGAAGCGCCAACCCGTTCGACGCAGCATTCGGGATACCCGCCCCCGGGTTGAAAACGTATTGCAGGTCCGGCTGCAACGTCAGACCGGGCATGACCCAATAACGATACGACAACTCGACAATCGTTTCGTGGGCGGCGTAGGCCGAGGTCGCGGAGCCAAACCGCACGAGATCGGAGCCAAGGCCGCGCTGCGCGCTGCTCAGACCGGTGTAGGCGAAGGCAAGACCGGCCACGTCCTTGGATCGTGCCTCGGTCGGCCCGTTCCAGGCAATGCCACCTTGGAGAAACAAATTCGAGAGGTTACGATCGTCCGGGCCGACCGACACCAATCCGAAAACATTGAGCCCCCGATCGCCATCGCCCGCCGGCCGCCAGATAGTTTGGTCGAAGACGGCATAAGCTCCCCAGTCGCCTCGGTATGCCCGAGCGATGCCGTTGCTGGCGGGGTTGGCGAGCGAACGCCCGACAGTATCGTAGCGCAGATCGTTGAACCGGCCCGAATGCTGCCAGCCGCCAAGCTTGTAGACCCCAGGACGCCCCTCGGCCCCCTCGGTCCCCACCGAATACCAAAGCTCGGCGATGCCGAACGTGCCATCGCGCATACGGAACGCCGTGCCGGTTCTGTCCCGGATTTGCGGGACGTTCGTACCTGGTCCGGCAGGATCGCCATTGAAAACCGCCGCCATCGCGACGATCTGCGGCGAGACTTTATATTGTACGCGCACCATGGGTGTCGCTAGCGGGTAGTTAGGTCCGCCGGACGGCAACGATAATGCCATGGAGGCCGGAAAGCCGAAGCTGGAATTGATAAACGAGGCCGCCGATTTCGCCAGCATGAACTCGTCGTTGGCGCCCTCCTGCCCGACCCGGATGGTCAGGTCGCCGCCCAACAGCGCCTTTTCGATCCACAGATTGTAGAGCTTGAACCCCCGCGTGGCTTCGGTATTACCGATTGTTTGCAGGTTCCCAGTCAGATTCGCCGTCGCACCCCGGCCGTGCATTTGGAACATACTAAGCATGAAGGTTACCCCTTCCAAACCGAAGGGATCGGTCGCCTTCACGCTTGCGGTAGTCAGGCCGGTATAAACAGCGCCACGTCGCACGCCGCCGGCGAGGTTGGCCCAGCCTTCGCTTTGCTCTTGCAGGCAAAAAGCGACGCCTTGGTCCTTGGCAAGCCGCGCTCTGACACCGTTCCAATCGCCCGTCAGCGCCCCCAGATCGTCCGAACAGGGATCGCTGAGCAACGATCCCGCACTGGCAGCTTCGGGGGCCGCAGCATCGCCGGCGGTCTGAGTCTGGGCGACTGCTGCGCCACTCGCACACGCGAGCGAGAACCATGCAGTGAGACAAAATAACTTGGTTCGCATCGTAAGGCGGCCTCCCCGAGCATCGTGCAGCGGCATCTGCGGGCAACGCAGCGACCGCCGAAACGACCAGCTTTGCATAACCCTTTACCTATACAGCCATCGCGCGATACTCGGAAGTGGGAATCCGCGCCTCCCGCCGGCGCCCGGTACATTATATATGCGTGTCAGCACGCTGCGGCTCGTTCCGGCGATGAGACAACGTCCCGCAGAGTCCGGATTTTCATCTCGATCCGGAACTATTCCGCACGACTCAAAAAAAATTTCCATGTACGTTTCCAAATTTTAGGCTTGTCAGACCGCACGGCTGGCCCATGATGCATTATCGCTTCACCAAAACGGCCGGAGCAACGCTTTGCCCAGTTCGCGCCCCCGATATTTAACGAATCGATTTGTGGCTGCAATCGCCGTAGCACTTTCAATTAGCGCCGTCGTGCTGGCGACACCTCGCTTAGCCGCTGCGCAGACCGCCGTTCAATGCGAAGGTATATCGTCGGTCGGTGCCGACACACAATTGAAAATTACCCAATACAAAGCGAGCGTGGCGATCGAAATGTTCCGCCCCAACAGCGCAAACCGAAAAGTCGAAATCGAATATGGAGATGAGGTTTTTTCTCGAAAATTCGGCACGGACGGAAAAATTCGCATCTCGTTCGGATTGACGGCAGCAGAAAATTCTTTCGTTCTAAGCATTAGCGAAACTCCGCCCATAGAATGCAAGGCTAACGTTCCGGATTTCAACAGATTGTACCGTGCGATTTTACGCTGGCACGACCCCGTTCAACTCGATCTGAACGTGCTGGAACCCGGTGGGCAAATGGGCTCTACGGGCCATATCTCCCCAACACGCCCCAATACCCAACTCAACCAAGGTCTGGGCCAAATCGATGTGTTGAATAACCGTCCTACCGACGGAACGACCGGTGAAATATCCTACGTCGTTAGCGACCTCGCTAGCTTGCCGCAAGGCGGAGGGATGCGGTTCCGGCTCGACTACGTCACGCGTGGAAGCCAACCGGAATTGCCGTATTGCGACGAGGGAACACTCGCTGCGCCGCAATTCGAGCTGATTATCATCGACCGAGGCGTGGTCAACACGCGCAAGTTGGGCATGAACCGTGTTCGCTGCCGGGAAGCAATACCGGAGGCAAGCAGGCTACTACCGATCAGGCAATAAATCGTCGGTTCGACAGTCCAATCAGTTCGGGGTGTGCGGCCGTACGCCTAACCAGTGAACCCGGAGAATGTTTCCGATGAGATTCCCGACGACTCCAGCAAGCTTGGCACTCGCGACCGTACTCGGTATTATTCCACCGGCAATGTCGCAACCGCGTCCAACCCAAGACATGCTCGTACGACTGAACGGCGCCGATACGATCGGCGAAAAAGGTGCGGTCGAACTGGCAACGGCTTGGGCTAAACAATTAAAATTCAAAAGCTTCCGGGTCGACCCCGGCGCCGATCCGTTCGAATACGACGTCGTCGCCGAGGGCGCGGAAGGCACACAACGACTTCGTGTGCAGGTGCGCATGAAAGGCGGTACCGATGCCGGTATCGAACCGCTGTTACGGGGACAGTCCGATTTCTGGATGGCCGCTCGGCCGGTTCGAGAATCGGACCTCGAAGCAATGCGGAAAAAAGGCGTACCGAATGTGCCCACGCTGGCTCAAATGCAGCAAGTCGGCACCGAGAACGTCATCGGACTTTCGGCGCTCGCTATCTTGGTGAACCCCAAGAATGCCATGACCGGCATTACGGCCGGTCAGATGAAAGACATGTATAGCGGTCGCATCAATAATTGGTCCCAGATTCCAGGCGGCGCGAACGTCCCGGTCGGCCTTTACAGCCTGATCGTCGGTCACGGTGAAACCGATACGTTTTGCGGAACGATTATCGGTCTCCCAGACCCGAAGCGGTGCTTGGAATCTTTCTCGCGGCTCGCAGCTCCCCCGATTCAGGAGCCGGAGGACATGGCCGATGCCGTGGTTAGCAATCCCGGCGGTATCGGCTTCGTCGACCTGAACCTCAAACGCGGTGCGCGCGCCGCGCCGGTTGCATCGGGTTGCGGGGTCGGTGTGGAGCCGACGGTGTTTCGGATCAAAGCGGAAGAATATCCGCTGGTCCAACGTTTGATTTTATATACAGCGCCCAACCGCACGCCCTCTCCGGCCGCCCGCGCTTTCCTGCAATTCACACTCGGCCCCGCCGGCCAAGCCGCAATCGCAGCTGCGGAACTCGCGGACCTCGCACCGAGTGTGTCGGACCCCGACTATGGCGCAATGCGACAGGATTCGATCCGCGACGCCATGGATGGCGGCAGGACCCGCATCCGCCCCACCGATGTCAGAGCCTTCCAAACCGCCACCGCGAACGCCGATCGCCTCAGCATCACCTATCGGTTTCAAACGGGCACAAACAGCCTCGACAGTAAGGCCGAGGCCGATATCGCCCGCGTGGCAGCCTTGATGCAACAAGCGCCGTACGATCGGATGGATTTGCTGCTTATCGGCTATAGCGCGTCCGCTGGCGACTATAACGACAATCGCAGCCTGTCGCAGGAACGGGCGGAAGCAGTGCGCGATCGGCTTGTGGCGGCAGGTGTAAAAGGCGTGTCCGCGATCGGTATCGGTCCGGCCGGTGCCGTGACCTGCAATCTCGATCCCGCAACATCCACGCAAAACCAGCGCGTCGAGGTTTGGGTCAGGAAGCGGAACGGATAATCTGCGCGGCTTGACGATGCCCTAGGCGAGCGGATACGGCCACTCCTCGACCGACCAGGAGTAATCCGTATGCCCGATACCATGGTAGCGCCATCCGTTCGCGCCGAGACCGCCACGTTCGATGCCATCGTCATCGGCGCGGGGATCGCTGGCATCTACCAATTGCACAAGCTGCGGGAACTCGGCCTGTCGGTCCGCGTGTTCGAGGCCGGGGGCGGTGTCGGCGGCACGTGGTATTGGAACCGTTATCCAGGGGCGCGCTTCGACTCGGAAAGCTACACATATGGCTACGCATTTTCCGAGGAATTGCTGAAAGAGTGGGACTGGAGCGAACATTTTGCGCCGCAGCCGGAAACCGAGCGATATTTGAACCATGTGGTGGATCGGTTCGATCTGCGCCGCGATATTCAACTGAATGCTCGCGTGGCTTCGGCCGCGTGGGATGACGACGCCCGTCAATGGGATGTCGTGTTGGACGGTGGGCAGTCGTATCGGTGTCGGTTTCTGATCACCGCCGTGGGACCTCTCTCGGCCGATACGCTGCCGAAATTCGACGGCATCGCGGACTTCAAGGGCCAGTCGTTCCACACCTATCGCTGGCCGCACGCGCCGATCGATTTCGCCGGCAAACGGGTGGCGGTGATCGGCACGGGTGCGACCGGTGTGCAGGTCATCCAGACCATCGCGCCGCTCGTCGGTTCGCTGACCGTGTTCCAGCGTACCGCCAACTGGTGCACACCGTTACACAATAAAAAGATTGCCGCCGACGAGCAGGCCCGCATCAAGGCCGGTTATCCCGCAATGTTCGAGCGGCTGCGCCAAACACCCGGTTGCTACATCCACGACACCGATCCGCGCGGCACGTTCGAGGTGTCGGATGAAGAACGTCTGGCATTTTGGGAGCGGCTGTACGCCGAGCCGGGCTTCAGCATTTGGATGGCGAATTTCCGCGATGTGCTGACGGATTTGAAAGCCAATGCACTGTTCAGCGAATTCGTGGCGGGAAAGATCCGTCAACGGGTAAAAGACCCGGTCGTGGCAGAACGTTTGATCCCGAAGAACCACGGCTTCGGCACACGCCGCGTGCCGCAGGAGACCGGCTACTACGAAGTCTACAACCTGCCGCATGTGACGCTAGTGGATACACGGGAAACACCGATCGTCCGGGTGACCGAGGCCGGTATCGAATGCTCCGACCGCGAGCACGCATTCGATATCGTTATCTACGCCACCGGTTTCGATGCCGTTTTGGGATCGTTCGAACGGATCGACATCCGCGGTGTGGGCGGGGTGTCGTTGAAAGAGCATTGGGCAGACGGGCCGAAAACCTATCTTGGGATGATGTCGGCAGGCTTCCCGAATTTGCTGACGATCGTCGGTCCGCACAATGCATCGACCCGATGCAATATTCCGCGCTGCATCGAACAGAACGTCGACTGGGCATCCGACCTCGTTCGTTACGCCGAAGCACACGGGGTCACGCGCTTCGACACCGTACCCGCCGCCGAGGCGGAATGGTCCAAGCATGTCGAGGAACTCGCGGCGGGTATGCTGTATACCCAGGTGGATTCGTGGTTGACGGGCATCAATTCGAACGTCGAAGGCCGGAACGTGCGGCGGGTGCTACAATATCAGGGCGGCGCGCCGCAGTATCGGGAACGGTGCGATGCAGTAGCGGCGGCGGGGTATGCGGGGATGGTGCTGGATTAGTATAACGCGCGCCTTGCCGCACCGGATGCGATGAATGGCAATATACATTCACCATCGTCAAAGCAGGCGCGATCACCACATCCATAGTCGATATGAAATTAGCGTGCTCCGAAAATAGCGCGGCACTTGCTATTTTCCGGTCGAAATGTAGCAGGGCGCCAGCGTGTTCACGCGGCGCCCTGTCTTTTGCGTGAGGATTACGGTCGCCCTTACAAAACCCACTTTGTCGGCAGCCGCTACCAACCCAACGCATCCGCCATCTGCCGCCGCTGCCAGTTCGGTGCGCCGAGCAGTTCGTACATCGACCGCGAAATCCGTGTGTAAAGTGTCAGCCCATACCGAGGATCGCTTCCGATCGCCGCATGCACCTCGTGCGCGGCGTTGGCCGCCTCGATCGCGCTGTCCCCGGCGGTAGCGCATGCCAGATAGCTCCGCCCTACCCCGTTGCGTCCGGCTTCAAGCGCCCAAGCCGCCTCGTACACCGCCCATTTCGCCGCATCCATGGCATTCAATAACCGGATGATGTGATCCTGCACCCGTTGGAACCGCCCGATGGGTGTGCCGAATTGGATGCGGGTGTTGCTATGCGACACCGACATGTCCAGCATTTCCATCATACCGCCCACCTGATAGGCGGCGGCCACGATCCGTGCTGTCGACAGCGCATCGTCCAACGAAACCGCACCAGCACGCAGCAACGGCCCCTCGGCCGCACCCGAGAACGTTACTTCGTACGACGCTTGCATAAAGCCCCCCAACAACCGCACGGACGCAGCGGAAGCCGGAACGATCGCCAAACCGTCCGAAACAATCACCAGAAAATGAGTCGCTGCCGCCGCGAATGGCACGAAAACCTTCACCAGCCCGTCCACCCAGGCAGACCCGGTCGCCGCCACGCCCTTCCAGGATGTCGCCGGCTGCCGCAAAGCCGGGATCAGGATCATCGTACCGTCGGCGATCGCCGTCAGGGCGGCGTCGCGTTGCTCCGTCTCCTCGCATCCCAGCAGCAAACCCACGGAAATCGCGCTCGATGCCAACAGCGGCGACGGCACCGCGCCGCGGCCGAGTTCTTCAAAGATCAACGCGGCACTCAGCGGGTCCAATTCCAGCCCGCCGCAGGATGCCGGCACCAGTGCACCGGTCCATCCGGCCTCGGCGAACATAGCTTGCCATGCCGGGTCCCAAACCTCCCCCGCTGCAACCTGCCGCACCAATTCCGATCTCGGAACATGCCGCTGCACGAACGTTCGTACGCTGTCGCGGATCAATACCTGCGAGTCAGACAGAGAAAGGTCCATCGTTCAGGCCTCCACAGCCGCTTTTTTCGCCAGGCCTTCCTCGCCCAGCTTGCCCGCTTGTTGCGGTTCCCGAGCACCGACGCCCAGACGGCGGGCGATGACGACACGTTGAATGTCGGTGGTGCCGCCGGGGTGCTGCTCGACGATGCCGCGCCGTTGCTGCATTTCCGCGATGCCACCCATCGCGCCGTAGAGCGCATCGGACGTCAGCGCCTCGGGCCCCAGCAGATCGTGGATGGCTTTCGTCAGCCATAGATTGGTGGTTTTGCGCAAATAGGACGCTTGCGAACCGTGGTAGGATCGTTTCTCACCCGCATAAACCATCCAAAAATTCCGGGTCGATAGCAGGCGCACAGCCTCCAAGCGACTGTAGATTTCGGCAAGTTTGTCACGCGCTTCGGGGTCCTCGATAATCGGTCGGCCATCCCGCAGTTGCGTCTTGCAATGCGCCAGCAGCGCGATCCACACCGGGTTGGTGCGGATATTGCCCTGGCCGCTGTGTTCGACCTCCAGATGGGTGGACGCAACTTTCCAGCCGTTGTTTTCCCCGCCCACCAGACAATCGGCGGGCACGCGAACGTTGTCGAAATAAATGATGTTCTTATGCCCGTATTCGTCGGTCTCGCCCTCGCTCTGCGCGCTCAGCATATGCAACGGCTGGGTCGAGATTCCTGGCAGGGACGAATCGATCATGAACCACGACACGTTCTGGTGCCGCTTGCCCTTGGGATCGGTGACGGCGATGGTCCAGTAGAGATCGGCGCCATGATGGGAACCGATATAGATTTTTTGACCGTTGAACACATAGACATCGCCGTCGCGGATGGCTGTCATTTTCACGCCGGCCAGATCGGATCCGGCGGTGGGTTCGGTCAGCAACTGCCAACTCCGCACGGCGCCGGTATAGATCGGCGGCAGGAAGCGCTGCTTCTGTTCCTCGGTACCCCAAACACGAATGCTGGCTGCGCCCATCTTTCCGCCGCTATCGTAGTAGGGCGGCAGCCCGAGGCCCAGACGCGCGGTTTCCTCCTCCAGCACGATGATCCGGTCGAAGCCGAGCCCGCCGCCACCGTATTGCTTTTCGCCCGATGGGTACAACCATCCCTGGGTACCCAACCGGCGCCCGAGTTCCCGCTTCTTGAGGTATTGCGACTTGGATTCTTCGTACGACCGCGGCCGCTCCTTTATCCCATCCGGCACATTCTCAGCCAGCCATGCTCGGACCTCCTGGCGGAAGGATTCCTGCGCCGGAGTGTATTTCAGCTCGAATTCCAAGGCTCGTCTCCCTTACGAACCCAGCGATCTCACGGCCGATCCAGCCCCTTGTCAACGCGCGGCGGGCACCCCAGGTGACTCGAACTTCAACCAAGGCTAGGAGTCGCGCCTGCCCACTGCGGCAGGTTCGCACCGGGTTCCACACAAGGGGAGCAAGACACTCATGACGATCAAAGTTGGCGACAAAATTCCGTCGATGAAGCTGATGCAAGCGACGGCGGACGGGCCGAAGGAAACCTCCACCGACGATATCTTCGGTGGCAAGAAGGTCGTGCTGTTCGCTGTGCCGGGCGCCTTCACCCCGACCTGCAGCGCCAAGCATCTGCCGGGCTTCGTGCAGAGCGCCGATGCCTTCAAGGCCAAGGGCGTCGACACCGTCGCCTGCATCTCGGTCAACGACGCCTTCGTGATGGGCGCATGGGGCAAGGATCAGGGCACCGAAGGTAAGGTCGATATGCTGGCCGATGGCGCCGCCGCTTTCGCCAAGGCGATCGGCCTCGAACTCGACCTGAATGGCCGTGGCATGGGCTGGCGCAGCCAGCGCTACGCGCTCGTTGCCGAAAATGGCGTCGTCACCCACCTCGGCGTCGAAGCGCCCGGCGGGTTCGAAGTCAGCAAGGCCGAGGCTATTCTCGAAGCCGTCTAAAATCGTTCGCGCGGCCGCAGACAAAGCGGCCGCAGGTTCGACATGCCGAATACCGGCGCGGCTGTCGCGCGGCCGCGCCGGTATTCTCGCACGACGTATTGTCGCACGACGCATCGGGGGATCATGGACCGCCTGCTCGAAGGATATCGCCGGTTTCGCTCCGACATCTGGCCCGCAGAACGCGCACGCTACGAGGCGCTGGCCAAATGGGGTCAACGGCCGGATACGCTGATCGTCGCTTGTTCCGACTCCCGGGTCGACCCGCAAACTGTGTTCGGCGCGGTCCCGGGCGAAATGTTCGTGGTCCGAAATGTCGCCGCGTTGGTGCCGGTCTACCAACCCGATGCAGGCTATCACGGCACCAGCGCCGCCCTGGAATTCGGCGTCCGAGTCCTCAAAGTCGCCCACATCGTTGTGCTCGGCCACGCCCAATGCGGCGGTGTGCGCGCGATGGTGGAAGGCGCACCGGACGAGGCACGCGACTTCGTCCAGCCCTGGGTCGCCATGGCCAAACCCGCCATGCGCGACCTACCGACCAATGAAGAAGTCCTGCCACAGGCGGAAGCCGCCGTCGTACGCCTGTCGCTGAACAACCTCATGACCTTCCCTTGGATCCAAGACGCGGTCGCCAAAGGCACGCTGGAAATCCACGGCTTCCGGTTCGACATCCATACCGGCGTGCTCGCTCGGCTTGAGCAGAACGGAGTCGTTCCCGTTTAGGCCGACTTCACCTCTCGGATGAAAAGGCTGACCGCGCCGTGCAACTCCTCGGCTTGCCGGGTTAGGGCACCGGCCGCCTCCAACACCTCGGTGGCGGCGGCGCCGGTATTGTTGGCGCCTTCCCCTACCCCGGCGATATTGGTCGTGACGGCGAGCGTTCCGGCGGAGGCCTGTTGTACGTTGCGGGCGATTTCCTGCGTCGCGGCGCCCTGCTCCTCCACTGCGGCAGCGATGGCTGCGGCGATCTCGCTCACTTCGCCGATGGTCGCGCCAATCCCCTGGATGGAGGCTACGGCTTCTGCCGTCGAGCCCTGAATTTGGGCGATCTGGCGGCCGATATCCTCGGTCGCCTTGGCGGTTTGGGTTGCTAGGCTTTTCACCTCCGACGCCACCACAGCAAAGCCCTTGCCGGCGTCGCCAGCCCTAGCCGCTTCGATCGTGGCATTCAGCGCCAGCAAATTTGTCTGGCCAGCAATGTTGCTGATCAGCCCGACGACCTCGCCGATTTTCTGCGCCGCGTCGGCCAAATCGCGCACCACAACGTCGGTGCGCTTAGCATCCTCGACCGCTTTTCCGGCGACCTTCGCCGATTGTGCCACCTGCCGGGAAATCTCCCCGATCGAGGCCGCCAATTCCTCTGCCGCGCTAGCGACGGTTTGCACGTTAACGCTGGCTTCCTCCGCCGCCGCAGCGACATTGGCGGCCTGCTGGCTCGTTTCGCCCGCCGTGCCGGTCATCGACCGCGCGGTGGTTTGCAACTGGTCGGCAGCCGAGGCGACCAAGCCGACCAGACCGCCCACCCTATCCTCGAACCCATGCGTCAGCCCGTCCAAACGCTCCGACCGCTTTTCCTTCACCGCCTGTTCGGTCGCGCGTTCCGCCGTCAGTTGCTCCGCGCGCAGCATGTTCTCGCGGAACACGACCACCGTCGCCGCCATGCGACCGATTTCGTCCTGGTGCCCCGATACGGACACGGTCGCGGTCAGATCGCCATCCGACAGACGCCGCATCGTGCTGTTCAGGGCGACCACCCGAGCGACAAGGCTGCGCCCGATGTAGAGCCAACCGATAAGGACGGAAACCACCACGCTCACGACGGCGAGAGCGATCGTAATCGACGATCCCAGACCGATCTGCGCTTCGGATACCTCGACCGAGGCCTGGATCGCGTGCCGCCCGGCCTCCACCTGACGGTCGACCCGCTTCTGGAGCTCGGTGGCAACATCCCGCGTGTCGGTCAGCAATTGGCGCCCGTCGGCCAGGGCACGCAGTTCTGCATCGCGCACCGCGAATAAGCTATCCGATCCCGTTCCAATGGTTGCCAGAGCCTCGAGCACCGACCGCAGTCCGGGCGTCGGGGACAAGTTTTCCACGACATCGGTTTTCTTTAGCAGGCGGTCTCGCAATTCCGCCTGGCCCCGTCGCAAGCGATCCAGTGTCTCAGTGTTCGGGGCCTGACCTGCACGCACGAGAATGCCGAGGATCTCGTTGCTATCGGCGGCCAGTTCCGCAAAGGCCTGGGACAAGGGCACTTCCATCGCCGTCAATTGCAGCAGGGTTTTCATCGTCGCGGCGCGATCGCCACCGACGTTCATCGACGCCATCTCGATTTGCGAACGCACCTTCTCCCATGCCGGCCCGAGCAGCGCCACGACCGCAGTGTGTGCTTTCTCGGCGACTGCAATCGCCTGTTCTCGCTTGCTCGCTGTTGTCAGCCGCAATTCGACTGTCGCGTCCAGACGGGTCAGTTGGTCGTTCAACTTCGTCGTCAGTTCGGTCAGTTCGGCCGCCGCCTGCCGCCCGCCGGGAAACCCCGCGAGTTGGCCTAGCAGTTGAGTCAATTCGCCGCGCACCTGCGACAATTCGCCCAGGCGACGCTGGCGCTGGTCTTGCGCAGTGGCGGACAGCAGATTGGGGGCAAGTGCCGCCAATGCCTGTGCCCGCGCTGCCATTTCCAAGCCGGCGATGGCCTGCGGTACGCTTTGCCGACCGATCGTGTACAGCGTGCCATCGACCCCGGCCAACAGCACGTAACCCGCTATGCTGGACGCGACCGTCATACTGGCGATCGCACCGAATGCGAGAAACAGACGAGGACGAATCCCCCATGAGCGCATGCTCGGTGTCATCGTGAATGTCCTGACGAAGGTTCGGATAATTAACGAACGGCCGTGCGGTATCGCAGCGACAACGAACGGGCCTCCCTCCGTGCCAACAAGAGTGAGACATCTCCCCCCCGGAAGTTTAGACCCTGA
>JBAXFK010000114.1:0-13596 GCA_037139955.1 Rhodospirillales bacterium
ACACAATACAGGTCTTGCCCCGATTAACGGCCTGGAGGTGCAACTCCAGGCCGCACCGTCATGGGCCTAACGTCAATCTGCGGTACATCTCATATCGACCCGATTCGGGCGAGTCCTTTTTGCCGGATTGGCACTCCAAATAGTAATTTGGACCTATTTACTTGGCCGCACCGAAGCCTTTTCCGCGACTAGACCTCCCCCACCAGCACCCGTTTCCGTCTTTTGTTCTCCCCCACGCTGGTCAAGATGCCCCGCTTCTCCCAAACGATAAACATCTGTTGCAGCCGGGTCCGGGTGATCTTCATTGTCTGGCGGTCGGGTAGGGGCACGCCTTTCAGCGCCAGCGCGCGGACGGCGATATCACGGACGGCTATCGGGCCGCCGGCTTCCCGAAAGATTCGCATGGCGATCCTGGGCAGTTCCCCACGGGCGAAATGCGGGTTAGGCTGGTATCGTCGGGGCGGTAGGTTCAGTTCCGGGGCCAGGGCCTGTATCTCAGCATTCAGCCGGTCGAGCTTCTCACGGTAGCCGGCAATCATGGGTTCAAGCCGGTCCAATACGCGATGGACACGGGCGCGGGCGCTTCGTAGTTTGGTTAGGTCACTGTCCTTCATACCCAGTATGGTATGAAACACGGGCCGGAAATGCCGCTATCCTGTGGTGGCAGCTGCTGCATAATACCGGAGTTTCCTTCGTTCGGTCGCGCGCAGGGTTGGCCGTGGGCGGATCGCTGTCAAATCGGTGCGCTTCCCATCGGTCCCCGGCCGCCGTAGCGTCGTTGCCGAGGGAGGGCGATCGACATGACCATGCTCAAGCCGGCAGGCGGAACGGTGTGACCGGCTTTCTGACATTCCACGGGACGTTGCTATGTGCCGATCGCGCGACCGGGGCGTTGGTCCACCGGCCGGCGATGGCATTGGGCGACGATGTCGAGCCGGTGAAACTCAGTCAGCCGGTGGAAATGTTCCGGACGAGCTTCGACCATTATGTCCGGCACCAACCGCTTTTCATATCGATATCGGAACGGTCTAGCCGGCTTGGCGATGTCGCGATTGTGGCGTCCTCGGATCCGCGTTGCGTGGAAATGACGCGGGATGGCGCGCATCTGCGGGCGGATTTCGACGGCACGATCGTGTCGCAGTCCGGAGCGGACGAGCAAACGCGATTCCTGCCGATTTCGGATGCGGAACTGGACGTGCTGCGATTTATAGCGAGCAACGACTGGGTTGTCCGTTCCTCCGGTAAAATCGTGCCGCGCGCGGCGGTATCCCTAGGTCAATGGTTCGGGCTGCGGTTCGATTCGTTGCAAGTGGACCTGCGATACCATTTGCCGCTCGATCTTTCGCAGTGCCGTTTCGGCTCACGTTGTTTCAAGATGCGTGGCGAATCGAGCAAGTCTGTCTTTATCGGCCGTTGATTTACTTCACCGCCTTTCGATCCCCAGCAACGATCGAGCAATTGCTGCTGAGCATTCGTTCGCTCGTCGAAATCGGCGGCTATAAGGGCGATATTCTCGTGTTGACCGACCGAACCCGCGACGCACTGGTCAGCCAACTTCCGAACCTCGAACCCGCTCGGCTTTGGGTTTACAACACCGAACCGACCGATTTCGCCGGATATGTCGCGTCGAAATATGCGATCTTGGATATCGACTGGGCGGCCCAATTTCAGCCCGTGGCTTTCATGGACCCCGATATCGTTTTCGATGCCGATGTGGCGCCGTTGCTGGCGACCATTGCCAGGGGAGATCGTATTGCGGCGCCGTTGGAGCCTTTCAGTCCGCTGGCGACCGCGCCGTCGGTCGGGTCGGGCTTGCTACAACTGGACGGCCTGTCCCCGCGTTCCGCCGCCGGGGTCAACTGCGGAACGATCGGGATTCCCAATATCGCCGCCCATGCGACTGCCCTGCGGACGATCCGCACGATTATCCTGAACCGAGCCGATGCGTTCGGACGCGAAAATTCGGGTTGGATCGATCAGGAGGCCGCCAATTACGTGTCGTTTCGGCTGGCCGATTTCGATACGGCGTCGATTACGCCGTATTGCCGGTTCGGCGGTTGGTCGGAAAACGATACCAATGTCGCGCACCGCGCCGGGCTGGTGCATTTCTGGCCAGCCGGCAAGTCGGAGGCGAAGGTCGCAGCGATGCGGGCCTATCGGGAACGTTTGGATGCGTTGCTGGGCCCCATTTAGCCGGCGACGGTGTCCATCCGATGTTGTGTCGCCATCGGGCATTTGCGCGCTTTGCGAGCGGTAGCGGCATAGGCGCCGAAGGGGCGGTCGCGATCGAGATTGGGTTCGGCGATGGTGGTGCGATAGGCGTTCCAGACTTCGGGCTCGAAGGCCGCCATCGGGCCGGCCATCGACATCGCGGCTAGGGTTTCCGGCGCGTAATCCAACGGTCGCACCGGTTGTGCTTGCAATAAGGGAAAATCGGCACGCAGGCGGATCGGGGTATGGGATCGGGTGAAGCGCAGATTGGTAAAAAGCGGTCCGAACCAGCGGTCGGTCTCGACGATGCCTTCGTATTGGGTGAAACCGCCGGGTAGCGGCAAGTTGGCCGGTGCGCGCAGCAACAGATGCCAATCGGGTGCGGTGCGCGCGATCAGCCCGGTCCATAATTGCAACGCTCCGGGTTCGGGCAACGCGGTCAGGAACGGTGGGGAGAAGCCCTGCAACTCCGGCGGGGCGGAGGCGTCGAATTGGGCGGAAAAGCCGGGGAACTGCGCCGAGGGCATCAACTTCATCCAGTCGTCCGCCCCTTCGTAGTGCCAGTAAATATCGGACCCGTCCCACATGATCTGCATGTCCATGGGCGGGAAAATCCACCACCCGTAGCCGGAAGCGCTGGTGACGGCCTCGCAATACCGATAGGCCCGGGTGGGCAGCGTGCCCATAGCCGCTCGGTCGGCGCGTTGCGGTGGGCGGGCTTGTTCGATCAGGCGGAAGAACCGAGCAATGGGACGGACGTCTTGGGTCATGCTGGTGGATTCTCTTCCTTGGGTGGAAAAAAAAGCCTCCCGCCGGCAGTCGCTGCTCGGCGGGGGCTCGCTGCGATGTTAGCCGCGGATGGCGGGCAGGCGGGCCGCGCCGCCCAGTGCGACTTTGCCGTTATCGGCGGTCGCGGCGGATTGGATGGCGGGCAGTCGGGCCGCGCCGCCCAATGCGACCTTGCCGTTGTTGGCGGTCGTAGCGGGTTTGGCGGCGGGCAAGCGGGCCGCGCCACCCAGGACAATGCGGCCACTATCGTTGGTGGCGATCGAGGACGGGATCGTGTTCATGGTATTCTCCAGGAATGCGTGTCGATGTCATCCCGGTGTCGTGGCATGTCCGTCGCCCGCGCTCCCTTCGTCCCTGTCGCCCCGGCTCCACAACGAAAAGGGCGCTCCGGCATGACCGGAGCGCCCTTTTCGTAGGCGGAAACTGAAGGAAAGGAACGATGCGGTCGTTAGACGCACCTCGCCCGTTGACAAGGCAGTTGATAGGCCGCGCGACGTTGGGCCGTCAAGAGAATTTTTTCTATTTTATGAAATATTCCCTGTTCATAGGGTTTTCGTCCAGAATTGGATCATCAAACTGGTCCCGGCAACGGCGAACCAGGTCAAAAATCCCAGTAGCAGCGGTTTGGTGCCGGCGCCGACGAACGCCCGCCAGTGACCTTGCAGCCCTACCGCCGCCAGCGCCACGACCAGCACCCAGCGCCCGACGATCTGAATATCCGGGCCGTAGGACCCGAACAGTCCAAGGGTTTTCATGACTGCGGCCAGTAGGAACAGCACGATGAACATCGGGATCGCGTCGTAAACCCGCTGCAACAGCGACCCGCCTTTGTTGCTGCCTGCCGGGTCCAGCCAGGGCATAGACAGGCCGAAACCGATGACCAGCGGAATAATCAGCGTGGTCCGCGTCAGCTTGACGATGGTGGCGGCGGTGCCTGCATCTTGGCTGTAGGCGAAACCGGCGGCGACCACGGCGGAAGTGTCGTTCACCGCCGTGCCGGCCCATAATCCGAAGCCGGCGTCGGTCAGACCCATCAAATGCCCGAGGGCGGGGAACAGGAAGACCGCGACCATATTGAAGAAGAAGATGACGGTGACGGCGTAGGCGATTTCTTCGGCTTTTGCGCGGATCACCGGGGCCAGCGCGGCGATGGCGGACGCGCCGCAAATGGTGGTTCCCATGCCGATCAGGCAACGCATGCGCCAATCGATGCCCAACATTTTGCCGACGCCCAAGGCGCAGATCAGCCCGGCGGCGATGGTGACGATCAGCAACGGCAGCGAATCCCACCCGGTGCGGGCGATGTCGCCGATATCGAGACTTCCGCCCAAGACGATAATGCCGCCGCGCAGTGCGTATTTACTGACCTCCCCAATCCGTAGGGTGGCAATGCGTAGCGGGCCGCGCAGCCCGTTGGTGATGACGACACCGATGGCGATAGCGATCAGCGGGGCGCCGATCAGCGGGACCCGCGTGCCGGCAGCCAGTGCGACCGCCGCGATCGCGACACAGAGCCCGACGCCCAGCGCCAACCTGACCCCGGCGGGCATGGACGCAGTTGCCGGTGCGGCGGCTTTCGCTGTCGTTGCCATGAACATCCTCCTTGAATTCGTAATCAGTATGTCGGGAAATTTATGGCTTGTCGTTACCCCGTGGGCGGTAAAAATGTCTTAGGCGGTCGTCGGAGTACGTTTTTTTACTCATATTCGAGCGGCTTGAAGTTGCCTTGGAAGCGGTGTAGCGAAGTTTGTAATACTCTCATGGGTTGTAATGTTGGGTCTGGCGAACCAGCGACGGGGCCTTTCTGTGACTCAGGTCGGAACCACGCGACAGGACGGTTTGCAACGGGGACCGGCCGAATCGCCGGTCTTTCGGCTGCGGTTGATGGGGCACATGGCCATCGACGATTCGTTGGGCCGCGTTTCCCTGCCACGTACTCGTAAAGCGCGGGCGGTGCTGGCGATTCTAGCGATGGCCAGCCCGCATCCGGTGCTGCGCCTGAATCTGATCGCATTGCTCTGGAGTCAGCGTCAAAAGGAACAGGCGCAGGCTTCGCTGCGTCAGGCCTTGCACGAATTGCAGGATGTTTTGGGTCCGACTTGGGGGCGTTTACTGCATGCCGAACGGCACCATTTGTCCCTGTACGGCGGCGGTTTGTCGGTCGATGCGCTGAACCTGCACATTGCGTCTCCCCGCGACGCGGCTGCTGTTCGCCAGTTTCAAGATCCTCTCCTGGAGGATTTGGCCGGCCTCGATCCCGCCTTCGATCGTTGGTTGACTATCGAGCGCGAACGAATGAACCGCGCCGCCTTGGTGTGGGGCGAAAGTATTCTGTCCGATCAAAAAGATCCGGATGCCGCGCTCGCTCTGGCCGAGCAGCTGCTGACAATCGATCGCGGGCACGAGGGCGTGTGGCGCACTGTCATGCGTTGCTATGGCGACCTTGGCGACAGGCAGTCCGCTCGGCTTGCGTTCGAACGATGTCGTGCGGCGCGGGCGGAGTTGGGCTATCCAGCTTTGTCGCCCGAGACCGACGAATTGATGGTGCGGATCGGCGGAACCGAGGGACCGCCGATAGCGGCGGAGGCGTTGGTTCTGCCCCCTCGGGGTGCCCATCGGGGCGCCCCTAGGGGGACACAAGGGCGTGCTACGATCCGGGTCGGTATTCTGCCGCTGCGCACCGTCGATCCCAACCACCCCGGCCATGCCGACGGTCTCGCGCTCGGGCTTGCCGAGGAACTCACGACATCGCTGGCCCGTTTTCGTTGGATTTCCTGCGTGTCCGGTAGCTCGCTGACTGCGATCTCGGCCGATGCCGCATCGCGCCCGTGGAACGGCATCGATGCCGACTTCATGTTGGACGGCACTATCCAAAGGGTCGGTCGCAACATCCGTATCCTTATGCGGATCGTCGATATGCGGTCCGGTGCGGAAGTGGTTTGGGCGCGTCGTTTCGATCGGGATGGCACCGATACGCTGGCGTTGCAGGACGAACTCACCGCCGAGATTGTCGCCCAGGTGGAACCCGAATTGCTGATGCGGGAGGCTCGGCGCGACACGCAACGTCCGGTCCGCACGGTGTCCGCGAGCGATCTTGTGCTGCAGGCGATCCCGGCGATCTACCGGGTGGACCGAGACGGTTACAACGCAGCCGGCGCGATGTTGGAACAAGCTTTGGCGCTCGATCCCAATCACGCCTCGGCGCATGCGTGGTTCGCATATTGGCATCTATTTCTGGTCGGTCAGGGATGGGCGGACGACCCGGATGCATCGACTCGGCGAAGCGAGATGCTCGCGCAACGGGCGGTTACTCTGGACCCGAGCGACGCGCGGGGACTGACGCTGGCTGGGCACGTGCGCGCATTTTTGGCGAAAC
Organism: Rhodospirillales bacterium; assembly: GCA_037139955.1. Lineage (GTDB taxonomy): Bacteria > Pseudomonadota > Alphaproteobacteria > Acetobacterales > Acetobacteraceae > Rhodopila. Next base: position 6,377 of record JBAXFK010000114.1, read on the forward strand.
GTCCGCGCGAGGCCTGCCTGCTGCACGACCGTGCCATCGCCTTGAATCCCAATTTGGCGTTGGCTTGGGCTTTTTCCAGCTTGGCGTTGTCCTATCTCGGTCGGCACGAGGACGCATTGATCCGCGCACGGCAGGCCAGTCGGATGTCGCCTTCCGATCCACACTCGTTTTTCTTCGATAATGCTTTGACGATTCCCCACCTTTTGCTTGGCGATTACGAAAAAGCGGTGGAGTTCGGACGCCGAGCGGTGGAACTCAATCCTGGCTTTTCATCGTCGTACAAGGTGTATCTGTCCGCGCTCGGGCATTTGGGTTCGGCGAAAGAGGCCACCAATGTGCGTGCTCGGTTATTGGCGTTGGAACCCGATTTGACTGTCGATGGCGCCGTGGCTCGATCGCCTTTGACATTGCCGGAAGATCTGGCGCGCTACGCCGAGGGACTGCGGCGGGCCGGGATGCGTTGAGCCGATCGGGCCGCTCGACAGTATTCGGTGGCGTAGTTCAACGGACAAAATCGATGCGGATGCATAGACACCATTGATTCAATTGCCGCATCGCAGCACAGTCCGCACCGACGCGGGATCGTTCGCGGTAAAAGCAGGGAGACAATGGGATGACGGCGATAGGACGGTGGACCGCTCGGTCCGCGGTACTGGCGGGTGCGGTCGCGGCTTTCGCGTTCGGCGGAACGGCGCAGGCTCAGGGTAGCGGGTCGGCGACACTCGACGCGTCGGTTAAGCGGGGTCATATGCTGTGCGCCGTCTCGGGTCAGGTTCCCGGCTTCTCGTTGGCCGATAGTCAGGGTGTTATGCGCGGCCTTGACGCCGACACCTGCCGTGCGATCGCGGCGGCGGCGCTAGGCGATGCCAGCAAGGCGAAATTCGTCGCGACAACCACGCAGAACCGCTTCACCGCGCTGCAATCGGGGGAAGTCGATGTCCTGTCCCGCAGCACCACCTGGACGCTTTCGCGGGAGGGTAACCTCGGCCTGATGTTCGCTTGGGTGAACTATTACGATGGCACCGGCTTCCTGGTGAAGAAATCGTCCGGCGTAAAAGCAGCCAAGGAGATGGACGGCGCGTCGATTTGCGTACAACCGGGTTCCAGCACCGAACTGGCGATCCAGGATTATTACCGGCTTAACAATATGAAGTTCACGCCGATCCTGATCCAGGATCTGTCGGAAATTCAGGCCGCGTTCCTGTCCGGGCGCTGCGACGCCTATTCGACGGACGCTTCGGCGTTGGCAACGTTCCGCTTCAGCCAGGGGCCGAAGGCCGAAGAACTGATGCTGCTTCCGGATATCATCAGCAAGGAACCGCTCGGCGCGATGGTTCGCAAGGGCGACGACAAATGGTTCGACATCGTTCGCTGGACCTTCGCGGCGATGATCGTCGCCGAGGAAAAGGGTATCACCCAAGCCAACATCGATACCTTCATGGACAGCAAAGACCCCGACATTCGCCGCCTGCTAGGTCTGGAAGGCGACATGGGCAAAGCGCTCGGCGTGGATCCGAAGTTTGCCTATAATGTCATCAAGGCTGTCGGCAACTTGGGCGAGATGTGGGATCGCAATATCACCCCGATGGGTGTGCCGCGCGGGATCAACAATCTCTGGACCAAAGGCGGACTGCAATACGCGCCGCCGATGCGCTAAACATACATTTGCCGGGCCGCGTTCGCGTGGCCCGGTTCTTGCGTTGATAAAAACAAACTGGGAGTGCCCGTATCGATGTCCGCCACTTCGGCCGATCCCCGGATCACGGGCGCCCGTCTTGCACCCAAGCGGCGCATTCGGCTGTCCTGGTCCGATCCGACGTTCCGATCTATTGTCTGGCAGATCGTGATCGTCGGTATAGTCGTCGGTATCGTCTGGTATCTCGTGGACAATACCAACAAGAACCTCGCAGCGCGGCGCATCGCCACCGGTTTCGGGTTTCTGGACCGCGTCGCCGGCATCCCGATCGGGGAATCGCCGATCTCCTACAATCCAGCATCCGATACATATGGGCGGGCTTTGTGGATCGGGGTGCTGAATACGCTGAAGGTAGCGGGGATCGGCATCGTGCTGGCCACGATCTTGGGCACGCTGATCGGCATCGGGCGGCTGTCCAGCAACTGGCTGATGGCGCAACTGACCGGCTTCTATGTGGAGGTCATTCGCGACATTCCCCTGCTGCTGCAATTGCTATTCTGGTACACAATGCTGCAAGGGCTACCCGCGCCGAAGCAATCCTGGCGGATCGGCGACGCGGTGTTCCTGTCTAACCGCGGTATCAAAGTGCCCTATTTGATTTGGGAAAATGCCCATACCTGGGCATCGATCGCATTCCTGATCGGGGCCGTCGGCGCATTCATGTGGAATCGCCACGCGAAAACAAGGCAGGAGGCGACGGGCATCCGCCCCGCCGTTTGGCCGGTGGCGCTGGGTTTGTTGCTCGCCTTGCCGCTGGCGGTGTGGGCCGTGTTGGGTGCCCCGATGGGCGTGGAACTTCCCGTATTGCGCAGCTTCAACTTCCAAGGCGGCGGCACGGTTAGCCCCGAGTATTTCGCCCTTTTGCTGGGCCTTGTTCTCTATACTGCCGGCTACATCGCCGAAATCGTCCGCTCCGGCATTCAAGCCATCGCGATCGGACAGTGGGAGGCTGCGGGCGCCCTGGGGCTGCGGCGCGGCGCGATCCTACGCCATATCGTCTTGCCGCAGGCGTTGCGCGTGGTGATCCCGCCGATGACCAGTCAGTATCTGAACCTGACCAAGAATAGCTCCTTGGCCGTCGCGATCGGCTATCAAGACGTCGTGTCGATTGCCAACACGACACTGAACCAAACCGGTCAAGCGGTGGAGGGCATCGCCGCGATTATGGCGGTGTTCCTGACCATAAGCCTGTCGATCAGCCTGTTTATGAATTGGTACAATGCGCGCATCGCGCTGGTGGGGCGCTAGATGTCGGATCGTACGCAACCGCCGCCCGGCTTGGTCGGGCCTATCGCATGGCTGCGAGCCAATCTGTTCGGCTCCTGGATTTCGACCGCCGTCACGCTGGCGCTAATCTACATTATCCTGCGCGTGCTGTTCGACTTCGTGGAATGGGCTTTCGTTCATGCTATTTGGTCCGTCCCCTACGGTCCAACCGGCATCGCGCAGACCGCTTCCTGCCAAAACGCCAAGGGGAGCGGCGCCTGCTGGGCCGTGATCGCCGATAAATACCGGCTGATCCTGTTCGGACGTTTTCCCTACACCGAACAGTGGCGACCGGCGATCGTGATCGTGTTGTTCGTCGCCTTGTTCGCGCTGTCCACCATCAAGGCGGTCTGGCGGCGCGGGATCGATTCACCGATCGTGCGCACCATCGCGCTGGGCGGCGCGGCGCTGATCGGTTTGGACAATGGCTTCGGCCTCTTGGACACGATCGGTGCGGTCGGCTTCGGTGTGCATTTGCCGCTGCCCTTCACGGCTCTGTTCGCGCTCAACACAGTCGGTAAATGCGCGTTGGTATTCGGGCTACTGCTGCTATGGCCGGCGATCGGGGTGTGGATCGGTACCCTCGCCGTCATCGGCATATTGATGTTCGGCGGCATTCTCGGCCTGTCGCCGGTTTCGGTGGATTATTGGGGCGGGCTGCCGATCACCCTGATCCTCGCCACTTTCGGGCTTGCTTTCGCCTTCCCCCTGGCGATCCTGGTCGCGCTCGGGCGGCGGTCCACGACCATGCCGGCGGTGAAAACCCTTTGCGTGGTCTATGTCGAACTGATCCGTGGCGTGCCGCTGATCAGCGTGCTGTTCATGGCCAGCGTCATGTTTCCGCTGTTCATGCCTCCCGGTATCAACGTGGACAAACTGCTGCGGGCGCAGATCGCCGTCATCTTGTTCGCCGCTGCTTATCTGGCCGAGGTCGTGCGCGGCGGCCTGCAAGCACTGCCGAAAGGTCAGGCCGAGGCCGCAGACGCGATGGGCCTGTCCTACTGGCATAAAACCGGCTTCATAATACTGCCGCAGGCGTTGCGGCTGGTGATTCCGCCGCTGGTGAACACCTTCATCGGCTTCTTCAAAGACACCAGTCTGGTGCTGATCATCGGCCTGTTCGACCTGCTGACCATGGGCAAAGTCGCGTTGTCCGACCCACCCTGGCAGAGCTTCTCGACCGAGGTCTACATCGCCTTGGCCATCGTCTACATCCTGTTCTGCTACGGCATGTCCCGCTACAGCCGCGGTCTCGAACGCGAATTGAATTCCGCCCGCGGGCGTTGAGGGGTTTGGCATGAACGCGATCGTTCTCGACAAGGTCAATAAATGGTTCGGCACGCTGCACGTGCTGCGCGACATTTCGCTGACCGTGGCGACGGGGGAAAAAGTGGTGGTTTGCGGTCCCTCCGGGTCCGGAAAGTCCACCATGATTCGTTGCATAAACCGCCTGGAAACGCACCAGGAAGGCAGCATCGTCGTCGATGGCACCGAACTCACCGACGATCTGCGATCGCTGGATACGATCCGGCGCGAGGTCGGGATGGTGTTCCAGTCGTTCAATCTGTTTCCTCATCTGACCATTCTGGAAAACTGCACGCTCGCACCGATCTGGGTGCGCAAGATGCCCAAGGCCGAGGCGGAAGAATTGGCCATGAGCTATCTAGAACGGGTGAAAATCCCCGAGCAGGCGAAGAAATATCCGGGTCAGTTGTCGGGGGGGCAGCAGCAGCGGGTCGCCATCGCGCGCGCGCTTTGCATGCGCCCGAAAATCATGCTGTTCGACGAGCCGACATCCGCACTCGATCCCGAAATGATCAAAGAGGTGCTGGATACCATGATTTCGCTGGCGGAATCCGGCATGACCATGGTCTGCGTCACCCACGAGATGGGCTTCGCGCGCCAAGTGGCCGATCGCGTGGTGTTCATGGATCGCGGCGAAATCGTCGAAAGCGGCCCACCCCGTCGTATGTTCGAGGCACCGGAGACGGACCGTTTGAAGCTGTTCCTGAGCCAAATCCTGCGCGGGGATTGATCGCTCGGCCGCGACGTCGGGTCGGGCGTTCAAGTGGCGCAATCGATCGCGTCGATGCCGTAAGCAGCCGACGCGATCGTGCAGCGGTATCGCTCAATGGTTGTTGCGGCTCTCGCCTTTCGTCTCGATCACGTTGAGATACAGCGTCGCCGGCTCCAGGCAGGCGCCGGTCCCCATCTGCCCTACCATCGACCGATAGATCTCTTCCCAGGGCGTCTTGCTCGGGATGACATCGGGCGTCCAAGCGGCGCGGCGCGCCTCCAACTCGCCCGCCGGCAGGACGACATCCACTTTGCGGGTGTTCAGATCGATGCGGATGGTGTCGCCGGTGCGCAGCAGGGCAAGCCCGCCACCGATCGCCGCCTCGGGCGAGACGTTCAGGATCGACGGGGAACCGGAGGTCCCGGATTGCCGCCCGTCGCCCATCGTCGGCAGGGTCATGACGCCTTTTTTCATCAGATACGCGGGGGGCTGCATGTTCACGACTTCGGCGCTGCCGGGATAGCCGACCGGGCCGCAGTTGCGGATGACCAGGACGGATTGTTCTTGGATGTCGAGTGCCGGGTCTTCGATCCGGTCGTGGTAATCCTCCGGCCCTTCGAACACGATGGCGCGGCCCTCGAAGATGTTGGGGCGGTCGGGGTTGGACAGGAAGCGCTGGCGGAAATCCTGGTCGATGACGCTGATTTTCATCACCGCTGTGTCGAATAGATTGCCGGACATGACGACGTAGCCGGCGGCTTCCTTCATGGGTTTGTCGTAGGACCGGATGACCTCCCGATCGCCGTCGACGACGCCGGCCAGATTTTCCGCGATGGTTTTCCCGGTCACGGTCATGGCGTCGGCGTTCAATTTTCCTGCGCCCAACAGTTCTTTCATCACGGCCGGCACGCCGCCGGCGCGGTGGAATTTCTCCCCCAGGAATCGCCCGGCCGGTTGCACGTTGCATAGCAGCGGCACGGACGGGCCGAGGCGCTGCCAATCGTCCAGCGAGTGATCGACGCCCATATGGCGCGCGATGGCGACCATATGAATTGGGCAGTTCGAGGATGCACCCAACGCCGCCGCCGCGACCACCGCGTTTTCGAATGCGGCTTTGGTCATGATGTCGGACGGGCGGAGGTTTTCTTTCACCATCCCGACGATTCGCTTGCCGGTTTCGAACGCCATCCACCCGCGCTCCCGATAAGGGGCGGGAATGGCGGAGCAGCCGGGCAGGGACATGCCGAGCGCTTCGGCGAGGCCGTTCATCGACGACGCCGTGCCCATGGTGTTGCAGTGCCCGACCGAGGGGGCCGACGACGACACCATCTGCATGAATTCGTCGTAGCCGATCTTGCCCTCGGCAAAGAGTTTCCGCCCTTCCCACACAATGGTGCCCGACCCGGACAGGCGGCCCTGCCACCAACCGTCGAGCATCGGCCCGCCCGATAGCACGATCGCCGGGATATTGACCGTCGCAGCACCCATCAGCATGGCCGGGGTGGTCTTGTCGCAGCCGGTGGTCAGTACCACGCCGTCCAGCGGGTAGCCGTGCAGGATTTCCACCAGCGATAGATACGCAAGGTTACGGTCCAGCGCGGCGGTCGGGCGCTTGCCGGTTTCCTGGATCGGATGCACCGGGAATTCCAGCGGTACCCCGCCGGCATCGCGGATGCCGTCGCGGATGCGGGATGCGAGTTCGATATGGTGCCGATTGCAGGGCGACAGGTCCGATCCGGTCTGGGCGATGCCGATGATCGGCTTGCCGCCGCGTAGCTCGTCGGGCGTGATGCCGTAATTCATATATCGTTCCAGGTACAACGCGGTCATCGCGGGATCGCCCGGCTCATCGAACCAGCGGCGGGAGCGGAGGCGTTTGTCGCCGTTGGTGCTGCGGTCGGTCATGGTTCGGGTCCCCCTGGTAGATACGCGAACACTTCGCGCGGCGGATGCGTCAAGTCAACGCAGTTGCACGGCGTTGTCGCTATTCCGGTGCCAGGGGGCGCTGTACCTGCGCTATCGACGGAGAGTAGTGTATAATTACTATATCGTAACAATTAACGCGCGCGTATCACCCAACGTCGGCAAGACACCCAGCGGGCAGCGGTTCGCCCACCAAATAGCCCAGCACCGCGCGGATGGCGTCCCTCGGGTCGTCCCGCCAGTCGAAACCCCAACTGTCCGGGCGCTTGTCCCGCTCGCGCTGAAAATTCTCCCGCCGACGCGTCTGCACCCCGAAAA
>JBAXFK010000115.1:0-13550 GCA_037139955.1 Rhodospirillales bacterium
GGGCGTGCCAACACGAATGGCGCACCGCGACTCATTAGGTCGGTCAGCGGTGCCGACACCATGCCCAGCGCGAACGACGGAACCAGACACACGCTCAGCGCGGCGAGCGTCGTGACGGCCAGCGGTGCCATGTGGGCGACGATCGAAGCGTTCTCGGCCCGCATGGCCTGCTTCCGGAATAGCCGCACCAAATCCCGCCATGGCTGCATGAAGGCCGGTGCCGCTCGACCGGCCAACAGCGCCGGCCCGATCGCGAGCACCCCGACCAACAGCGGTGCGGCCAGCAAGATCAGGCCGACATGCAGCAGTTGCGCGACGATCGACAGGACGATGCTCATCCCGCACCCAGCCACAACAATGCCGCTAAAAACACTGCCATCGCGCCCAACAGCACCGGAACCGCCGCGATTCGGCGGGTTCTCCAGCGTCCCGGCCAGCGCGGCAGCACAGGTAACAAGCCGGCGCCCGCCCATTGGGTCAGCGGCTCCCCAAACGGGAGCCAGGGCGGCGATGAGGCGAAACCGTCGTTCCAGCCGGGGCCGAGACGCGGTGACTCCCCGCCCCGACGGCGCAACAGCACGACAAGACCGCCGGCAATTGCCAATCCCAACAGCACCTGCGGCAAGACGGGCAACCCTTCAAGCCCCAACACGCCGGCACGCCCACCGAGGCCGACCGACGTCAGTTGCCGGATCGCTCCGCCGCTCATCAGGATTGCCACGCCGGGGAACAGACCCAACAATAACGCAAGGCCGGCAAGCACTAACAACGCAGGCCGCGCGGCAGGCGCGATATCCGTCGCCCCGGCGGTACGCGGGGTGCGTGGACGACCGAGGAAGGCGACGCCGAACAGCCGCACGGCCGCCGCCCCCGTCAAGGCGACCGACAGCGCCAAGGCAACGGCAACTAAAGCGAAAAACGGGGAACGGGGTGCAGCCAGCAGCGCTTGAAACAGTAGCCACAAGGCGGCGAATCCGACGCCGGCCGGCAAACCCGAGAGCCCGTACAACACCGCCGCCATCGCCGAAGCAACCGACGGCATCGAATGGATCAGCCCGCCGAGCGACGAAAGCCGGCGCGATCCCGCACCGTCCCGCATGGCGCCAGCGGTCAATTGCGCCAGCGTGCCGCAGACCGCGTGGGCAAACACCAGCAGCAGCACGGCTTCCTCGGCCAAGATCGTCATCGCCGGAAGGTCGGCGGCGCGCCCGATCGACGCCAACCCAATGCCCGTCGCCGCCAACCCGCTCTGGCGCTCGGCTAGGGCGGCTAGGCAGATTTCGAGCTCGGTCCCGCACGCCGCGCGCCAGCCGCCGGTTAGCATCGTCGCGGCCCCGGCGACCAGCAGCGGCACGCCCCACCACAGCGGCAGCGACGCCGGCAGATCGAGGAGCAGTCGAACCAGCAGATAAACCGCCAACGGCTGCATCGCCCCCGACAGCAAAGCTGCTGCCCGAGCCGGTGCGGCGCGGTGGGCGGGGATGGACCATAGATGAAATGGAGCGAGACCGGCCAAAGCGGCGGGCCCGACCAGTGCGAGAACGTACCCCCCTGCCGGGAGATCGGGCAGGGCTTTGGCGGTCAGCACGCATAGCGCCGCGAGAACGGTGACCCCGAGTTGCAACGCGCGGGGCCTAGCGGAATCCCCGGTAGGCTCCCCGCTGACCCAAACCGCGCCACCGGCCAAACACAGGCCGATCGCCATCGTCGCCCCGTCATCGGCCAAGATCGTCAAGGTCGTGCCGGCCAAGCACCAAATCAGCCCCGCGAGGCTGGGTCGCGCCGCCCTGTCCCCGGATTCCGCAACGACAGCGATGCCTGCGGTGCCGCTCAGAAAAATTGGCAGCAAGAAGAATGTCGCGAGCGGATCGAGCGTCAGGCGAAGGGGGTAGCCGGGCAAACCGATCGGGAGATCGAGCGAAACCGCCCCCTGCCCCAGCAGCAGCGACAGCAGCGTTACGAGAAAGCCCAGTCCGCCTAGGCCCGCGCCCGCGAAACCGACCGCTTGCCGGCTACCGCGCGCGACCGAGCCGGCCACCGCCCCCAACAGCGAAAGGGCAGCCACGATCCCGACAAGCAGCGGCAAAAGAGGGTCGCTCACGTCGAGACGGTAGCAGATAGCGACGGAGTCGGCTTGAAGGGAATGCTAATGCCGTTCGATCGTCGTCGCTCGCCCAGCGCGCATCTCCCCGGTCCGATGCTCGATCTGGCTCAGTTGCCCGGCAAATCCCAAATTTCCGGCCAGAACATGTCCTTCCAGGTTTTGGCGGCAACCTTATTGCGCCCGACCCGATACATGAAATCCGCCCATTTCATCGAGCCCAGCGGCGTCGTGCTGTAAACATTTGCGGGATCGTCCAGGATGCTCTGGATGAGAGCGGGGTCCACCTTCGCCCGCGTATCCTCCAGATAATAGGCCACAGTCTCTTGCTTATGCGCCATGATGAAGGACGAGGCTTCCTTCATCGCATTCACGACCGCGAGGAAGACCTTAGGATTAGCGTCGTGGAACTTCTTCGTCGCCCAAGCGAACGACGCCGACGACGTGCCGAGGATATCCCGCGAATCGAGCACCGTGTGGACTGCGGGGTCTTTGAGTTGCATCTCTTGGAAGGGCGGGATGGTGAAGGCACTGTTGAAATTGCCGCCCCCGGATAGCAGGCCGGCCGTCGTGTCGGACGGCGACATGGCGATCGTGAGCGGATCCAATTTCTCATAGGCCGCATCGCCCCATTCTTTCGCCGCCGCCATCTCCAACAGCACCGACTGCGCCGCGACCTTCACCGCCGGCATGGCGATGCGATCCGTAGCGGTGAAATCGCGGATGGATTTGACGTTGGGGTTGCGGGTGTTCAGCAGAAAATGAAGCTGGGCCAAAGCACCGACGCCGCGCACTTCCTGCGAACTGCCCCAGGTCTTGGACCAGACGACTAGCAAGCCCGGCGGCCCGCCGGAAACGATATCGACCGCGCCCGACAGCAGCGCATCGTTCATCGCGTCGGGTCCGTTGAAAGTAGCAAAGGTCACCTTCACGTCGGGCACACCCAGCGCTTTGGCATGCTTCTCGATCAATCCCTGGTGCTTCATGACGTTGAATTGCAGAAAAGCGATACTGGTCTGTTGTGCGATCCGGACCTCGTTGGTCTCGGCCAGCGCAGGCATTGCAAACAGCAGCGTCAAGAGCAACCAAACGGTACGGCGCATTCTGTTACCTCCCTTTTATGCATCGACTATCGCACGACCGGCCGGCCCATGTAAGACTCCGTCACATGAGTTGGAATCAGAAAGGCAGCGGCGAACGGCGTGGCTATCATCACGGCAACCTGCGGGAGGCTTTGTTGGATGCCGCGCTGGAGCTTATCGCCGCCAAAGGCCCGGCCGGCCTCGCGATCGCCGAGGCCGCGCGCCTAGCGGGTGTCAGCCCCGCCGCGCCGTACCGCCATTTCCGCGACGCCGACGCCCTGATCGCCGAGGTCGCGGTGCGCGGATTCGAACGCTTCGCCGAATCGCTGAGCCACGCATGGAACGGCGGCAAGCCGGAGCCCATTCGCGCCTTCGAAGCTGTCGGGCGCGCATATTTGGCCTTCGCGCGGCGGGAGCCTGCCTTCTACGCGGCGATGTTCGAAGCGCGCATCGCCGCTGAGGCCCATCCCGGCCTGCAAGCTGCCGGCGACCGCGCCTTCGCGGTGTTGCGGGAGGCAAGCGAACACCTGATAGCCGATCTGCCGCCGCAATCCCGCCCACCCGCATTGATGATGGCTCTGCATATCTGGTCGATGGCACACGGCATCGCGTCCTTGTTCGTCCGCGCCGATCCCTCGCGCCGAAAGCTGCTGATGTCGCCCGAGGACCTTTTGGAGGCGGGGGTGCTGCTTTACTTGCAGAGTCTCGGTTTAGCGGGGGCCGGGCGGATCGGCTAAGCGCGTGGGGTCGTTTTACGAGGCAAGGATGCAAGCCGGGCATCGAAACCTCTTGACGAAAGCCTCCTGCGCCCTCAATGTAAATGTGTCTTACATTCACATGAGGCGCCAATGGTCGAAGCAGCACAACCGCACAATGTCTGGGGCAGCCCGCCCCAGTATGCCGCGAACCCATGGCAGGGACCGCCGTTCTGGCATCCCGCCGGGATTGGACGGCCGCTGGCCATTGTCGCGATCGTCCTCGGGTTCGTGTTCTGGTGGCCGGTCGGACTGGCCTTGTTGTTTGCAATGAAATGGAGCGGACAGATGGGATGTTGGGGCCGGCGGCAGCGCGTCGCCCACACAAATAACGGCTGGGCACCGTGGCAGGCTTGGAACACGCAGCCGCAACCCGCCCCATCCTCCGGCAACCACGCCTTCGACGAGTACCGCGCCGCGACGATCCGCCGCCTCGAAGACGAGCAACAGGCGTTCGGCAGCTTCCTCGAACGCCTGCGCTTCGCCAAGGACAAGGCCGAGTTCGACCAATTCATGACCGAGCGGCGGGATGGGCAAGGTCCTGGAGCACCGCCGACACAACCGTCGCACTGATCCAGGGGCGGAGCGCGTTACCCTACGATGGCGATGGAATATAGGGAAGCGCCCTATATTCCGTCCAACATCCGAATGACGGAATCCCGACAAGAAAGCAGATAACCGCGATCGCCGCCGGCGTCTGCAAACCAGAATTGCCGACTGTCGCATAACCCACCCAATCCGCATTTGCTGGCCGAGGCCGCGTGAGAGAAAGCGAAAATTTCAGGAAAATATTAACCGGGCCTTAACCATTTCCCTAATAAAGTACATATGACGCGCCGGGGGCCGAGGCTTCCGGCGCGTGCCTTGCAAGGCAGCCCGGCCGAGCCGCCTTGCGAACAGCGCATTGTATTGACCGGGGACCACGACCTATGGACGGTGCCGACCTTCTCGCCGCGACATTCGACGGCGCCAACAGCGCACTTCTGATGCAGCAATACGCCGCGTGGACGGCCGACCCCGCCTCGGTCGACCCAAGCTACGCATCCATCTTCGGTGCGATGGACGCCGAGGCGCGTGCGGTCCTGGAAGAAGCCGGGGGCGCATCCTGGGCACCGCGCCCATCGTCGGCCCTCGGCGCCCCTGCGTCCCGTGCCGAGACGATCGCTAGCCTGCGGGCGCTGATGTTGATCCGATCCTACCGGGTGCGCGGACATCTGGAAGCCCATCTGGACCCGCTCGGCCTTCAGGCCCCGACACCGCACCCCGAGTTGGACCCCAGCAGCTACGGCTTCGGCGACGCGGACATGGATCGCGGCATCTTCATCGATAACGTGCTGGGCCGCGAGAGCGCCACGCTGCGCGAGATCGTATCCATCCTGCGAGAGACATATTGCGGCTCGATCGGCGTCGAGTTCATGCACATCCAGGACCCCGACCAGAAATCGTGGATCCAGCGCCGGGTGGAAGGTGCGCCATGGAAACACGCATTCGACCGCACCGCCAAACGCACCATCCTGCGCCAATTGACCGAAGCCGAGGGCTTCGAGATGTTCTGCCAAAAACGCTACGTGACCACCAAACGCTTCGGGTTGGAGGGTGGCGAAATCACCATCCCTGCGCTGCACGCCATCATCGAGACTGCCGCCGCAGCCGGGGTGAAAGAAGTCGCCATCGGCATGCCGCACCGCGGCCGATTGAACACCCTGGTCAATATCGTCAAGAAGCCCTTTACCGCCGTATTCTCCGAATTCGGCGGCGAGAGCTTTAAACCCGACGACGTCCAGGGATCGGGGGACGTGAAATACCATCTCGGGACCTCCACCGATCAAGAAATCGCCGGACGGATGGTGCATCTGTCCTTGCAACCCAACCCGTCGCATCTGGAAGCGGTCAACCCCGTCGTCGCCGGCAAGGTGCGCGCCCGCCAAGACGAAGCCGGGGACACCCAGAAGCGCGGCTCGGTCATGGCCATTCTGATGCATGGCGACGCGGCCTTTGCCGGCCAGGGCATGGTTTACGAGACCTTGGCCATGAGCCAGCTGATCGGCTATCGCACCGGCGGCACGGTGCATCTGATCGTGAACAATCAGATCGGCTTCACCACGATGCCGGCGCACGCTTACTCCGGGCTTTATTGCACCGACGTCGCCAAATCCATCCAGGCGCCGGTGCTGCATGTCAACGGCGACGACCCCGAAGCGGTGATCTTCTGCGCCCGCATGGCCGCCGAGTTTCGCATGCGCTTCGCCGCCGACATCGTGCTGGACATCGTCTGCTATCGCCGCCATGGCCATAACGAAACCGACGAACCCGCCTTCACGCAGCCGATGATGTACAAAGCCATCGGGCTGCAATCGACCACCCGTAAACTCTACGCCGACCGGCTGGCCGCCGAGGATATGGTGTCCGCCGCCGATGCCCGCGGTATGGTCGAGGATTTCGCCAAGACCCTGGAAGATGCCTATCAAGCCGCGCAATCCTATAAAGTGAACAAAGCCGACTGGCTCGAAGGCCACTGGTCGGGCCTGAAACAGGCGGATCAGGAGGTCGAGCGTCAGGAAGACTCCACCGCCGTCCCCGCCGAAACCCTGAAACAGGTCGGTTACACCCTGGCACGGGTGCCCGCCGGCTTCGCCGCTAACAACAAAATTCTGCGCCAACTCGACGCCAAGAAGGCGATGATCGACACCGGGGAGGGCATCGACTGGTCGACCGGCGAAGCCCTGGCCTTCGGCACCCTGCTCCTGGAAGGCCACCGCGTTCGCCTGTCCGGCGAGGACTGCCAGCGCGGCACCTTCAGCCAACGCCATGCGGTGCTGATCGATCAGACCAACCAAAACGAATACGTGCCGCTGAACAATATCGCAGCCAATCAAGCCAAGATCGAAATCTACAACTCGTTGCTGTCCGAGGTCGGGGTGCTCGGGTTCGAATACGGCTATTCCCTGGCCGATCCGCGCACGCTGGTGTTGTGGGAAGCGCAGTTCGGCGACTTTGCCAATGGCGCGCAGCCGATCATCGACCAGTTCCTCGCGAGCGGCGAAACCAAATGGTTGCGCATGTCCGGCCTGACATTGCTGCTGCCGCATGGCTACGAGGGCCAAGGACCCGAACACTCCTCGGCCCGGCCGGAGCGGTATTTGCAGTTGTGCGCCGAGCGGAACATGGCGGTATGCAATTTGACAACGCCGGCGAATTATTTCCATGCGCTGCGCCGACAAATGCACCGTAACTTCCGCAAGCCGCTGATTATCTTCACCCCCAAATCGCTGCTGCGCCACAAGCTTGCGGTATCGCCGCTGGCGGATTTTGCCGAGAATTCCACCTTCCGCTTCGTCATCCCCGAGATCGACACCATCGCCCCGGCCGAACAGGTCAAGCGCATCGTCATCTGCTCGGGTAAGGTGTACTACGATCTCCTCCAGACACGGCGGGACAAGGGCATTACCGACGTCGCCATCGTCCGGTTGGAACAGCTTTATCCCTTCCCGATCCGATCTCTGACCGCCGCGCTGGCGCCGTACCGCAACGCCGAAGTTGTGTGGTGCCAGGAGGAGCCGGAGAACATGGGCGGCTGGTGGTTCGCCGATCGGCGTATCGAGAACGTCTTGAAAGACATGGACATCGCCGCCAAGCGCCCGCGCTATATCGGCCGCGATGCCGCCGCCAGCCCGGCCACCGGCCTTGCGCGGACTCACAATGCACAGCAGGCGGCACTGGTCGCCGCCGCCCTCGGTTAAGGATTGCTCGGCATGTCGACTGAACTCACGGTACCGACCCTGGGCGAGAGCGTTACCACGGCTACGATCGCCCGCTGGATGAAACAACCCGGGGAAGCCGTCGCCGCCGACGAGCCGCTGGTGGAACTGGAAACCGACAAAGTCACAGTGGAGGTCAATGCCCCCGCAGCCGGGGTATTGGTTGCCATATCCGCCCCCGAAGGCAGCGAAGTCGAAGTCGGCGCCCTGCTCGGCATCATCGAAGCCGGCGCCGTCCCGACAATCGCCGGCCCAGCCGCGAACCCCGTCGCCGGCATCCACCCGCCGCCGCGTGCGCTGGGCCCGGTTGCACGCCCGGCCGCCGCACCCGCGCCGGTTCATGCCCCGATGCCTGCCGCCGCGAAGCTGATCGAGGAACAAAATCTGACCCCGACCGCCGTCGGTGCCGGCAGCGGGAAGGACGGTCGGATCACAAAAGGCGATGTGCTGGCGTTCCTGGCCCGTGCCGCACAACCGACCGCCGCACCGGTGGCGCCCCCGGTGGCAGCGCCGCTTGCACCGCGACCGACCCCGTCGCGTGCGGCCGGAGAAGGCGAAGAGCGGGTGAAAATGACCCGCCTGCGCCGCACGATCGCACTGCGTCTGAAAGAAGCGCAGAACAACGCCGCCATGCTGACCACCTTCAACGAGGTGGACATGTCGGCGATCATGGCGCTGCGCAACCAATACCGCGACGCATTCGAAAAGAAGCACAACGGCGTTCGCCTTGGCTTCATGAGCATCTTCGTCCGAGCGTGCTGCGTAGCGCTGAAGGAGTTCCCGGCGGTAAACGCCGAGATCGACGGCGAGGACATTGTCTATAAGCACCATGTTCACATGGGTATCGCCGTCGGAGGAATCAACGGGCTGGTGGTGCCGGTGATCCAGCACGCCGATCAACTCGGTTTCGCCGGGATCGAGGGCGCCATCGCCGACTTCGGCAAGCGTGCCCGCGACGGTGCGATCAAGATCGACGAGCTATCCGGCGGAACGTTCAGCATCACCAACGGCGGTATCTACGGCTCGTTAATGTCCACCCCGATCTTGAACCCGCCGCAATCGGCGATCCTGGGCATGCACAAAATCCAGGAACGCCCGATGGCGATCGGCGGAAAAATCGAGATCCGGCCGATGATGTACCTCGCATTGTCCTACGATCACCGCATTATCGACGGCAAGGAAGCCGTGTCGTTCCTGGTGCGCGTGAAGGAAGGGGTGGAAGATCCCCGACGGTTGTTGCTGGATTTGTAAGTCTACATCCGGCACCGCGGATTTTCACGATCGCGACGCGATCCAAAACGAGGCACCCATGACCACCACTTACGACGTCATCGTCATCGGCGCTGGTCCCGGCGGTTATGTGTGCGCCATTCGCGCCGCCCAGCTCGGCATGAAAGTGGCCTGCGTGGAAAAGCGCGCTACGCTGGGCGGGACATGCCTCAACGTCGGCTGCATCCCGTCCAAGGCCCTGCTGCAATCGTCGGAGGATTTCGACCAC
Organism: Rhodospirillales bacterium; assembly: GCA_037139955.1. GTDB lineage: Bacteria > Pseudomonadota > Alphaproteobacteria > Acetobacterales > Acetobacteraceae > Rhodopila. Next base: position 9,195 of record JBAXFK010000115.1, read on the forward strand.
GCGCTGCATGGCCTTTCGGATCACGGCGTGATCGTCGGCGGCGTGTCGCTCGATCTCGCGCGGATGCAAGCACGTAAGGGCGAAGTTGTCGGAGCCAACACCAAGGGCGTCGAGTTTTTATTCCGCAAGAACAAAGTCGCTTGGCTCAAGGGCACCGGTCGTATCCTGTCGCCCGGCACGGTCGATGTCGATGGCACCGCTTACACAGCCAAGCATATCGTGATCGCCACGGGCAGCGAGTCTGCCCCCCTCCCCGGCATAGCGGTCGATGAAAAGCGCATCGTGACTTCGACCGGCGCGCTGGAACTGGACGCAGTACCGAAACATCTGGTCGTCATCGGTGCCGGCGTGATCGGGTTGGAATTGGGCAGCGTCTGGCGTCGCCTAGGGGCCGAGGTCACCGTTATCGAGTACCTCGACCGTATCGTTCCCGGCATCGATACCGAAGTCGCCACCGCGTTCCAGCGCATTTTGGCGAAACAGGGGCTGAAATTCCGCCTCGGCACCAAAGTGACCGGCGCGGTTGTGTCGGACACCGGGGTTGCCCTGACCGCCGAACCGGCTAAGGGCGGGGAAGCAACGATGATCGAAGCGGACATCGTCCTGCTGGCAATCGGTCGCCGTCCCTACACCGACGGTCTCGGTCTGGCCGAAGTCGGTGTGGCCCTGGACGAACGCCGCCGTATCAAAACCGACGCCCATTTCGCCACCGATGTTCCCGGCATCTATGCCATCGGCGACGCCATCGCCGGCCCCATGCTCGCCCACAAAGCCGAAGACGAGGGCGTAGCCCTGGCCGAACGCCTCGCCGGGCAGGCCGGTCACGTCAATTACGCGGTCATTCCGAGCGTAGTCTATACATGGCCCGAGATCGCATCGGTTGGCCAAACCGAAGAAGAACTGAAAGCCGCCGGCACGGCTTACAACGTCGGAAAATTCCCATTCCTGGCCAACGGAAGGGCACGCGCGATGGGCGCGACCGACGGTTTTGTCAAAATCCTATCCGACAAAACCACCGACCGTCTGCTCGGCGCCCACATCTTAGGCCCGGATGCCGGCACGCTGATCGCCGAACTCGCTCTGGCCATGGAATTCGGCGCCTCGGCCGAAGACGTCGCGCGCACCTGCCACGCCCATCCGAGCCTGAACGAGGCTGTGAAGGAAGCCGCACTGGCGGTGGCGGGGCGGGCGCTGCATATTTGATACGATGCAGGGCGGAGCCTAGGCCCCGCCCCCACCGCCATCAAGCCGTCGGAAACTGCTGGCTCGGCGTCGATTTCGAGATCGCCACCTCTTCCTCCGACATCTCCGCCGCCACGTCGGCGAAGAGTGGGGTGCTTAGATAGCGTTCCCCGGTATCGGGCAGCATGCACAGGATGTTCGACCCTTTCGGGGCCTTCGCCGCCACCTGCAATGCCGCCGCAAAAGTGGCGCCCGAGGTGATGCCGACGAAGATGCCTTCCTGAGTCGCCAGGGCCTTGCTGCATTTCATCGCATCGGGGCCGGAGATGGTCAGAACCTCGGCGATCGTGCCGGAGGCCACCGCGTCGCCGGCGATCTTGGGGATGAAATCCGGGCTCCAGCCTTGCATCGGGTGCGGCTTGAACGACGGGTGCGGCGCAGCGGGGGTGCCATCGGCGTTACGGTCCTGCCCGGTGCCGCTGGTCAGCATCGCCGCGTCGGCGGGTTCCGCCACCACGATCTTGGTGTTCGGGGATTCAACCGCCAGCACGCGCGACACGCCACGCAGGGTACCGCCGGTGCCGAAACCGGTCACCCAATAATCCAGCGTGGTGTCGGCGAAATCGTCGATGATTTCCCGCGCCGTGGTCTTCGAGTGAATGTCCGGGTTCGCATCGTTCTCGAACTGTCGGGCCAGAAACCAACCGTTCGCCGCAGCAAGTTCTTGCGCCTTTGCAACCATGCCCAGCGCACGGCCGGACGCCGGGGTCAGCACCACTTTGGCGCCCAGGAAACGCATCAGACGGCGACGCTCGACGCTGAACGTCTCGGCCATCGTGATCACCAGCGGATAGCCCTTTTGCGCGCAAACCATCGCCAGTCCGATGCCGGTGTTGCCACTGGTCGCTTCCACCACGGTCATGCCGGGCTTCAGCTCGCCGGATTTTTCCGCCGCCTCGATAATGCCCAAAGCCAGTCGGTCCTTAACAGAACCGAGCGGATTGAAAGCCTCGATTTTAACGAATAAATTAACTCCTTCCGGAGCCAATTTGCCAATTTTTACTACCGGCGTATTACCGACGGTTTCGAGAATATTCGCGTAACGGCGTCCCATGGTTGCTCTCCCTCGCAGATAGGTCCGACTATACAGAATTCCACTCCGCGCGGTAGCGTCCCCCCAACCGAACCCGAGGGGAAACGCCATGTCCATCGCCGCCGCGGTCTTCCGCGAAGTCCACAAACCCCTGACCATCGAGCAGGTCGACATCGACAAACCCTGGGGGCGGGAGGTTCTGGTAAGAACCGTCGCGACCGGCGTTTGCCATTCCGACCTTCACATCGTCGACGGTCTGGGCCGTTACGCCACCGACAAGCCCTTCGTCTTGGGGCACGAGGGTTCGGGCATTGTCGAGGCCGTGGGCGCCGATGTCACCACCGTCCGCGTCGGCGATCATGTCGTTGCCTGCCTGTCCGGCTTCTGCGGCACCTGCCCGCAATGCCTGAGCGGACACCCCAACGTGTGCACGGGTGGGCTGGTGACACGGTCCGAGACCGCGACGCCGCGGTTGTCGCAAAACGGCGGCCTGTTCCGCCAATTCGCCAATATCGCCAGCTACGCCGAGAAGATGTTGCTGCACGAGAACAGCCTCGTACGCATCGATCCCGATCTGCCATTGGATCGCGCGGCGTTGGTCGGCTGCGGGGTTCTGACCGGGGTGGGCGCCGCGCTGCGCACATCCGGCATGCAAGCCGGCCAAACCGTCGCTGTTTTCGGCTGCGGCGGCGTCGGGCTTTCCATCGTCCAAGGTGCTCGGATCGGCGGTGCGCGGCAAATAATCGCGGTCGATCGATTCGATTCCAAACTCGAAATGGCCAAGGCGGCCGGCGCCACCCACACCGTCAACTCCACCCAGGACGACGCGGTGAAAGCGGTGCGCGCGCTGACCAAGGGACTCGGCGTGGATCATGCGTTCGAGGCTGTGGGCCTGCCCATACTGTGCCGCATGGCGATCGAAAGCCTCGCGGTGCGCGGCACCGCCACCATTGTCGGCGTGTTGCCGGCCGATGCCACGATCGAATTCCCTTGGATGGCGATCCGGCCGGAATGCAAGGTCCAGACGTCGCGCATGGGTTCGAATCAGTTCCGGATCGATATTCCCAATTACCTGGAATTCTATCGCCAGGGGCGGTTGGATTTAGACTCCATGATCTCCCGTCGCGGCCGGTTGGAAGACATTAACGAAGCGTTCCGAGCGATGCAGGCCGGAGAGGTCGCGCGGTCGGTTCTTATGTTCGATCGATGAATATTTACAACATCTGGTGCGACCTTAAACCCGAAATCGGCGATCTCGTATTCGCCGCGAAACTCGGCGACTATTTGGGGCACCTGGAGGACCGAGGCTTAATCGAGGGCTGGCGACTGACCCGGCGCAAGCTGGGCCTTGGCCCGTCCTCGATCGGCGAGTTTCATATCGCCATCGAAGTGCGCGATCTCTCGCAACTCGACGCCGCCTTCGGGACCGTCGCCAGCCGGCGCGATCCGACCGAGGGATATCATTTCGGTGTCAATTCATTAGTGCAAAACGCGACCTTCGTCTTGTATCGCGATTTTCCGGACCCGGAACGTCATCGAGGCGAGGAACGTTTCTGAACCAGCGCGCATGCCAACGGGTCGCGCCGCCCGCATAGGGGCGTGCGCGTCCGGTCCGCTAAGATGCGGCAGGGAGTAGCGATCGAGGTGGGGAGGCGCCGAGCAGGTATCCGAGCATTTTTCGGATTGTTTCTTTCGGGCGATCGCACCATTCGAAATTGCCGATACTCGGACGCTTGTCGCGTTCTTTTTGAAAGGTCGCCTTGCGACGTTCCAGCACTGCGAAGACAACTTCGAATTTCCCGCCGAAATCCGTTAAGGTCAGGTAAAATTCGTTCCAGAACCCGCCCTCGCAACTGCTGGGGGTGACGCCGAGGTCGAGGCAAATCTCGGCGATCGTGCGGCCGATGGAACGACGACGCACCTGGGATTCGAGTTCTTTCAACGTGGGCATGCTGAAATGCAGCGGATCGTCGGGGTGGATTTTCTTCGATTTGACGCGCGACTGCGCGGGCGGGCGGAGTTTCATCTGCAAAACAGCGTGCAAACCTTTCCAGATTCCGGGGGTAAACAGCGTCCAATAG
>JBAXFK010000116.1:0-13535 GCA_037139955.1 Rhodospirillales bacterium
CCCGGACGACGCTGAGGATGGCGGCGATGCAGGGCGGCACGGCTTTTCCGGCCCGGCCCTGGGGAGGGGCTAGGGGTTCGGTGCGTGCGGAATGCGGCGCCGTTGGGTCCATGATCGGTGAACTAACATTGAAAGTTATTTTTGTCAATAAAAATAGCTGGGGGCATTGGCCTGCCCCGGCGGTTTAGGGCCGAACTGCCGGTGTTTCGACGTTCAACCCCTCGGCTCGTACCGCCAGGAACAACGCCAGTTCCGCCATCTCCCGCGAATCCGGCGGAAAAGGTTCGGCGCGTACCCCGACCATACAATTGCGCAGGCGGCGATTCAGCGAGCCCATCGTCTGCCATTCCAATCGATATTCCGGGTAGCCGTTCGGATGCCCTTGCGGAATGACCGCACCTGCGAGTTTCAGTCCGGCACGATCGTCGTGGCACTGCGCGCAAGATAGATTGAGCTGCCCCATCCGGGTTTCGAACAGACGACGTCCGGCCTCGACAACGGCGCCCGCAGCGTTGATTCGAACCGGCATGCCGCGCGATTGCAAACCGACATAAGCAGCCAAACCCAGCGCCGCATCGCTTTCCGAGGGCAGCGGTTCGGCCTGCTGCCGCTCGGTGCGGCACTGCGCGATCCGTTGGTCCAGCGTCAGCGGGCGGTTCAGCGTCCGATCCACGATGGGATAGCGGGCGGCGACGCCGCGCATCGAAACCGGCGCGTCGCCGTGGCAAGACGCGCAGGACTTAACCTGCGGACCGGCGGGTTTGGACCATTGGGCCTCCCCCTCGCGTACCCACAGGAACCCTGGATTCGCGCTGTCGTCGTCCTGCATCGCGCGGGTTTCCGCACTGGCGTCGTCGTAGCCGGAGCGGGGGGCGGCGGCGATCGTGCATAACAGGAATAATGGTAGCAAGCGCTTCACACCGCCTCCACCGCGCTCGTTTCGGTTTGCTCGACACCGTGGTCGTCGACGAAGGCAATCGTCAGCGTCCCGCTGCGTTCGGCAACGACCGAGAATGCCAGGAACGGATTGGCTGCGATGGCGGGGAATAAATCCATGCGAAATACCTCCGCGCCGTCGAAGGTGCAGATCAGGCGGTTTATAATATCGCGCGGGATCGCCAATCCCATGGCGTCGCGGCGCTGCCCGCTTTCCATCGGGTGGGAGATCAATAGTTTCACATCGAACGGTTCGCCTTTGCGAACTTGTTTCGGAACGTTCAGCAATACCCGGACCATCGTGTGCCCCTCAATCGATACAGGCGGCGAGGGTGACCAGCAGATCGACGCTATCCTGCCAGAACGTTCCGTCATGCATTCGGGCGATGGCGACCACGGTTTGCGACGTCGCCAGCCTGATCCGCGCTTGAATGCGCGGCACCCCCGATCGGGGCCCGAATACCAAGCGCAGCACTTCCGGTTGCGGGTTAGCTTCGGCAAAAACATGCAACGACTCTACCGTGCCAGGCGGCGCATCGACCGAAACGGTCATGGCGACGGTGTTGCCGTTTTCTACCAGCACTGGCAGATCGAGTTTGACGCGGCCTCGATCCAATTGTGCGTCGCCAACCAGTCGACGAATCAGAACGGCGACCTGGATGGGAGAGGCGGCGGCGATTCCGGGCAGCATCGTGCCGGCGGCGGCCGTTAGCAGGAAACGGCGTCTTGTGTCGGCAGGACGATGGAAGGCGGGCACGACCGTCGTCATGGCGTGCGCAGCGTGGCGAGGAAGGCGACGACGTCCTCAATCTGTTGCGAGGTCAGTATAGATTTATCGACCCATGGCTTGCCGACACGCTGCAATCCGGATGTCGCGGTGTAAGATGGCATAATGCTATCCGGGCCCGGCGCAATAAGGCGCCGGCGCAATTCGGCCTCGGTCAGGCGCGATCCCGCACCGTCTAACGATGGCGCGAGGTTTCCTTGCAGATGCGGATCGGGAAATGGCCCGGAATGGCACAGCAGGCAAGCGCTGAGTTGCCGGTTCGCGACGATCGCGCGGCCGTTGCCCACGTCGCCGGCCGCCATGGTCAGCACGGCAGCCACGGCAAGGCTAACCGAACGCTTCATACGTAATCGTTTTGAACCATGCATCGGCATGGGCAGCTTCCTGGTAACGAAACGCGTTCGTTGCATCCAACGGGCTGGTTCCGCCGGAGCCTGGAATTTCAGCCAATACCCCGTTGGCGGGCCGGTAGACCCCGGCCACTGACACACCGTATCCCTGCGCCAACAGCGAATAGCAGGTGTTGATCAGGATGGGTTCGTCGGGCGTGCCGCCGTCGAGCAAGCGCGCCACCGCCAGCGCACACACCTTGGCTTGGGCGTTCGCGGCGAAAGCCGATTTCGGCATCGCGCCGGCGATCGCGGCATCGCCGATCACGTGAATGCCGGGGATCGATCGAGACTCGAACGTGACGGGATCGATCGGGCACCAACCGGTTTTGTCCGCCACGCCGGCAATTGCCGCGATGCGCCCGGCCTTCTGCGGCGGAATTATGTTGGCGACATCGGCTTTGTGCGATCCGAAATCGGTTTTGATTGTCATTGTGCCAGGATCGACCCCGGTGACTGTGCCGCCGTTGGATTGCGATACCCACTCCAGAATGTCGGGATATAGCGCGGCCCAGCCGGCCTGGAACAATTTCTGTTTGGAGAAGGCGTCTTTCGAATCCAGCACCAGTAATTTCGATTTCGGTTTGGCTCCGCGCAAATACCAAGCGATCAGGCTGGCACGCTCGTAGGGACCGGGCGGGCAACGATAGGGATTGGGCGGCACCGACATGACGACGGTGCCGCCATCGGGCATGGCTTCGAGTTGTTTTCGTAGCAAAACTGTCTGCGCGCCGGCCTTCCAGGCGTGCGGCATGCGGGTGTTGGCGGCCTCATCGTAGCCGGGCAGCGCACCCCAGGCGATGTCGATTCCGGGGGACAGGATTAGCCGATCGTATGGCACGGTGCTGCCGTTGGACAGCGTCACGCGCTTTGTATCGACGCCGATTGCCTCGGCATGGACGACCCGAATGCCCTCGGCAGCCAGCGCTCGGTAGCCGAATTGTTGTGCTTCGATGGGCCTCGCACCGGCGATGACGAGATTGCTGAACGGGCAGGCAACGAAGGTTTCGTTTGCCTCGATCAACGTGACATCCAGCGTTGGGGCGTATTGGCGGAGTGCCCGAGCGGCGGAGGCGCCACCGAACCCGCCGCCGACGATAGCGACGCGAGCGGAGCCTTGTGCGCGAGCGACGAATGGCGTCGCCAGCCCCGCAGCAAGAACCGTGCGCCGGGCAATCATGGCGCTTTCTCCGCCCACCATGCGGCGATGGCTTGGGATTCAGCGGGCGTGAAGCCTTTAGCGATGCGGTTCATGACGGTTGCCGGGCGGATGCCGGTGCGAAACGCGTCTAGTGTCGCGGCCGTTTCCGCCGCTGGCCGGCTGGCCAGCACGGGCAAGGCGCCGCCGTGGCATCCCGAGCAACTGCTGGCCCCTGGCGGCGGTGCGGCCGCGGCCAGCAACACCGTCGCCAGGGTCAGCCGCACGATCATGCGTGCGACAGGTCGTGATGTGTCAGCGGCAGGGTGCGGATTCGCTTGCCGGTGGCGGCGAAAATCGCGTTCAACACCGCCGGGGGGGCCACAGCGATGGTGGGTTCGCCGACTCCGCCCCAGAACCCGCCGGTGGGTACCAACACTGTTTCCACCTTCGGCATCTGGGCCAGTTTCATCACTTGGTAGGTGTCGAAGTTGGTCTCTACCACGCGGCCCTTATCGATTGTGATCTCGCTGGCGAACATGGCGCTGAGGCCATACACGAAGGAGCCTTCGACTTGGGCGGCGATCTGGTCGGGGTTCACCGCGTAGCCGCAGTCGGTGCCGGCGACGATGCGGTGGACGGTGACCTCGCCTTTGGGGGTCACCGAGACCTCGGCCACCGCCGCGACGTAGCTGCCGAAGCCGGCGTTCTGCGCGACGCCACGGAAGACGCCCTTGGGCAGCGGCGTGCCCCAACCGGCCTTTTCCGCCACGGCATTGAGAACCGCGAGGTGCTTGGGGTTCTTCGTCATCATGGCGCGGCGGAACTCCATCGGGTCCTTACCGGCGGCATGTGCGAGTTCGTCGACGAAGCATTCCATGAAGATGGTGTTCTGATTGGTGTTGACACCGCGCCAGAAGCCCACGGGCACGTGGGTGTTGCGGATGGCGTCGTCGATCCGCAGGTTGGGGATCGCCATGTAGCCGAACTCTTCCTCGGTCCAGCCTTGGAAGGCGATCGTATCGACGCCGTTGACCATGCGCGCGGGCGCCAGATAGGCGGCGATGGACTGCGCCGCCAGACGGGCGTGCAATGCGACGACATTGCCGTCGGCATCCAGGCCGGCGCGCATTTTCGCCTGCCCGATCGGCCGATAGAAGCCGTGCGCCATGTCTTCTTCGCGCGACCAGATCAGCTTGATCGGTTTGCCCGGGATTTGTTTGGCAATCAGCACGGCTTGCTTTACCGGGTCCTGCTGTCCGCGCCGCCCGAATCCGCCGCCGAGATGGTGTTTGTTCACCTTCACGTCGGCCAGTTTGACCCCGCCGGCTTCTGCGGCGGCGGCCAAAGACGCATCGCCGTTCTGGCTGGACACCCAGACCTCGACCTTGCCGTCGGCGAATTTGGCGGTGCAGTTCATCGGCTCCAGCGTCGCGTGGTGCTGGAAGGGGGAGCCGTAAACGGCTTCGATTCTCTTTGTGGCTGCGGCGAAGGCGGCATCGAAATCGCCGTGTTGCTGCGCGAGGCCGGCGTCCTTGGCATCGAGGCCGGAGGCGATGTGGGCAGCGATCTGCTTGCTATCCACGCCCGCATTGGGGCCTTCGTCCCAAACGATCGGCAGCTCGGCCAGTGCCATTTTGGCTTGGTACCATTTGTCTGCCACCACGGCGACGGCGTTGTCGTCCACGGCGACGACATAGCGCACGCCCGGCATCGCTTTGACTTTGGTCGCGTCGAATGATTTCAACTTGCCGCCGAAGACCGGGCAGGCGGTAATGGCGGCGTTCAGCATGTCCGGCAATTGCACGTCGATCGCGTAGACCAGCTTACCGCTGAGCTTTTCCGCCGTGTCCAGGCGTTTGACGCCGCGTCCGATCAGTTTCCATTCCGCCGGGGTTTTGACTTTGACATCGGTCGGCGGGGTCAGCTTGGCGGCCTCGGCGGCGATTTCGCCGTAGCGCAGCCGGCGACCGGTGGTTGTGTGGGTGACGACGCTCAGGCCGGTCGCGCATTCGGTCGCCGGCACACCCCATTTCGCGGCGGCGGCTTGGATCAGCATGGCGCGTCCGACCGCTCCACCCTTGCGCACATATTCGACGGATGCGCGGATGCCGCGGCTGCCGCCGGTCGACATATCGCCCCAGGCGCGTTTGTTCGCGAGATTGGCCTCCGGGGACACATACTCGGCTTTGACGAAACGCCAGTCGGCGTCGAGTTCGTCGGCGACCAATTGCGCAAGGCCGGTCAGCGTGCCCTGGCCCATTTCGGAGCGGGCGATGCGGACGGTAACGGTGTCGTCCGGCGCGATGGTGGCCCAGATGCCGAGTTCGGCGGCGCCGGTCTCGGCCGCTTCGGCTTTGGGCAGCGACCAACCGAGCGAAAGGCCACCGCCGATGGCAGCGGACGCGGATAGGAAGAAGCGGCGGCTGAGTTGGATGGTCATGGCCGTGCTCCTACACTTTGCCGGTGGCGGGAACGGACAGTTCTGCGGCGGTGTGGATGGCGGCCTTGATCCGTTGGTAGGTACCGCAACGACAGATATTGGTGACCATGTCGGCGATATCCGCGTCGGTCGGGTGCGGTTTGCTGGCGAGCAGCGCGGCCGAGGCCATGATTTGCCCGGACTGGCAGTAGCCGCACTGCGGTACCTCGTGCTGCAACCACGCGACCTGAATCGGATGGCTCATGCCGTCGGGGGACAGACCTTCGATCGTGACGATTTTCGCGTCGCCGATGGAGCCGGCTTGGACTTGGCAGGACCGTGTGGCCACACCGTCGAGATGCACGGTGCAGGCGCCGCATTGGGCGACGCCGCAGCCGTATTTGGTGCCGGTTAGGCCGACCCATTCGCGGAGGACCCACAGCAGGGGAGTCTCGGGGTCGACATCGACTTCTCGCGTCATGCCGTTGATGGTGAGTTTGAGCTTCGCCACGATCTTCCCCTTCGGCTTCCGCCGTTATTTCGGTTGTATCGAGTGCTGGACGCTTGGGCCGGCACTCTATTCCCCGGTTCAGTAAGGTCGGTCGCCCGCCACCGTCACCCGGAAGCCCGAACGCGTTGCTGGCCAGTAGTCCCACATCGCGCGATGTTGTACGCAACGATTGTCCCAAAATGCGACGGCGTTTTCGGTCCAGCGGAAGCGGCACTGGAACAACGGATTTTCCGAGTGCGTGTATAGATAGCTCAGGATCGCGTAGCTCTCGTCGCGCGGTATGCCGACGATGTTGCGGGTGAAACCGCGATTCACATACAGCGCCTTCTTGCCGGTTACCGGGTGCGTGCGGACGATGGGATGTTCCGCCCGCGGGTACACGGCTTTGTCCGCCATGCCGAAATTCTTATAGGTGCCGCGATAATTCTCCTCCCCGTCATGAACGGCGACCATGCCGTCGAGGTAGGCTTTCATCTTGTCCGACAGTGCTTCGTAAGCGGCGTACATGCTGGCAAACAGGGTATCGCCGCCCTTCGGCGGGCAGGTTTTAACGTAGAGGATCGAGCCCATCGGCGGTTCCGGATCGCACGACACATCGCTGTGCCAGCCTTCGCCATTCGCACGCGGACTGTCCTTGTCCGCGTGGATGATCATCAGCTCGTCGTGGCCGGGCGCGTGCGGCGCCGCCGGATGGATATGCAGGTCGCCGAAGTTGCGGCCGAATGCCAGATGTTGCTCTGGCGTCATGTGTTGGTCGCGGAAGAAAATGACCGAGTTTTCCGCCAACGCCCGATGGATTTCGTCCATCTGGCGGTTGGAGATCGTCCCGGCCAGATCGACCCCGCCGATTTCCGCCCCGACGATCGGCGTAAGTTTGTCCACGGCAATCGTTTCGTACGGCGCAGATTCGTCCGCGACGTGGCGGTAGCGGGGGCCGTTGTTGCCGCGCATCGGGTCCATCATGGGAAAGGGCCTTCGGTTATCGTTGAACGTTAGCACTACGCACGGGTATGCCCGTTTCCTCGTAACAAACCTGCGCGAAAGCCGCGACGCCTTCCTCGATAACCTTCTTGCTGGGCATCGCGAAGCATAGCCGCAAATGGGATGTGGAGTTGTCGGGGCTAACCGCCCAAGCCGGGCCTTCGTTGAACACGATGCCCTTGGCGGCGGCGGGTTTCAGCAGCTTGCGGGTGTCGATACCGTCCGGCAGCTTGATCCACAGGAAGATGCCGCCCTTCGGCGCCCAGCATTCCGCTGCCGTGCCGAACTCGCGATGCACGGCTTCGACCATGCATTTCAGCTTGTCGTGCAGCACGCCGTTCAGATGCCCGAGATGCTTGTCGAAGTTCTTCGAGAAGTATTCGGCCACCACCATCTGATCCAGCGCCCCGGTGCCGCTATCGCCCTTCATCGGCAGCAGGCGGCGCATGATGTCCCACTCGGCGACGATGTAGCCAAGCCGCAACGCCGGTGCCAAAGACTTGGAGAACGATCCTAGGTGGATGACACAGCCGGGGTCCAACGCATACAGCGCCGGCGGGGCTTCGATACCGTCCCAAATCAGATCGGCGTAGCACTCGTCTTCGAAAATCGCGACGTTGTATTCGCGGGCCAGCGCGATCAAACCGAGGCGGCGGTCGAGCGGCAGGATGGATGCGGTCGGGTTCTGGATGGTCGGGATAGTGTAGATGAACTTCGGCAATTTTCCCGCCGCCTTCATCGCCGCCAACTGCGCCGCCAGTGCCTCGATGACGATGCCGTCCTCATCCAGCTTCATGCCGTCGACCTTCGCGCCGATCTTGCGGAAGCGGTTGATGGCGCCCTGGTAGCAATATTCCTCGCACAGCACGGTATCGCCGGGGTTAACCAGCATCTTGCTGATCATGTCCAACCCCTGGCCGGACCCTGTGGTGATCATGATGTCGTCGATGCCGATATTGAAGCCGCGATGGCTGTTGGATTTATCGGCGACGAACTGGCGCAGGCCCGGATAGCCCTGCGGTCCCATGCCCAGATTGTAGATCGCGAGCTTCGATCCTTCCCGTCGCAGCACCGACGCCGCCGCGTCGACCAACCCCTCGATGGGGATTTCCTCGGGGTCGTTGTTGCCACCGACGAAGTAGTAGGGCGGGAATGGCGCGAACTTGCCTGCGGGATCGGGCAGGCCGTCGCTGAAGAGCTTGCTGTAGTCGAAATTCGCCGCGTCCATGGTCGGTTCCCTTTGGTCTGATTGCTAGGCACGTTAGAGTACTTTCGTCCCGGCGGGAAACTGCCCATCGGCCTCTAAGGAACCGTGTCCATGATCCCGCCCCGCGACCGCCTGACCATCTGCTTCGCCCACGCCGCCTATCGCATGAAAGACTGCTGGGACGCGCTGGACACCGGTATTGCCAGTTTCGAGGTGCGGGATCGCAGCGAGTTGGATCGTCGCGCGGCTGAGGCCGACGTCATTGTCGCTTCCGGCATGTGGCACAATGGGCTGATCCAGTCCGCGACGAAGCTGCGATTTATCCAGTCCATCAGTTCAGGCACCGACCAGTACGACAAGCCGGCCTTGGCAGCGGCAGGCATCCGACTGGCCAGCGCCGCCGGGGTCAACGCTCGGGCAGTCGCCGAACACGCGATTGCCCTGATCCTGGCGATGGCGCGGCGGTTGCCGGAGGCGCGGGATAACCAGGCGCAGCGCGTATGGCGGGGCATGATCGGCGATTTGTCCCAACGCGAGGACGAACTCGGCGGTAAAACGCTGATCGTCGTCGGCCTTGGACGCATCGGCGGGCGGCTCGCCCGCTTGGCCAAAGCCTTCGACATGAATGTGATCGGATTCCGCGCCAATCCCAGCGCCGGGGCGGGCGATGCCGACAGCGTGCATGGCTTGGCGGCGCTCGGCGATCATCTGCCGCAGGCGGATTTCGTGGCGCTGACCTGCCCGCTGACGCCCGAAACCAAGCATGCGATCGATGCCGCCGCGCTCGGTCGCATGAAAAAATCCGCCTATCTGGTGAATGCCGCGCGCGGCGGGTGCGTCGATGAGGCGGCGTTGATCGCGGCGCTACAGACCGGGGCTATAGCGGGGGCGGCGCTGGATTGTACCGATCCCGAGCCCATGGCAGCGGAGTCGCCGCTATGGGCAATGTCGAATGTACTGATCACCCCGCACACGGGCGGTGAGACGACGCAGTACGAAAAGAACGTCAACAATATTTTACTTGAAAATTTGGACAGGCTCTGGCGGAAAGAGAAAGATTTGCGTAATGGTATTATTTAGCGTTTTCAAAAGGGGCACTGCTTTGATTTCACGTCGGTGGGCAGCGATTGCCGCAGTAGTGCTATTGTTCGCGCCCGTGGCCGTCAATGCCGGACCCGCATCGGATGAGTTCTCGGTCGCGAGCAGGTCGCCGCCGTTGTTGCGGGCGTTTCTATATCGCATGCCCAAAGGCGCGGACTTGCACAATCACCTGAGCGGTGCGGCCTATGCCGAGGCGATTATTCGCGCCGCCGCCACGGCCGGACATTGCGTGGACCCCGCGTCCGGGGCATTGGTCGGGAACACGCCGTGTATCCCGCCGCATCGCCCTTTTAAGGATGCATTGACCGACGCGGGGCTGAACCGCACGCTGGTTAACCTGTGGTCGATGCGCGATTTCGTGGCCACCAGCGGCAATAGCGGGCACGACCATTTCTTTGCGGCCTTCGGCCTGTTCGGCGGCGCCGCCCCGGCCGGCGACATGGCGGCCGATGTCGTGGATCGCGCGGGGCGTCAGCGCATGCGCTACGTCGAACTGATGATCAGCTTTCAGTCCCAGGCGCTGTCGAAGCTGGCGGAAACGGTGGAGGCCGCTCATCCCTGGACCGGCGATGCCGCCGCGTTCGAGAAAGCATTGAACGAAGCCGGCATTGCCGATGTTGTCAAAGCGGCGATCCCGGAAATCGACGTCGTGGAAAGTCGTATGCGCGGCTTGATGAAATGCGACACGAAGGACGCGCATGCGGGATGCGGCGTCACCGTTCGCTGGCTCCAGCAAGTCAGCCGCGTCGGTTCGGCTGCGCGGGTTTTCACCCAGACCATGTTCGGCGCATTGCTGCAAAAAGCCGATAAGCGTGTAGTCGGCTTGGATTACGTGGCGCCGGAAGACGATCCTAAGGCGCTGGCGAACTACACCGCACACATGCGGATGCTGGATTATCTCCATACCCGCATGCCCGACACGAATATCTCGCTGCACGCGGGCGAGTTGACCATGGGTTTGGTCCGGCCGGAGGATCTGTTGTTCCACATCCGGCAGGCTGTCGAACTCGGTCACGCCAAGCGCATCGGACACGGCGTGGACGTGATGTTCGAGGAAGACCCGTTCGGCTTGTTGAAGCTCATGGCGCAACGACGGGTGGCGGTGGAGGTCAATCTGACCAGCAACGCGCAAATCTTGGGCGTGCAGGGTGCCGATCACCCCTTCCCGGTCTACCGCGCACGTGGCGTGCCGGTCGTACTCTCGACCGACGACGAGGGAATCGAGCGCATCGATCGCACGCACGAATTGCAACGCGCTGTGCAGACCTATCGATTGGACTGGAATGGATTGGTCGCTCTCGAACGCAACACGCTCGAATATGCATTCGTGGAGGGGAAGAGTCTTTGGGCCAATCCGGTTTCGTGGCGGTTCGTCAGGGAATGCGAAGGGTCGTATCCGGCATTGAAACCATCCAGCACTTGCGCGGCTTTTTTGGAACGAAGCGAAAAGGCCCGCCTGCAATGGGCTTTGGAGGCGGACCTGATTGCGTTCGACCGGGAGATTGCGACGCGGCCTAGGTAAGGCCGAGTGCCTTTTTCATCGCGCGTAGATTGCCGCGCAGGTTGCGGGTGTAGCGGGCGGTAATGTCCTCGTCCGTTGTGCCTTCGGACGGGCTGAGGTGCATAATCAGGGTAATGCGCGTGGTGGCGTCGTCCAGCGGAATGGCGGCGACGGTGGATCGGTAATCCGCCATCTCCGGCCGATCGACCATCGTGTAGGTATAGGAATATTGGGAACTCGCGGCGAGGCGCTCTTTCACCACGCGGCCTTCCGGCATGTTCAAGGTGCGGACTTTGCCGGCGGGCGTGTCCTCGACGGACTCGCTTTCGACTAGCACCGCCCATTTGCGGATACCGGCGAAGTCGCCGATCGTGCCCCAGACTTTATCGATGGGGAGGTCGATATCTTCGAATGTGGATACGTCGGCCATGGTCGGTTTCCTTCGCGGCGTTTCTGCTTGTGCGTTTATTCTTACGCCCGAGCGGCGCGGCGGTAAAATCCCGGTTGCCGGGCCGACGCGCGCGCGCCATCTTCATGGCCGAGGGAGACACCCCATGATCCGCCTGCCAGGACCCAAGCTCGATGTCCTTGCGCGCCGCGACGCGATTGTCGCCGGGCTGCGCGATTTGCTGCCGGAAGCCAATTTGATCGCCGATGCCACCCGTTTGAAGCCTTATGAAACAGACGGGCTGTCGGCCTATCGGCAGATGCCGCTCGCGGTTGCGCTGCCGGAGACGACCGAGCAAGTGGCCGATGTGCTGCGGTTTTGTCACCGCAATGGGGTGCGGATTGTGCCGCGTGGCGCCGGCACGTCGCTGTCCGGCGGCGCCTTGCCGATGGAGGATGCGGTCGTCGTCGGCATGATGAAGATGAACCGCATCTTGGACATCGATTACGCCGACCGAGTCGCTACGGTGCAGGCGGGTGTCACCAATATCGGCATCACTAACGCTGTCGCCAGCAATGGTTTTTTCTACGCACCCGATCCGTCGTCTCAGCTCGCATGTATGATCGGCGGCAACGTCAACATGAACTCCGGCGGGGCGCATTGCCTGAAATACGGGGTGACCGCCAACAATCTGCTGGGCCTGAAAATCGTCACCATCGACGGCGAAATTCTCGATATCGGCGGCGCGCATTTGGACGCCGCCGGCTACGACTGGCTTGGCCTGTTGACCGGCAGCGAGGGCATGTTGGCCATCGTGACCGAGGTGAACGTGCGTATCTTGCGCTCCCCGGAAGGGGCGCGAGCGATGCTTGCCGCGTTCGGCTCGAACGAAATCGCCGGGCAATGCGTCGATGCCATCATCGCCTCGGGCATCATTCCGGTGGCGCTGGAGTTCATGGACCGGCCGGCCATTCATGCTTGCGAGGCCTTCGCCCATGCCGGCTACCCGCTCGACGCCGAGGCCATGCTGATCATCGAGGTCGAGGGCAGCGTCGCCGAGCAGGACGATTTGTTGGAGCAGTTGAAAGCGATCTGCCAACGCTTCGATCCCATCAGCCTCAAGGTTTCGCAATCGGTCGAGGAATCGGCGGCGATCTGGAAAGGTCGCAAGGGCGCATTCGGAGCGGTCGGGCGGATTAGTCCGGATTATCTGTGCATGGACGGCACGATTCCGACATCCCGCCTGCCGGAGGTCTTGCGCCGCATTGGCGAGATGTCCGACAGCTACGGGTTGAAAGTCGCCAATATTTTCCACGCCGGCGACGGCAATCTTCATCCGCTGATCATGTTCGACGCCAACGATCCCGCCAGCTTTCATAAAGCGGAGGAATTCGGTGCGGATATTTTGAAACTCTGCGTCGATGTCGGCGGTTGCCTGACTGGGGAGCATGGGGTCGGGGTCGAAAAGCGCGATTTGATGCCTTACCAATTCGCCGCGCACGAATTGGACCAGCAGCGGGCGATCAAATCGGCGTTCGATCCGGAATGGTTGCTGAACCCGAGCAAGGTGTTCCCGCTGGTGGAAGCGGTCGCGCTGGCGCAAGCAGCGTGAGCTTGGCGTTGCTTCCGGTCGACGAAGTCGGCGTGCAAGACGCGGTTGCGCGCGCCGCGTCCGCGCGCGAGCCCCTGTTCGTTCAGGGCAACGCCACCAAGATCGCCATGCTGCGCTCGGTACAGGCCGCGCGCGTGCTGTCCACTGCTGGCCTGTCCGGTATTACGTTATATTCGCCGAGCGAGTTGATTGTTTCGGCCAAGGCCGGCACGCCGGTTGCGGAAATCGAGGCGGCGCTGGCCGAAAAGGGGCAGCAATTGACTGCCGAACCGCCCGATCTATCGCGGATTTTCGGCGCGACGGGCAAACCGCAAACGATTGGCGGCGTGACGGCGACGAACCTGTCCGGCCCCCGGCGCGTTGCCTGGGGTGCGATGCGCGATCACGTCATGGGAATACGCGCTGTGAGCGGTCGGGGGGAGGTTATTCACTCCGGCGGGCGGGTGCTGAAGAATGTCACCGGGCTGGATTTGTGTAAGCTATTCACTGGCAGTCACGGTACGCTGGGCGTCGTGACCGAGGTTACGTTGAAGGTGCTACCTGCGGCGGAATCGTCGGGCAC
>JBAXFK010000117.1:0-13504 GCA_037139955.1 Rhodospirillales bacterium
TGACATAAATATTGGCCAGCCAGGTCAGCATCAGCAGAAGGAACGTCAGCGTCTGCATCCGATCGGGGTCCAGCTTCGCATAATACCAACCCAACGCCAGCATGCTCACGCTGAACGCAAGTTTGAAAAGGCCCAGCGGAATCGCCGCCAAAGTGAGGTTCCGCACCCGCCACCGATTGGGATAGGCCGACGGTTGCGCCCGATCCGCCGCGCGGGACATGGTGACAAAATCCGCTGTCAGCATCCCGAACGCCTGCAACATTGGGCTTAGGACCGCCTGTCCGACGATTGCCAGACCGGCCGCCATGACAATCAGCGCCGAGCATTTGTTGACCAAAAGACTGAGGGTGTAGGTCATGACGCGTTGGAAAGACGAGCGGCCCTCGTGAATGCAGGCGACGATGCCGCCAAGTCCGGGTTCGGTTAGCACCATGTCGGCGGCCGATTTTGCAACATCGGTGGCGGACGAGACGGCGATGCCGACCTGTGCTTGCCGCAAGGCCGGGGCATCGTTGGCGCCGTCGCCGCACATGCCCACGATATGGCCGGCACGCTGGAAGGCTTGCACCAGACGGAATTTGTCCTCGGGGAAAACACCCGCGTAGACGGCGTAGTCGTCCGGCCGGGCGTTGTCGGAGATTCGACCGGGCGGGCACACAGGCCCGTCCAAACCGATGGCGCGTGCGACCGCTGCGGCCGTGCCGGCGGCGTCGCCGGTGACCATCACTGTCTTGACGCCCAAAGCGCGCAATTCCGATAGCAACGCCGCCGAATCCGCGCGTGGCGGGTCGCCGAACGCGATCAAACCGGCAAGCGCGATGGCATCGGGCGGGCCGGCCGCGACGGCCAAAGTGCGATATCCGGCTGCGGTAAAGCGGCCGAGGGCCGATCGAGCTGCCGCAGTCAGCGGGGCGATGGCGTCGATAGCATCGGGCGCGCCTTTGACCGCGCGGATCGTGCGGCCGTCCGGTGCGGTTGCCAGGGCTTCGGCGGTTCGGGTGGCGGGGTCGAACGGCACGAAGCGGGAGACAATCCATCCGCCCGACGGTGCCGCTGCGAGGATCGCAGCATCGATCGGGTCCTGGCCGTCGGGGGTGCTCGCGATTGCCGCCAAGGCCAGCACGTCGAGCCCGTCCCGAACGGCCCAAATGTCGCCAACGGTCAGGGCATTTTCAGTCAGGGTGCCGGTCTTATCGACGCATAGCACGTCGATCCCCGCAGCATCGTGCAACGCATCCAGCCGGGTCAGGAGCACCCCGCATTGGGCCAATCTGCGCGCGCCGAGGGTTGCCGCGAGCGTGAACGTTGCCGGCAAAGCGACCGGGACCGACGACAGCATGGCGGTCACCGTCAGCGCGACGATATCGGGCACACCCATCCCCACCAGCAGCGCATAGCCGGTCATGCCGACGACAATCGCGATATTGACGATTGTCAGTGCCCCGACGACCGAGACGACGGCCTTTTGCTCGCCGCTTTGCACATGCGCGATGCGCACCAACTCGGCTGTGCGGCCGAGGAACGTGCGGGTGCCGGTGGCGACGGTCGTGCCGATCGCGGCGCCGCGTCGAATCGGGGCGCCGGCATAGGCCAGGGCGCCCGGCCCGGCTTCGATCGCCGTTGACTCCCCGGTCAGCATCGATCGATCGAGCAGAATCTGGCCGCTATCGATGCGCACATCGGCGGGCACGATGCCGCCCAGCGACAATTGCACGACGTCCCCGGTTACCAAATCGGCCGACGAACGATCCAGCCACGCACCATCGCGTCGGACCCGAGCGCGCGGCGACAGGCGTTGTTTCAGGAGGTCGAGGGTCGCGGTGGCGCGTGCCTCGTGCATCGAACCCAGGGCGATATTGGTCGTGAGCAGCGCGGCGACAACCAGCGCCACCCGCCATTCGCCCATCGCCAACTGCACCAGGATGGTGAGCACCAACATTTTGGACACCGGCGACCGAAAACGTCGCAACACCCGGCCGATCGCGTTCGGCTTCGGCTCGACGATCGCATTCGGTCCCTGCTCGGCGAGCCGTCGCGCGGCTTCGGCGCCGGTCAGGCCGTCGATCATGCGCCGCCGGGGCTACTGCCGAGGCGCATCCACGGCGGGGGCTGGGGTGTCAGCGCGGAATCCCCGCACAGCAACGGCGCGCCGAGCGCATCCAGCCGCACGATGGCAAGGCCGTGGCCATCGCGCGACGATCGCATCGTGCCGACATCGACTCCGTCCTTGTAAACCGGCGTCCCTGGCACGGGGGCGGCGCCGTCGATCGCGACCGGGACCAGCCGGCGCTTGACCAAGCCACGGTATTTGGTGCGCGCGGTTAGCTCTTGCCCCATATAGCAGCCCTTGGTCCAGGACACGCCTTGGAGTTCGTCGAAACCGGCTTCGAGCAGGGTCGATTTCTCCGCTTCCATGTCGTGGGAGCCATCGGGAAGGCCGAGCGACAAGCGGTGGGTGTCGTATTCGGCGGCGGTGGCGTTGGTGGGGATTGGGATGGGGGAGAGCAGGCGCCACCCGGCCTCGGGCAGTCGGGGATCGGGCGCGGCGATGGCAGCATCGGGCGGCAATCCGCCCCATGCGGCGTAAATCCGCACATTCTCGGCCGGTGCGACGGTTGCTTTGGCGCGCAGCCGGTAACGGGACAGGCGCGGCACCAACATCGCGATTTGCGCCCGTTCGGCGTCCAAAAGCAGTCGGTCGCCATCGACATGGATAAAGAAATCGGCCAGCCATTTGCCCTGGGGCGTGAGAAACGCCGCCCACACCGCGCGCCCCGGCGCGGCGGTGGCCACGTCGTTCGAGACCAAGCCCTGGAGGAAGGACACCCGATCGTCCCCCCCGATTGCGATTGCGCCCCGTTCGGGCAGTTCCGCCACATATGCCATACCGGAAAGGTAGGGATTTGGGGGAATGGTGCAAGGTGCCATCGGTTTGGCAGCTCCCCGGCCGGGGGCGGTGTCGGCGGGGCGCTTTTTCATCGAGCAGGTCTCAGCGACGATCGTCCGGGGTCGTGGGCATTCGCCTGGAATGAACCCGTTGGGGAATAATTCGCGCGCCGGGCGGTCTATCGAAGAAGGGCGATTGCGCCCGCGATCCAATAGAGAGGCCAAAATGTTCCGTCATCCGACCATCGTCGCGACCGTCGCGATGCTCGCCGCCGCGCAGCCGGCGTTCGCGCAGGGTGCTGTTGTGTCCAGCCGCCAACTCTCGGGCGATGCGGCCAATGCCATCGTCGTGGCGGCGGTCGAGCAGTGCCGCAAGGACGGCTACAAGGTCGCTGCGGCGATCGTCGATCGCGCCGGCAATTTGCAGGCTTACCTCCGCGATTCCGGCGCCGGGCCGCAGACTTTCGAAACCTCCCGCCGGAAGGCCTTCACGTCCGCAGCTTTCGGCATAACCAGCGCCGAGTTCGCTGCCCGCATGGCAAACCCCGCTTCGGCCGGTTTGAAAGATGTACCCGGTGTGATTGCACTGGCCGGCGGCGTTGCCATCAAGGCCGGTAACGAGGTCATCGGCGGCATCGGTGTCGGCGGCGCTCCGGGCGGCGACAAGGACGAGGCTTGCGCGGCCGCCGGTCTTGCGAAGATCGCCGACCAGCTCAAATAGCCAAATCTACAGCCAAGGCGACGTCCCGCTCGGCCCAATCGGCCGAGCGGTAGGTGGCTGCTCCTGTTCCAAGGAGCGGTCGATCGTCCGCAGGACTCGACGTTTCATCATCTCGAATGCCGACGACAGCTTGTCGCGCGGGCGCGGCAAATCGACCGTCATGATCTCGTGCACGCGGCCGGGCCGGGGCTTCATCACCACGATGCGATCGGCCAGGGTCACTGCCTCATCCACGTCGTGGGTCACCATCAGGATCGTCGGTTTCAGCTCTGCCCATAAGCCGAGTACGAGCTGGTGCAGGCTGGCGCGGGTAAAGGGATCGAGGGCCGAAAAAGGCTCATCCAGCAGCAACACGCCGGGATGCCCGATCAAGGCTCGGGCAATCGCGACGCGTTGGGCTTGCCCGCCGGATAGGTCGCGCGGCCAGCGCCCCGCATAGCCGGACAGTCCGATGCGTTCGATCAGCGCGTCGGTGCGGCGTTGGCGTTCGATCGCATCGAGCTGTTGCCCGCCGAATGCGATGTTTGCCCCGACTTTCAGCCAGGGCAGCAGCCGAGGTTCTTGGAACACCGCGCTGATGGCCGGATGGGTGCCGGCAATCGATTCCCCGCCGACCGCGATGGTGCCGGCAGTCGGTGTATCCAGGCCAGCGACCAAGCGTAACAGCGTGGTTTTGCCGCAGCCGGAGCCACCGAGGATGGCAACGATCTCCCCTTCGTTGGCGCGGACTTGGATGTCGCGCAGAGCCTCGGTGCCGTCGGCGTAAGTCTTACCGACATGGGAGATCGATAATTGGGTCATAGCCGGGCCCTGACGGTGTCTTGCCAGCGGAGCAAGGGAACGCCGATGGCGACTAGTATGCTGTCGCAGGCTTTACCCAGCAGCGCGAAGACGATCATCGCTACCAAAATGGAGTCGGCGCGGCCCATCTGCTGGCCATCGAGCAGTAGGTAGCCCAGGCCTTCCGAAGCGCCCATCAACTCGGCTGCGACGACGAACATGAAGCCTAAGCCCAAGCCCGTGCGCAGTGCTGCGATCCAGGCCGGTAGGATCGCCGGGCCGGTGATGCGCAATGCGATGCCCATGGTGGTCAGGCCGAAGACTCGCCCGACCTCCACCAGCTTGCGATCGACGCCTTGGATGGCGCTGAGGACGCCGAGATACACCGGGAAGAACACCCCCATGGCGATCAACGCGAGCTTCGAGGTCTCGAAAATGCCGAGCCACAGGATGAACAGCGGCACCCAGGCCAGCGACGGGATGGCGCGCAGGGCCTGGATCGAGGGATCCAGAAGTTGCCGCAGGAACCCGCTGGCACCGGTCAGAACCCCCATCGCGGTGCCGGCGGCGGCGCCGAACAGGAAGCCCAAGCCGATACGGGTCATCGTGGCGGACACATGGGTCCACAACTCCCCGGATTTTGCCAATGCGGCGGCGGAGTGCAGTAGGTACGACGGCGGCGGCATCAACCGACCGGCGGCCAAACCGCTCGCCACCGCGACTTCCCATGCGATGCC
Organism: Rhodospirillales bacterium; assembly: GCA_037139955.1. Classification (GTDB taxonomy): domain Bacteria; phylum Pseudomonadota; class Alphaproteobacteria; order Acetobacterales; family Acetobacteraceae; genus Rhodopila. The sequence continues at coordinate 5,125 of JBAXFK010000117.1, forward strand.
CAGAACGACCGGGATAATGAACCCGATCGGCTTCATGCAGGCAGGTACGACGCGTCGATCATGCCGTTGGTAATGGCGGTCATGTCCAGCTTCTCGTCCAGCACCCCGGCGGCCTGCAAGGCTTTACCGGCCTCGATAATGGTTCCGGCCTGCACCGGGCCGATTTTACCGGACGAGATGTCGGTGCGTTCGAGCTGCTTGGAAATCACCGCATCCGACAGCTTGGTCGCAGCCATCATGCTGGCTTTCAGCTCGGCCGGATGCGCCAAGCACCATTTGCGGGCGTCTTCGTAGACGGCCAGCACGCGCTTCACCAACGCCGGGTTGGCTTTGGCGAATTCTTCCCGCACGTTCAGCACGCCCCAGGTGTTGGCTTCCGGCTTGCGGAAGAAGAGCCGAGCACCGCTTTCGACTTCGGACGCGGCCATGAGGGGGTCGAGGCCGGCCCAAGCGTTGACATCGCCCCGTTCCAGCGCGGTGCGGCCATCGGCGTGCTGGAGCAGCACCAGCTTAATGTCCTTCTCCGATAACCCGGCGCCAGCCAGGGCGCGCACCAGGAAGATGTGCGGGTCGGTGCCGCGGGTCACGGCGACGCGTTGGCCCTTGAGGTCGGCGACGGTCTTGATGGGGCTATCCTTGCCGGTCACCAGCGCCGTCCATTCCGGGCGGGAGTAGACATAGATCGATTTCAGCGGGTTACCGTTGACTTTGGCGATCAGCGCGGCTGCCCCGGCGGTGGAACCGAAATCGAGCGAACTGGCATTCAGGAACTCCAGCGCCTTGTTCGAACCGGCCGAGAACACCCAGCGAATCTTGATCCCATCGGCGGCGAAGGCTTTTTCCAAAAGGCCCTGGTCCTTCAAAATCAAGCTGACCGGATTGTAAGTCGCCCAGTCTACGCGGATTTCTTCCGGCCCGGCGGCTCGGGCATTGCCGATGGCAAACGTGGCGAGGGCGGCGCCGCCGAGGGCGCGGCGCGTCAGAGCATGGGTCATGGCAGTCTCCTGTTCGGTTGGCGGCGTAGTATCGCAGGTGCCGGAGGGGTCAAGCGGCTTGTTCGACCAACTGCACGATCCGGCGCAGCGCGAGCTGGTAACCCAACGTGCCGCATCCCGCGATCACCCCGTCGGCGCGCAGGGAGACGAATGACTTATGGCGGAATTCCTCCCGCTTGTGGACGTTGGAGATGTGTACCTCGATGACCGGATGGTCGAAGGTGTTCAACGCGTCCAGCACCGCGACGGATGTATGGGTGAAGGCGGCCGGATTGATCGCCAAGCCGCAGGCGGTTTCGCGAGCTTCGTGGATCCAGTCGATAATCTCGTATTCGCGGTTGCTCTGATGGAATCGCAGATCGAACCCCAGCTCGGTTGCCAACGCACGGCAATCGCGTTCGACATCGGCCAAGGTTTCGTGGCCGTAAATGTGGGGCTGGCGCTTGCCAAGCAGGTTCAGGTTGGGACCGTTCAGGATGTAAATAAGGCGGGACATCTTGGAGCTCCTAAGCGCTTTGCACGAGTTCGATCATGATGTCCTCCGGCCCGCGCACGAAGGCAAGGCGCAGGCTGGCGTCGCGGCTCAGCGGACCGATGGCGATGTCGGCCCCCTTGGCGCGCAGCTCGTCGCAGGCGGCATCGACATTGTCCACGGTGAAGCCAAAATGTTCGGTGCCGTAATAAGGGAGTTTCGGCGCGTCCTGCATCGGGTCGTCCGGATGCTTCGGCGCCACCAGAATGCGCTGTCCGCCCACCTTCATCGTCACCCGCATTTGGCCGGGATACAGGGTTCCCGGCAGGTAGATGCTGCGGACGACATCGGCGCCGAACATCGTTTCGAACCACCGGCCCACGGCGTCGGGATCGTGGGCGCGCAGATGAACGTGATCGAAATGGTAGGCGCGCATCGGCTTTTCCTCCGGACGTTAACGAATTATCAACACATCCATGCGTATGACGGACGCCTAGGTTACCACGATCTATCGAGGCCGCCATGCGTCTACTTATTCTGCTGTTGCTGCCTATTCTGCTGTTTCTGCATGTCGCCGCCTGCGCGCCCGGGCGCGGTTTGCCCGACTTGCCCGTGGTATCCGCGCCGCAGTATCGCCTTGGCCCCGGCGACGGCGTGCGGCTAATCACCTTTGGGGAAGAAGCCCTGACCGGCGAGTTCCGCGTTAACGACAGCGGTGCCATCGCCGTGCCGCTGGTCGGCTCCGTGCGCGCCGCCGGCCTGACGACGCATCAGCTAGAGGGTGCGGTGGCCGATGCGTTGAAACGGGCGAAAATGCTGCGCGATCCCTCGGTCGTGGCGGAAATTGTCGCCTACCGCCCGATCTTCGTGTTGGGGGAGGTCAATAAGCCCGGTCAATACCCGTATCAGCCCGGCATGACAGTCGTCACCGCTGCCGCCGTGGCCGGCGGGTTCACATATCGTGCGCTGGAAGCCTATGCTTCCGTCGTCCGAACGCAGGACGGCCGCGCGACGGAGGGCAAGGCCGTCCGCCAAGCCTTCGTGCAACCCGGCGATGTCATCACCATTTTCGAGCGGCGGTTCTAACTTTGCGACGAATCTTCCTTCTGCTGGCGATCGTGTTGCTTGGTGCCGCCGGCCCTACCCCGGCGCCCGGCCCGTTGCGGGTCGTCGGCGGCGACGGTCAGGGCGGGTGTATCGCCGGCGCGGAACGCTTGCCGGCGGCGGGGGAGGGGTTTCAGACCATTCACCTCAACCGCAGCAGCTTCTGGGGCGCGGCGTCTACCATCGAACGGGTGAAGCTATTGGGCGCGCAGGCACGTCGCGCCGGGCTGGCGGATTTTTATGTCGAGGATATCTCCAACCCGCGCGGCGGCCCGATGGCCGGCGGTCATGCGGCGCATCAGGTCGGGCTGGACGTCGATATCGGGCTGGACCCGCGCCCGAAAGCCGCGCTGACGCCGGTCGAGCGCGAGACCGTCGAAGTGATTAGCGTCGTGCGCGACGACCAGCGCGGGATCGATCCGGCGCGATGGACGCCGGCGGTGACGGCGCTGTTGCGGTTGGCCGCGAATTTGCCCGAGGTCGATCGCATTCTGGTCAACGCGGCGATCAAAAAGCAGCTCTGTCGGGAGGTAACCGGCGATCGTTCGTGGTTGCGTCTGATTCGCCCGTGGTACGGCCACCGCGCCCATATGCATATCGCCTTCAAATGCCCCGCCGGCCAAACCGAGTGCGTGGCGATGCCGCCGCCCCCGCCCGGCGATGGGTGCGATGCGACGCTGCAATGGTGGTTCGACCGCCTCGACCGCCCGGCCCAGCCGACCACCCCTACGACCCCGCCGAAGCCGCGCGTGCTGCCGGCGGCGTGCAAGGCGATCATGGCGGGGGGATGATAACGCGGTTGCTTAAAGGGTTGACCTCCTTCGGAAACGCGGCACTCTGACGCGATAACACGGGGAAACAACGTCCATGCGCGATATCGTTGGAACGTGGCGGCTGGTCCGCGCTGTTGCGCGCGATGCCGAGGGGCGGGAATTGCCGGCCCCCTACGATGGGCAAGGCATGGGCCGCATCGTCTTCGGGGCCGATGGGCGTATGGCCGTCGCGATGATCGACTGGCGGACGGATCTCCCTTCCGGTGTCGACCGCGAATACAGCGGCTATTGCGGCCGCTACACCTTCGACGGCACTTCTCTGACCACCAAGGTCGATGCCGCCCCCGACAAAAGCCGCGTTGGATCGGAACAGCCGCGCGGCGTGCGGTTCGAGGGCGATCTGATGATTCTACGTCCCCCCGCACGCAGGATCGGCGATACCACCGAGCAGCGGGAACTGACATGGGAGCGTATTTCGACGGTGTAAGCAGGCGCCCCATTGCACGGGCGTCCCCCCCCTGCCAGTTTCCGCCGCATGCATACCATCCTGACTCTCGTCGCCAATCGGGCTGCAACCGTGCTGACCCCCGCCCTTATCCATCGCGTCCGCGACGCCGTACGCGGCGGCATGCCGGTCGAGCTCTCCCCCGGTGAGGCCGTCGACATTCCGCTGATCGCCGCCCCCGACATGGACGCGGTCTATGCTGCGCTGGAGGGGGAGGCCGTGGACGCCATTCCCGTGCGTCCGCGCGGCCGCCGCAAAGGCCTGCTGATCGCCGATATGGACAGCACCATCGTTACCGGCGAGACGCTCGACGAACTCGCCGACATCGCCGGTATCGGTGCAAAAATCGCTGCTATTACCGCCCGCGCCATGAACGGGGAACTGGATTTTAAGGACGCGCTCCGCGAACGCGTCGGTATGCTCAAAGGCCTATCCGTCGATGCGCTCGACCAGACCTGGGAACGCATCCGCCTGACGCCCGGTGCCATGGAGCTTGTCGCGACCATGCGCGCGCATGGGGCACTGGCGGCTTTGGTGTCCGGCGGTTTCACCTTCTTCACCGGCCGTGTCGCTGCCCAGGTCGGGTTCGATCTGCACCGGTCCAACGAGTTGCTTCATGCCGAGGGCAAGCTGCTTGGTACGGTTAGCGAACCCATTCTGGACCGCACCGCGAAGCTGGATGCGCTGCGCGATCTCGCGGCCGAGCGTGGGGTGCAGTTGAAGGCGACGCTGGCGGTGGGGGATGGGGCGAACGATTTGGATATGCTGCGCGCAGCCGGCCTCGGGGTCGCCTTCCACGCCAAACCCATCGTTGCCGCCGAGGCAAAGGCGAGGGTCGATCACGCCGACCTCCGCGCTTTGTTGTTCGCGCAGGGTTACCGGGTGGCGGATATTACCGGCGCGCCTTGAGGGGGCGGCCAGTCCCGGGCGTCGCATCTCGCGGCCGCGCAATGCGACGGGCAATCGGTCGCCACCAGATTGCCAGCAAGAAAACGCCAAGCAAAACCGCCGGGAACGGGCTCGCGTGCCAGTCGGAGCCCATCCGGATCGATAGCGCAAGATACCCGGTGTCGCCGTGTGCGAAATTGGGGCTCGTCTCGAACCATAGCCACGGCATGGCCAGAAGCACGGCCGTTTCGTAAAGCCCGATCGCCAACAGCGATGCGACGATGCGTCCCACGATGGGAATGTCCCCGGTCTGGGGACGCCGTTAGCCGGGCTTCTTGTCCTTATCCTTGTCGGCGGACAGCGACAGCGGCACCCACCGCAGCCCGTCGCGCCCTTGTACCAACATCAGCACCGATTTGCGGTTTTCCTTTCGTACCGCGTCGATACGCTTCTTAACGTCGTCGGGGGTGCTCACCGCCGTCTGCTGCACCTCCACAATCGCGTCGCCCGGCTTCAGCCCGCGCTCGGCTGCCGCACCGTTGGGGGAGACTTCGACGATCGCGACGCCCTTCTGGTCGTCGCCGAGTTGGAGCTTTTCCTTGAGGTCGGGGGTAATCGCGGCGATTTTCAAGCCTAACCCTACCAGTTCGACCGGCTTTGTCGTATCGCCGCCCTTGCCGCCGGTTTCGGCCGCCGCGAGTTCCGCCTCGCTGGGCTTTTCCGCCAGTGTGGCGGACAATGTAACTTCCTTGCTATCGCGCCACACGACGATGGGAACCTGCTTGCCGACCTCGCTCTCCGCGACGATGCGCGGGAGTGCCGGCATATCTTTCACGTCCTGGCCGTTGAATTTCAGAATGATGTCGCCGTTGCGCAGCTTGGCCTTGTCGGCCGGGCCGCCGTCGTTCACCCCGGCAACCATGGCGCCGGTCGCTTCCTTCAACCCGACGCTCTCGGCGATATCGGGGGTGACTTGCTGAATGCGTACGCCCAGCCAGCCGCGCACGGGGTGCCCGACGTCTTTCAACTGCGCGACGATCGTCTTGACCATCTTGGATGGGATCGAGAACCCGATGCCCACCGACCCGCCGGAGCGCGAGTAGATGGCGGTGTTCATGCCGATGACCTCGCCGTCCATGTTGAACAGCGGGCCGCCGGAGTTGCCTTGATTGATTGCCGCGTCGGTCTGAATGAAATCGTCGTAGGGGCCCGAACGGATGTTGCGGTTGCGCGCCGATACGATACCGGCGGTGACACTGCCGCCCAGCCCGAAGGGGTTGCCGATTGCCAGCACCCAGTCGCCCACGCGGGCTTTTTCCGAATCGCCGAACGCCACCGCCGGCAGCGGCTTATCCGGCTTGACCCGTAACAGCGCGATGTCGCCGGACTCGTCGCGGCCGACCAGCGTCGCTTTCAAGGTCGTGTTGTCGTGCAGGATCACGTTGATTTCGTCGGCGCCGTCGATCACGTGGTTATTGGTGACGATCAAGCCGGCGGAATCGATTATGAAGCCCGACCCGAGGCTTTGCGCTTTCCGCTCCGGCGGCGGTTCGCCGCTGTTGCCGCCGCCACCACCGCCACGCGGCCGGTTGCGGTTCATGAAGTCCTTGAAGAATTGATCGAAGGGCGATCCCGGCGGGAACATCGGCGCCTCCGGCCCGCCTTCTTGCTTGCCGCCCTTGGCCTGGATCGTCTGCGAGGACGAGATGTTCACCACGGCCGGCAAAAGCTTTTCCGCCAGATCGGCGAAGCTGTCCGGCGCCGAGCGGGCGAGGGCTGGCGCGAGGGGGACGGCGACGATGGCCGGCAGCGCGAGAACGGTGGCGCTGCCAAGTAGAGCGGCTTTCAGGAAGGCGGAAGTAGTTAGGCGCATAGGTCGGGTTTCCTGGCGTGTGGGCCGCATATGGGTGGCCTGTCGCCCGCAGGCAAGCCGGCGACAGGCCTTACGAGCTATGGTGTGGCCGGGGGGGCAGCTTGCAGATAGTGCAGGAACTCGTTGTCGGGAGTCAGCACCAATCGCGCCCCGCCCGCATCGAATACGTCGCGATAGCTTTGCAACGTACGCCAGATGCTGAAGAATTGCGGGTCCTTGTTGAAAGCCGCCGCGTAGATGCGGGTCGCCTCGGCCTCCCCCTCGCCGCGCAGCTTGTCGGATGTGGCGCTCGCATCCGCGAGCAGTACGGTACGCTCCCGTTCCGCGTCGGCCTTGATCTTCGCCAGTTGTTCCGCGCCCTCGGCCCGAGCCTGCGCGGCGATACGTTGCCGTTCCGATTGCATACGGGACAGGATGGCCTGGGTGTTTTCTTCCGGCAGGTCGGCGCGACGAATACGAACGTCTTCTATCGAAACGCCGAAATTCGCCATGTCGGCGTTCACCTGTTCGCGGATGGTCGACATGATCCGCTCGCGATCGGCGGACAGCACATCGAGCAGGGAGTTCTTGCCCAGCACCCGGCGCAGCGACGAGGTGACGATAGAGTTCAAGCGGCCCCGAATGGCGTCCGGGATCGGGCCGATGGCTTGGTAGAACTTCAAGGGGTCGCTAATGCGAAAGACGGTGAAACTGTCCACGATCAGGCGGCGTTGGTCGCCCAGGATGACTTCCTCGCCGGGCAGTTCGACGTTCAGCATGCGGCGATCGAAGCTAATGACATCCTGCACGAACGGCAGTTTCACGTGCAGGCCGGGGGTGTCGATGGTGTTCACCACCTGCCCGAATTGCGCGATCAGCACCCGCTGGGTCTGATGTACGGTGAAAAGGCTGCTATTGGCGACGATCGCCACAACAGCCAGGGCCGCGATACCGGCAATAGACAGGCGGTTCATTTCGCGGCTCCCGAAGGTGCGGCTTGCGCGGGGGAGGGGGTGGCGTGCGGCGTGACGATACGTGACGCGGCGTTGGGGATATTCAGCGGCAAGAAGGGCACCAACCCCTTCAGCTTGTCGTCCACCACCAGCGTCTGCGCATGGCTGAGCACATCGGTCATCGTGTCGATGTACATCCGCCGAAGGGTCACGTCCTTGGCCGATTGGTAAGCCGCGAGCACGCTTTCGAAGCGCTGCGCCTGACCGGTTGCCTGTGCGACCGACGCCTGTTTCACGCCTTGGGCTTCGGCGGCGATGCGCGCGGCCTCGCCTCGGGCACGGGGGACGATGTCGTTATGGAAGGATTCGGCCTCGTTCCGCATACGGTCGGCATCGGTATTGGCACGCTGCACGTCGCGGAAGCTTTCGATAACGGCGGCGGGCGGATCGACCTTCTGCAACTGCACCTGGGTGATTTCCACGCCCACGTCGTAGCGGTCGAGGGTCAACTGGGTCTGCTTCATCACGTCGTTTTCGATCTGCGCGCGCAACTGCGTCAGCGCGGGCTGAATGGGCGTGCGGCCGATCACCTCCCGCATCGAGCTTTCCGCCACCCCGCGTACCAGGGATTCGGGCACCCGCGCGTTAAAGAGGAATTTGGATGCGCTGTTGGTGCCGACGCGGATGCGCCAGAACACCGCGACATCGATGTCGATGATGTTTTCGTCCCCGGTCAGCATCAGGCTTTCCGCCAGCACGTCGCGTCCGCCGATATCCCGGCCGGTTTCGACGATGGCGCCACCCGCACCGGAGCGAAATCCGATCTCGGTGCGGTTGA
>JBAXFK010000118.1:0-13433 GCA_037139955.1 Rhodospirillales bacterium
GCTTCGGCACGACTACGCCGCCGTGTTGGCGATGGCCGGACGAGAGGCAGAAGCGACCCAAATCCTCCGCCGCGATCTGTCGCAGCCGGACGTGCAGCAAATCCTCGCAGCCTTTCGGGATCGACGGAAGGACGCTTTTTAGCCACGACCCGCCGGGTGGTTTGCAGCCGGAGAAAACCGATCTAACGTTCCCGTACAACAAAAAGAGGGAACGGTCATGATCGTCGAAGTCCGCACATACCAGTTGAAACCGGGCACGCTGGCCGAGGCAGAAAAACGTTTCGCTGCCGCGCTACCGGTACGCCAAAAGCACTCCGAACTCGCGGCTTTCTGGCACACCGAAGTCGGGGCATTGAACCGTATTATTCATGTCTGGACTTACGATAGTTTCGCCCACCGCACGGCGGTACGGATGGCAGCCGCCAAGGAAGAAGGCTGGCCGCCGCCAATTGGCGAATTCGTCGTTTCGCAGCAGAGCGAGGTGTTCGTCCCCGCCCCCTTCTCCCCGCCGCTGACCCCGAAAGAGGTCGGGCCGGTATTCGAGATTCGTAGCTACACCATCGCACCCGGCGCCATGCCCGGCGTGATCGAGCGTTGGACGGGAAAAATCGACGAGCGCGTAAAGCTCTCCCCGCTGGTGGGCGCGTGGTATTCCGAGTTCGGGGCGCTTAATAAATGGGTGCATATCTGGGCCTATAAAGATGCCGCCGAGCGGCAACGTGTCCGGGCCGATGCGGTGGCACGGGGGCTTTGGCCGCCGGGCAGCGGTGCGACAGGCGCCATTATCGCGCAGGAAAACATGCTGGTCGCGCCGGCATCGTTTTCCCCGATTCGGTAGCCTCGCGGCGGGTGAAACTAAAAAATCGGGAGCGTCGACGGCATGGCAACCGGAACGGTCAAATGGTTTAACGATGCGAAAGGTTTCGGATTCATCTCGCCGGACGAAGGCGGGGAAGATCTGTTCGCACACTTTAGCGCCATCGCGATGGAGGGCTTCAAAACGCTGAAGGAAGGTCAGAAAGTTCGGTTCGAGGTCGCACAAGGCCCGAAAGGTAAGCAAGCGACATTCATTCAGGCCGCCAGCTTGGGAGACTCATCGTGAAAGTCGGCACCGCACTTAGCATTCTTGCGCAACCCGGCCGCCCGGACGTTGCGCTTTACAACGAGCATATGCAGCTAGGCGATTTGGCCGAGCCGCTGGGGTTCGACTCGCTGTTCGCGCTGGAGCATCATTTCACCGGCTATTCGATGTCGCCGTCGCCGCTGCAAATGCTCAGCTACTACGCCGGCCGCACCAGCAAGATCACGTTGGGCACCTGCGTGATCGTGCTGCCGTGGCACGACCCGATTCGGGTGGCGGAACAAATTGCGCTGCTCGATGTCATGAGCGGCGGTCGCACCCTGATGGGCTTCGGTCGCGGTGCCGCCAGTGTGGAATACGAAGGCTTCCGAATCCCAATGGAAGAAGCCCGCCCGCGCTTCGTGGAATCGGCGCAACTGATCGTGAAAGCGCTATCCAACGAGCGCTTCGACTGGCAAGGCGAATTCTACCGAATCCCGGAAATGTCGATCCGCCCACGGCCGATCTCCCATCCGGAGCGGCGTTTTTACGCGTCCTCGGTTAGCCCCGAATCGTCGGAAATCATGGCTAAGATGGGCTTCGGCATGCTGGTAGTCATGCAGAACGAATGGGCCAAAGCGGCCGAGGACGTGCTGCGCTATCGCGAAATCGCTGCCAGCGTCGGGCACAAGCCCCGTCCGCCGATCGTCCTCAGCAATGTCGCCTGCGCCCCCACCCGCGAAGAGGCACGGGATTGGGCCATGCGCTATTTGGGCGAAAAATGGGATTCCATCGACAATCACTACCATTTCGCCGATGGGCATCTAGCGAACGTAAAAGGCTATGAATCCTACGGCAAGCTGGCCAAAACCTATACCAAGATGAAGGACGAAACATTTCGCACGAAGGCGACGGACTTCTACCTCAGCATCCAGGTGGTCGGCACGCCGGACGATTGCATCCAGCAGATCGGCGAATTGCGCCGCCTGACAGGCATGGATCATTTCGTCACGGAATTTTCGTTCGGCAGTATGCCGCACCATCTCGCGGAACTGAACATGCGCCTATTCGCGGAAAAGGTGGTGCCGGTGCTGCAAAAAGACGCAGCCTTCCAGGGCGAAATCGATCCGTTCGTGGGCAAAAGCACCGCCAGCGACGAGCGATTGTTCGCACCGGCCTGAGGTCGGGGATATAATGGCGGCGACCTTGCCGGAGACCGCCTTATGTCCACCCTCGAAACCGTGCTGAGCCACGCCGACGCATCCTTGGACGCGTCGCGCGAACGTCTGTTCGACCTGTTGCGCATCCCGTCGATCAGCACGCAGCCGGAATATGCTGGCGAATGCGTGCGGGCGGCGGAATGGGTGCGGGACCAACTGACGGGCTTGGGATTCGAAGCCAGCGTGCGCCCGACTGCGGGCCATCCCGTGGTCGTCGCGCATCACGCCGGGCCGGCGGATTACAAGGGTCCGCATGTGCTGTTTTACGGCCATTACGACGTGCAACCGCCGGAACCTTTGGCGCTGTGGAACAGCCCGCCATTCGAGCCGCAATTGATCGACGGCCCGCGCGGTAAGCGCTTCGTGGCGCGCGGCGCAGTGGACGATAAAGGCCAGGCAACGATGTTCATCGAGGCCCTGCGCGCATGGTTTACCGCTGGCGGCGGCATTCCGGCGAAGCTGACGCTGCTGATCGAGGGCGAGGAAGAGGTCGGTTCGAAAAACCTCGAACCTTTCTTAATCGCCAACAAGGACGAACTGTCCCAGGCCGACGTCGCGCTGATCTCCGACACCAATATGTGGAACGTCGATACGCCCGCAGTGACGACCATGCTGCGCGGGATGGTCTACACCGAAGTGACCCTCAAAGCCGCCAACCGGGACCTGCATTCGGGTTTGTACGGCGGTTCCGCGCTCAACCCAATCAACGCGCTGACCCGTATTCTCGGACAATTGCAGGACGAGAACGGGCGCATCCAACTGCCGGGCTTCTACGATCGGGTGAAACCGGTTTCCAATGCACAGCGGGCGCAATGGGACTCCTTGGGATTCGACGAGGGCGCCTTCCTCGGCGATATCGGCCTGACCGCTCCGGCGGGGGAGCGTGGATATTCCGCGCTCGAACGTCTGTGGGCACGCCCGACCGCCGACATCAACGGCATCTGGGGCGGTTACACCGGGGAAGGCAGCAAGACCGTTATCGCTTCGCATGCTTCAGCGAAAGTGTCGTTCCGGCTAGTGTCCAATCAAGACCCGGACGAGGTCTACGCGCAATACCGGCAATTCGTAAACGACCGGTTACCGTCCGGCGCGACCGCCGAATTCCAATTGTTTTCCCACGGACCGGGGATCGAGGTGAACACCGACTCGCCATGGATTCGCGCGACCCTGGCGGCGCTGTCGGACGAATTCGCCAAGCCAGCAGTGCTGATGGGCTGCGGCGGATCCATTCCCGTGGTGACGGCCTTGCGCTCGGTTTTGGGACTGGAGGCGCTGCTGATGGGTTTCGGGCTGGACGACGATCAAATCCACAGCCCGAACGAGAAATTCGAGCAGTCCTGCTTCCACCACGGCATCCGCTCCCACATTCGGCTGTTGGGGAAACTGGCGGAGGGCTAACAACCTGGGGCGCGTCCGTAAAACCGCTTATCTTGCGGACGCAGGCCCGAAAGAGGACGATTGCCCGCAACGGCAGAAGGGACCCCCGCCATGATCGTCGCCGATGTCATGAACCGAAACGTTATCTCCATCGCCCCCGACGCGACGGTGGAGGCAGCCGCGAAAACCATGTTGGATCGCGACATTTCCGGCCTGTTCGTGGTCGATGCCAAGGGCGAACTTGCCGGCATCGTGACCGAGGGCGATTTGCTTCGGCGCGACGAACTCGGCACCCAGCGCCACCGCCCATGGTGGTTGCGCATCCTGGTGTCGCCCGGCCGGCAAGCAGCAGATTTCACCCATACCCACGGCCGCCGCATCAGCGACGTCATGACACCGGACGTGATCGCCGTCGCGGCATCCTCCCCGTTGGAGGAAGTCGTCGAAACCATGGAAAAACACCGCATCAAGCGGCTGCCGGTGGTGGAGAACAACCGCGTGATCGGCGTCGTCAGTCGGTCCGATCTGTTGCGCTATCTGATCGGCCATGCGCGCCGGACATCGCGCGCGGCCACCGACGATTCCGCCATTCGCACGGCCATTCTCGACACGCTGGATAAGCAGGCCTGGGCGCCCGTCGCATCCCTCAATGTTACGGTTGCCGATGGCGTTGTCGATGTCTGGGGCACTATCACCGACGACAGCGAGCGTCGCGCCATATGCGTGGCGGTGGAAAACACTCCCGGCGTGAAAAAAATCCACGATCGTCTCGTCTATATCGAGCCTTACTCCGGCACGGTGATCGAAGCCCCCGACGAGCAGCGGTGACCTTCGACCTCGCTATTATCGGTGGGGGCATCAACGGCACAGGCATAGCTCGCGACGCGGCAGGACGCGGCCTGAAAGTCCTGCTGCTGGAGCAAGGCGATCTGGCCGGCGCGACCTCCTCCGCGTCCACCAAGCTGATCCATGGCGGACTGCGCTACCTGGAGCATTATGAATTCCGTTTGGTGCGGGAGGCTCTGACCGAACGCGAAATCCTATTGCAAGCTGCCCCGCATCTGATCCGCCCGTTGCGCTTGATCCTGCCGCACCACGCCGAGCTGCGGCCTTGGTGGATGATTCGCACTGGCCTGTTCCTTTACGACCATCTGGGCGGGCGGCAACGGCTGCCCCCGACCCGCAGCTTGGACCTGACGCACGACCCGGTGTTGAAATCCGGATTCCGCCGCGGCTTCGAATATTCCGATTGCTGGGTCGACGATGCACGGCTCGTGGTGGCGACTGCGCGCGACGCCGCCCTCCGTGGCGCCGACATCCGCACCCGCACCCGCTGCACCGCCGCTCGGCCCCGCGACGGTGCGTGGTCGCTGACCCTGGCCGATGGGCGGGAGGAACGAGCGCGCGTGCTGATCAACGCCGCCGGCCCTTGGGTGTCGCAGGTGCTGTCCGGCGTCGTCGCCCAGAACGCCCCCACCCGCATCCGCATGGTCAAAGGCAGTCACATCGTCACCAGGAAATTGTTCGCGGGCGACCGAGCCTACATCTTCCAGAACGCGGATGGGCGGGTGTGTTTCGCGATCCCCTACCAGCAGCATTTCACCCTGATCGGCACGACCGATGAAGACTACAGCGGCGATCCCAGCGCTGTCGCGATTTCCATCGCCGAGGAAAACTATTTGCTCGCTGCCGCGAACTTCTATTTGCGCACCGAGGCGACCGCCGCAGATATCGTCTGGCGTTACGCCGGCGTACGCCCCCTGCGCGACGACGGCGCCACGAAAGCGCAGGAAGCCACGCGCGACTACGTCATCGAATTAACCGGCACCCCACCCGTCCTGTCGGTGTTCGGCGGCAAAATCACCACCTATCGCCGCCTCGCCGAGGCCGCGATGGCACGGCTCGCACCGTATTTCCCCACCCTACCCGGCCCCTGGACCGCGCACGCGACCTTGCCCGGCGGCAATTTCCCTTGGGATGGCATGGACGCACTGCTTCCCGGCCTGCCCCCGACCGCCGCGCATCGGCTGGCCCATGCCTACGGCACTGAAGCGGCGAAAATCCCCGGTGGCAAGGATCTCGGCGCCGGGCTGACCGAGGGCGAGGTCGATTGGCTCATCCGCAACGAGTTCGCCCGCACCGCCGACGACATCCTTTGGCGGCGCACCAAGCTCGGTCTCCATTTCAATACAGCTGCAACTGCGGCGCTGGCCCGTATCCTTGCACGCTGATACCCTGGCGCCACAAATCGACAAGGCACAGGACGAAACATGGCGACCGAAGCAGTGGCACGACCGGCAGCAACAATTCTTTTGCTCCGGGACGGGCCGAATGGATTGGAAGTGTTCATGGTGGTACGCCACCACGCGATCGATTTCGCCTCCGGCGCACTGGTATTCCCAGGCGGGCGGGTCGAAACCAGCGATTGCGCGCTGGCCGAACGCCTCGGCGCCGCCGACGCCCATGCGGGCGGGTTCCAAATCGCCGCCATCCGCGAAACCTTCGAGGAATGCGGCGTCCTGCTGGCGCGCAAGAACGGCAACAGCGCGATCGTCGATGCCGACATACTGCTGCGCGTCGAGAACGAACACCGCGCCGCCTTGAACGCCGGCAGCATCGAATTCGGCGCCATCATGGATGCGCACGAACTGGCACCCGCGACCGATCTACTGGTGCATTACGCGCACTGGATCACGCCCGCGAACCAACCCAAGCGTTACGACACCCAATTCTATCTGGCCGAGGCCCCCGCCGCCCACGTCGCTGTACATGACGGATACGAATCGGTCGACTCGATCTGGATCACCCCCCAAGACGCCCTGACCGGTACCGAAGAAGGCCGCTATGTGCTGGTTTTCGCCACCCAGATGAATCTGAAAAAACTAGCCCAATTCGCTACCGTCGCCGATGCGATGGCGGCGACCCGAGCGTCCACGGTCGTTACGGTGCAGCCGCGCGGTACCAAGTTGGACGACAAGCGCCGCAAATTGCTTATCCCGATCGAAGCCGGCTACGGCGGCAGCGAGTTCATCGTCGATCTCCCGCCCGCATCGTCCTAACCGGAGGCACGTCCTATGAAAGTCGGCCTGTTCATTACGCTGGAACACGAAGCGCACGAGGACCCCACCGCCCATCTGCGAAACCTGAAACAGCAGGTGCTAACAGCCAAGGACGCCGGCTTCGACTCGTTGTGGATGCCCCAGCATTTCGTCACCGGCCCCACCATGCGACAAACTGCGGCATCCCCCATGCTCGGCTATCTCGCGGGCGTTGCCGAGGGCATGCGGCTTGGCACTGCCGTTTTGTTGCTACCGATGCTGAACCCTGTTCTGCTAGCGGAAGAAGCTGCCACGCTCGACCATCTCACCGACGGCAAATTCGTCCTCGGCGTTGGCTTGGGTTACCGCGACCACGAATTCGCGGCGATGGGGATCGAACGCAAATCCCGTGTCGGACGCTTCAAGGAATACGTGGAGGTCATCCGCCAACTCTGGACTGGCGATCATGTCACGTTCCACGGAAAATACATTACGCTCGACGACGTCAGCCTGAGCATGCGCCCTCGCAATCCCAACGGCATCCCGTTGTGGGTCGGCGGCACCGTGGAAGATGCCGTCAAGCGCGCCGCCGCGATCGGCGATTCATGGCAAGGCCCGGGTGCGGCGACAATGGACGAAATGACCCGCTGGTGGTCCCTGTTCCATCAAACCCGCACCGAGCTGGGCAAGCCAACGGCATATGCGCGACAGGTGTCGCGGGAGCTGTTTTGCGGTCCGTCGATGCAAAGTGCGATCGATCTCGCGCGCGGCCCGATCTCGGCGAAATACAGCCGCTACGCCGGGCACGGATTCGGCGGCTTCGATCCAACCGCAGGGGAGGATTCATTCCGACAATTCGCGCAGGATCGTTTCGTTGTTGGGGATGAGGTCCATGTCAAGGACGAACTCCAGCGCTATCGCGACACGCTGGGCGCCACCGAGTTCCGCTTCCGCATGGGCTGGCCGGGATTGCCGCAGGAGGAGGTACTGGCGAGCATTCGTCGGGTGGGACGGATCGCAGGCAATCTGTAGCAGCGGGTGCTGGAAACGACCGGGGGCTTACGACACCGCACTCTCGGCGTGGACGCGCTCCGGCGGTTCGCTCTCGACCCGGCTATCGCCGACCTGACGCGCGGTGTCACCCAGGAAACGCAACATTTCACGGCGCAACGCGGCCGGATGCCCCACCACCACGTCCAATATTTTGCCGATCTGCGCGCGGGGTCCGTCGGTCATCATGACGATCCGGTCCGAAAGCGCCAACGCCTCATCGATATCGTGGGTGACCATAATGGCGGCGGTTCCGGTCTCCCGGCACAACTGCCCCAGACTGCTTTGCAGCGCGAGACGGGTGGGCGTGTCCAAGCTGGCGAAGGGTTCGTCCAGCAACAATAGCGTGGGTTGTAGAGCGATCGCCCGAGCGACACCGACCCTTTGGCGGGCGCCCGAAGACAGGGCACGCGGCATTTCCTGCGCGACCTCGGCAAGACCCAACCGCGCCAAGGCCGAGGCCACGATTCGGTCTCGCTCGGCGCGGGGCTTGTCGCTGAATGCCTGATCGACACCGAGCTTTACGTTGCCGGCCACACTGAGCCAGGGCAGCAGCGCCGGCGACTGAAAGACCATCGCTCGGTCGGCGCCAGGCCCTTCGACTTCCTCGCCATCAATGGCGATCCGCCCCTCGGTCGGTTGCAGGAGACCGGCAATCATTGCCAGCAATGTTGACTTCCCACAGCCGGAATGACCGACGAGGCTGATGAATTCGCCTTTGTACATCGTGAGATCGATATCTTCCACTGCGGGCGGACCGGCGCCGAACCGCTTGGCAACCCCGGCAACCTCTAACAGGATTTCACCGGTCTTCCAGACCGAGGCCCGATCGTGCGTGGCATTGGCTTCCGGCGACGTCTCTAGCAACTGCCAGAGGCGCGCGCGCATCGGATCGAACCCGACAGCATCCCTGTCGCGTTCGAAATCGTTGGGTAGGACGACCGAGTCGGACAACGTCCCATCCGGGCGCAGCACCATCACGCGATCGGCAAGCAGCAGCGCTTCATCGAGGTCGCTGGTGACCATGACGATGGTGCGGCCGGTTACGCGATGGATACGGGCGACCTCTTCTTGCAATCCGCCACGGGTCAGGGCGTCGAGCGCGCTGAACGGTTCGTCCAGCAGCAGCACTTCCGGCTCCATCGCCAAGGCGCGCGCGATGGCAACGCGCTGGCGCATACCGCCGGACAGTTCCGACGGTAGCTTGTTGCCCGCGTTGTCCAGTCGCACGAGCGCCAACGCGGACTCGACACGGCGCGCACGGCTCGCCCGATCGAGCTTTGGAAATGCGGCCTCGACCGCGAGCGCAACATTGCCGGCGGCGGTCATCCAGGGCAGTAGGGACTCGCCTTGGAACACCACGCCGCGATCCAAGCCGGGCCCGACGACCGGCGCACCGCGCAAGCGAATCGTTCCGGTATCCGGCGTTTGCAGCCCAGCGAGAAGATTCAGTAGCGTTGTCTTGCCGCTGCCCGTCCGGCCCAGCAGCACGAGGCATTCGCCATCGGCAACCTCGAAGCCGACATCGTTCAGCACCCAGCGGTCTGCAAACGATCGGCCGAGCCCTTGGACGGCCAACAGAGGCACACTCATCGGCCGAGACTCGCGTTGAATCGGGCTTCGATCAGGCTCATGCAACGATCCATCAGCAGACCGATCACGCCGATGGCGAAGATGCACAGAATGATGTGCTCATAGACGAGCGCGTTGTACTCGGCCCACAGGAAGCCACCGAGACCGGACGCACCGGTCAGCATCTCGACGGCGACAATAGCGAGCCATGCAATGCCTAGGCTGACGCGGAAACCGGTAAACATGTACGGAATCGTCGCTGGTACCAGGATACGGCTGAAACGGCGCCATGGCGACAGCCGCAGAACCCGAGCAACGTTTATTTGCTCCTGCGGCACGTTCTGCACGCCCGCCGCGATGTTCAGGACGGTAGGCCACATCGCGCACATCGCGATGGTGAACAGGGCTGCCGGGCCGGAACGGTCGAGCAGAACCATACCGAGCGGAAGCCATGCGAGCGGGGAAACGGGCCGCAGCAACTGAAAGATGGGGTCCGCCGAACGCCGGAACCCTGGCGACAACCCAAGTGCGAAGCCCAACGGGATGCCGATCAGCAACGCAAGGCCGTAGCCCTGCATGACCAGCTTCAGCGAGGACCAGGAATAGCGCAGAATCCCCTGGTCCATTGCGCCGCGCCAGGCGAGCGGGTCCACGATCAAGGGACGGCTTGCTTCCCACGTCGCCCAGGGGCCGGGCATATTGGTCTTAAAGATCGTGCAACCCAGGTGCCAAAGAGCAATCCCGATGCACAGGCCCAACAGCGGTTGCCCGAACCGGCGAAGTGCGCTCATTCCCGGTCAGGCTCCCTTAAGGCTGTTGATCGCGAACGATGTCGCATAGGCCTCGGGTTTGGCGGGATCGAAGGTGACACCGTCCCATAGGGTCAACGGCGACAGATCCTGAACCGGGGCGGGCAAGCCGAGATCGCGCATCGCTTGCGTGTGCAGGTCGGGCCGCAAGACGGCTTGCGTCGCGCCGTCGTAATCCGGCGCCCCGTCCGTCATACCCCAGCGGCGGAATTGCGTCAGGTGCCATTTGGCCTCCCGCGCTTGCGGGACCGTATTAGCGTAGCCGATGCCTTTGGCCGGTGCGGTTTCCTTCCGGCCATCGCCCCAATCGAATTGGCCGAGCAAAGTCGGCAAAATGTATTTTACCGGTGTGTTTAGATACGACGGGCCGGACAGAATGCGCGCCAGTTCCGGCCGGTTCTCGGGATTGTCGCACCACGTCGCGGCTTCCTGCACAGCGCGCAAGATGGCTTGCGTGGTACGAGGATTTTTTTCGGCCCAATCGGCGCGCATGCCTAGCGCTTTGATCGGATGGTTCGGCCACATCTCGTGGCCATACATCACGATGGACGTAATACCGTCGGCGACGCCGCGGTTGCCCCACGGTTCCACCATCGAGCACGCTTCCATCGTGCCAACCCGGATATTTTGCACCATTTGCGCTGGCGGTAGCGTGATCAGTCGCATGTCTTTGTCGGCATTGATGCCGGCATTCGCTAGGAAATACCGGTACATCAGACCATGCCAGCCAAACGGCAATGGCAGCGCAATCGTGAAGGTTTCGTTCTTGGCCTTCCGCTCTTCGAGCACCGCGCGCCAACTGGCCGGATCGAACGTCAGCTTACCTTTCATGCTGGTCGACACCATAAACACCGACCCACTGCGGCTGAGCGTGAACGGCGCAACAATCGGAATTTTCGGCGCGCCCAACAGGCCGATCGTGGATGCCAGCGGCTGGTCGTACTTCAAATGACTCGCATGATTTTCGCCGCTGATCACCTTATCGCGCGCAGCAGCCCAGCCGTTCTGCAAGGTCATCGTGGACTTCAGCCCGTGTTTCGCGAAAAAACCTTTTTCATGCGCGGCAACCAATGAACCGCAGCTCTCGACCGCGACGAAGCCAATGTTGACATCCGTTTGCTCGGGCGCATCGCTGGCGTAGGCGGCCCCGGCCCAGCCAACCGGCATAAGCGCCGCGGCTTTGAGAAGATCGCGACGGGAGGGAGCGTGCAAGCCGGTGGCCGCATGTATATTGTTCATGCTCGATAGCCTCATATTTATAAGCGGGTGGTGGAAATATTGCGTATAGGCGTGCAACGGTGCGCAGGTCGTAGCTTGTTCATGCACCAACCTTACAACCGTACAGTCGCAATGCCGACTGAACATAACGTGAGGTTAGTGTTTCGCCGATTGCCGTGCAACGCGAATTTCGGGGAACGATACAACTTTATTGTTGTTGATACCAACAACAATACTTATTTAACGCGATAGCACTGTCCCCGCAAATTATCCGCCTACAGATACAATAATGTTGTTACGATCAACTTTATAAGAATAATCGGATCGTTATGGCGACGATGCAAGACAGGGACGCCCTACCGCGTACGGCCGAGGCCCGACAATCGTGCGGGATCGAATGACGTTAGGCCCGCCCGTACGTGTCTTCGAGACGGACGATATCGTCCTCCCCTAGGTAGGCGCCGGACTGCACCTCGATCAACGTGAGCGGAATCCTGCCGGGGTTTTCCAAACGATGGACGCAACCCAACGGCAAATAAACGCTCTCGTTCTCCCGCAGGATCATGACCTCGCTATCCCGCGTGACCTTTGCGGTGCCATTTACCACGACCCAATGCTCGGCGCGATGGTAATGGCTCTGCAGCGACAATTGCCGGCCCGGATGCACGACGATGCGCTTAACCTGAAAACGGTCGCCCTGAATCAGACTTTCGTAGAAACCCCAGGGGCGATGGCCGCGATTATGGGCCGTTGCCTCCCGCCGGCCCGCCACTTTCAAGCGGTCGACAATCTTTTTCACGTCCTGCGCTTTGTCGCGATGCATCGCCAAAACCGCATCGTCCGTCACCACCAATACGGTATCTTTAAGACCCACCACCGCCGCCAATTTTCCCTCGGCGCGGACATAGCAATCCTCCGCTCCCTCCAAAAATACATCGCCTAATGTAACGTTCCCAGCCGCGTCCTTGGCGCCGAGTTCCCACAACGCACTCCAGCTACCGACGTCGGACCAACCGATGGCAGCGGGAATGACCGCAGCGCGATCGGTGCGTTCGGCAACCGCATAGTCGAGGCTGATCGACGGGCAGGCAGCGAAGGCATCTACCCCGAGGCGGATAAAATCGAGGTCGGCGGTGCGCCCGGCAACCGAGCGGCCCACGGCCGGCAGTACATCGGGGGCGTGCGTGTTCAGTTCTTCCATCAGCGTGCGCGCGGTGAACACGAACATGCCGGAATTCCACAGATGCTTGCCACCGGCCACGAAGGCGGCTGCGGTTGCGGAATCCGGTTTTTCCAGAAAGCGGACGACGGCGTGAACGCCCGGGGCATCGGGCAACTCCTCCCCCTGTTCGATATAGCCGTAGCCAGTTTCCGGTGCGGTGGGGCGCATGCCGAAAGTGACGATGCGTCCCCGACGGGCCGCCGCGACGGCAAGGTCCAGGGCGGTCAACAAAGCGGGCACATCGCCGATCGCGGCATCCGCCGCCATCATCCACAGCACAGTATCCGGGTCTTCTTCCGCCACCAGCAGCGCGGCGGCGGCGATGGCTGGGGCGCTGTTCCGACCGACCGGCTCCAGCACAATCCGAACACCGTCGATTCCGCTGGCACGGAGTTGCTCGGCGATAAGAAAACGATGCTCTTGATTGCAGACCACGATAGGCGGCGCGAATGCCGCCCCTTTGGCACGGAGAGCGGTTTCCTGAATCATCGTACGTTCGGACACCAACGGCCAAAGCTGCTTGGGGAAGCTTTCGCGCGACACCGGCCAAAGCCGCGTGCCGGAGCCGCCGGACAGAATCACGGGAACGATGCGGGACTGGGTCATGGGCGCCTGATCGGAGTGGGTGGTTTTTCTTGCCCAATCGGGCCGCGAATGCCAAGCTCTTTCCCGTGACAGCCGTGCGCGGATCGCCGGGGTCCTTGCCTGACCGGCACTTTCCCATGACAATCGCGGGACCGATAAAAAAGGACTCCCCGCGTGGCCGGTTTCAAGAGCACCGAGAAATACATCGCCTCCCGCGATCTGGAAGTGGCGGTCAATGCCGCCGTGACGCTGCAACGGCCCTTGCTGGTCAAGGGCGAACCC
>JBAXFK010000119.1:0-13359 GCA_037139955.1 Rhodospirillales bacterium
GCCATGCGTTCCAGGATGACCTGGTCCTCGGCAGCGGCCAGCGTATCGCCGGTGCCGGAGTCTTTCAGGCCCACGAACGCCGCGATATCGCCAGCTTCCACCTGTTTGATTTCCGCACGCTTATCGGCGTGCATCTGGAACATACGGCCGATACGCTCGCGGTGGCCTTTAGTCGTGTTCATCACGGTGTCGCCGGACTTCAACGTGCCCGAATACACGCGCACGAAGGTCAGTGTGCCGTACTTGTCGTTGATGATCTTGAACGCGAGGCCAGCGAACGGCGCCTTCGGATCGGCTTTGATGCGGCGACGCGAGGCCAACATTTCGACCAGCTCTTCCGGCGATTTACCATCTTCCTCACCCTCGGCGGCGGCAATCGCAATGCCGGGGACGTCGACGGGGGACGGCAAGTAGTCGATAACGGCATCGAGCAAAGGCTGCACGCCCTTGTTTTTAAATGCCGTGCCGCACAGGACCGGGCGGAACGTGCCGTCGATCGTGCCGCGCTTGATGCACTTCTTCAGCGTCTCGATCGCGACATCGCCGTTCTCGAAATACTCTTCCATCGCCACGGTATCGACCGACAACGCGGTGTCCAGAAGTTCCTCGCGGTATTTCGCGGCGGATTCGGCCAAGTCGGCGGGGATATCTTCGTAGTGGAATTTCGCGCCCAGTTCGCCGCCTTCCCAGATGATGGCTTTCATCTCGACAAGATCGACGACGCCGAGGAACTTGTCTTCGATCCCGATCGGCAACTGCAACGGCAGCGCGACGATATCGAGCTTTTCCTTCAGCGTGTCGAAGGCGCGATAGAAATCGGCGCCGGTGCGGTCCAACTTGTTGATGAAGATGATGCGCGGCACCTTATAGCGGTCGGCCAGACGCCAATTGGTCTCGGACTGCGGCTGCACGCCAGCCACGCCTTCGATGATGAAGATCGCGCCGTCGAGCACGCGCAGGCTGCGGTTCACTTCGATGTTGAAGTCGATATGGCCCGGCGTATCGATGATGTTGATACGCGTGTCCTTCCAATTGCAGGTCACCGCAGCGGAGGTAATGGTAATCCCGCGCTCCCGCTCTTGGTCCATATAATCGGTCGTGGTGTTGCCGTCGTGAACCTCACCGATCTTGTGAGATTCGCCCGTGTAATAGAGGATGCGTTCGGTCGTCGTCGTCTTGCCGGCATCGATATGCGCGGTGATGCCGATATTGCGAAGCTTGTCGAGCGGCGTTTCGGTCACGATGTGTCTCCATGCGTCAACGGGCGCGCGATCCGGGTACGATCCCGAGCGCCCGCTTCAATCCTCCGGCACAAATTGGGCCGGCTCCATCTGGCGCGGTCACATGCGGCAGACGCGTCCGTTTTGCAAGGGTTGAATGCAGCTTTTCCGCGCATGGCAGGCGCGTTGGGTTTACCCTTCGTCACACTCGGAAGCGCGGAATTCGGCTACATCAACGGCATGGATACCGCACCCATTCACGCCATGACCCGCTTCGGGTTGGGACGCCGCCCGTCGGAACCTTTGCCGGCCGATCCGATCGGCTGGTTGTTGGGGCAACTGCGGGAGCCCGACTCACCCGGGATCGATCCGCCCGCCACCGCCGAGTCGGGTCTGGCCGCCTTGCACCACGACCGCACCGTCAAACCAGAACCCGGACAATCGCGCGCTCGGAAGCTGTTCGCGGCGCAGGCAACGGCGGAATTGGAACACGCGTTGACAACCGCGACCCCGTTCAGGGAGCGGCTGGTGTGGTTCTGGACCAATCATTTCACGGTCTCTCTCCGGCGCGGCGAATGCGCGTCCGTTGCAGGCGCGTTTATCGAGGAAGCGATTCGCCCGCATGTTACCGGCCCATTCGCGGACATGCTGTTGGCGGTTGTCCGGCATCCCGCGATGCTGCTGTATCTCGATAACGCACGATCGGTCGGGCCGAACAGCCCA
Organism: Rhodospirillales bacterium; assembly: GCA_037139955.1. Taxonomy (GTDB): domain Bacteria; phylum Pseudomonadota; class Alphaproteobacteria; order Acetobacterales; family Acetobacteraceae; genus Rhodopila. The sequence goes on from JBAXFK010000119.1 coordinate 1,944, forward strand.
GCCACAGAGCAGCAAAACAACCCAGCCGCAGAGCGGCAAGACGCCCAACCCGGACAGGCGGGCAAGCGCGGCCCGAACGAAAATTTGGCGCGCGAGTGCTTGGAATTGCACAGCGTCAGCCCAGCCGCTGGATACTCCCAGGCCGACGTGACCTCCCTAGCGCGGCTGCTGACCGGTTGGTCGATCGAGGTCGCGGGCGAGCCCAGAGGCTTTGTCTATCGCCCCCGCGCGCACGAACCCGGTACCCATACACTGATGGGACGCGCCTTTCCGTCCGGTGAGGCGGGCGGGATCGCGGCTCTGCGATTCCTGTCCGAGCATGCGGCGACCTACCGGTTTCTGGCGGGCAAGCTGGTGCGGCATTTCGTCGCCGACGCCCCCCAGCCGGAGGACGTTCACCGGATCGAGACGGTGTTGCACGATACCGGCGGCAATCTCGGTGCCGCAGCGGCCGCACTGGTCGGGCTGGAATCGGCATGGATACCGGGGACGAAACTACGAACCCCTCGCGATTTCATGGTCGCAGCCGCCCGCTCGCTGGATCTTCCGGTCGGGGAACGCCCCAACCTGTCGGGCGTACTGCGCCTGCTGGGCGAACCCTTCATGAACGCCCCCGCACCGAACGGCTGGCCTGACAACGCCGCAGATTGGTCCGCACCGGAGGCGATGATGCGCCGAATCGATTGGGCGAATGGCTTTGCCGGGCGCCTCGGGTCGCGCGATCCGGTCGAGGTCGCGGACCTTGCCCTAGGGCCGCTGCTCCGATCGGACACGCTGGACGCGATGCGCCGCGCGGGGTCGCGGCGCGATGCCTTCACGCTGATGTTGACCAGCCCGGAGTTCCAAAGGCGATGAAGCTCGCACGCCGTGCCCTCCTGCTGGGTCTGCCCGCGATGGGCGGCCCGCGCCTAGCGCTGGCTGCGGTACCGGGAGACAAGCGCCTTGTCGTCGTCATCCAACGCGGCGCGATGGATGGCATAGCCGCAGTGGTGCCGCACGGCGATCCCGGATACGCGGCGCTCCGTGGGCCACCGCCCGACGGGTTGCTGGACCTCGACGGGTTCTACGGGCTGCACCCGGCGCTAGGTGGCTTGCACGGGCTGTATCGAGCACGGGAATTGCTGCCGGTGCATGCGGTCGCCGGCCCGTATCGGGAACGTAGCCACTTCATCGCCCAGGACTATCTGGAAAGCGGCGCCGACCGTCGGCTGCCCAGCGGTTGGCTAAACCGAGCGGTTGGGGCGATGGGGGCGGAGGCAATGGCGGTTGGGGTGTCGCTGCCGCTGTTGCTTCGGGGCGACGCGTCGGTGGGCAATTGGGCACCGCAAGGCATGGCCGAACCGGCACCGGACCTTTATGCCGCCATCGCCGCGCTCAACCGAAGCGACCGCATCACCGGCCCGGCAATCGTCGCCGGGTTGAAGGAGCGCGGGTTCAGCACCCGCGCGCTGATGGACCAAGCGCGAGAGCCGGACCGCAATACCTTCCCCGCTTTGGCTGCCGCTGCGGGGGCGATGCTGCGCGCGACCGACGGTCCCCGCATCGCGGCGATGGAGATTGGCGGCTGGGATACCCATACCGCTCAGGCCGCCAGAATTGCCGGGCCGTTGAAACAGCTCGACGCGGGATTGGTCGCATTGAAGACAGCCCTCGGCCCCCATTGGCAGCAGACCATTGTCCTGGTCATGACCGAATTCGGCCGTACCGCTCGGGTTAACGGCACCGGCGGTACCGATCACGGCACGGGCGGTGTGGCCTTCGTGTTGGGCGGCGCGATTGTGGGCGGTCGGGTGCAAGCGGACTGGCCGGGCTTGTTGCCGAGCAAATTGTTCGAGGACCGCGACCTAGCCCCCACGACCGATCTGCGTTCGGTGGCCAAGGGCATTTTGAGCGCACATCTCGGGCTATCGGCGGCAGCACTGGATCGGGTTTTTCCGGGAAGCGACGCGGCGGCTCCGATGCACGGATTGGTTGGGTAGTTTATCCCACCGATCGCCGCAGCGGTCGGACCAATAGCAACGCGCTGCCACCCACGAACGCCATCGCCAGGAACGCCAGCCCGCCGTATCGCGCATAGAGCAATCCGGACACGAACATCGCCGTCCCCGCCGGAATGCCATAACCCAGCGCCGCATGCAGCGCCTGCGCCGTCGCCGCCCGCTCCGGCGGCACTGCTCGGCCCAGGATCGACATGGACGAAAGATGCTGCATTGCGAAAGTCCCGGCGTGCAACAGTTGCACCACGATCAGCACCGGCAGCGGCGGAGCAAAGGCCATGACGGTCCAGCGGACAATCGAGGCAAGCGCCGCACAAGCGGTCATACCGGAGGGGCCGAGACGCTCGATCACCTTGCGGCCGCGCCAAAATAGCAGGATTTCGACGACGATGCCCTCGGCGATCAACAGGCCGATGGTCCGATCGCTCAGGCCCTGGGACCGCCAAAGCAACGCACCGAAGCCATAATAGGCGGCGTGAGCGCCCTGGATCAGGGCAGTGCAGGCGACCGCCAGGCGAAACGCCGGCACCTTGAACAACTCCCACCCGCCAAACCCACGGGCGCGACTGGCCCCTAGGTCGGCTTCGGGTAGCAGCCGGCTGAATACGGTCGCGGTGCCGTAGCCGATCGCAAGCAGGAACGGCACCAGCCAAGAGCCGATCGCGGTGAGCAACGACCCGGCGGCGGCAGTGGCGAGCATGAAGGTCGCGGAACCCACCGCGCGCACCGGCCCATATTCCATAAGCCCCTGCCGCGCCAACGATAGGGCCAGAGAGTCGGCGAGCGGATTAATGGCCGAGGCCGCGATCCCCTGCCCCGCCGCGACCAGCAACACTGGCCAAAATCCGCCGGTCAACGGGAAGACCAGCACCAGCGCCATGGCGGCGAACGTGGCACCGGTCAGCACCGGCTTCCGCCGTCCCAACCGATCCGCTACCCCGCCCCATTGAGGGCCGGCGAGAACGCGCAGGAATGATGCGGCGCTCAGGATTTGGCCGATATCGGCAGGCGTCAAGCCACGATCGGCATACCAGAGCGGCATGAAGCCGGTGATGCCCATGGCGGCAAAATAGGCTCCGACGAACAGGCCGACCCGCGCCGAGACCGTCAGGCTCACTGCGCAGCGACTTCCCGCACCTTGCGCGCCATGGCGGCAATGCCATTGCCTCGATTGGTCGACAGGGCTTCCAGCAAGCCAAGCTCCTTCAGGAAAACCGGATCGGTGGCGGCAATCTCGGCTTTGGAACGACCGGAATAAACACGCAGCAGCAACGCCACCAAGCCGGACACGATGGCGGCGTCGGATGCCCCGGCGAAAAACAAGCGGTCGTTCTGAAAGCGCGCCTCCATCCAGACCCGGCTTTGGCAGCCGGGCACGCGGTGGGCGTCGTTGGCCCAGTCTTCCGGGAAGGGCGGCAGTTTACGGCCGAGTTCGATAATGAACTGGTAGCGCTCCATCCAATCGTCGAAGAATTCTAACTCTTCCCGGATCGTGGCGATGGCCTCGGCGGCGGTTTCTTCGACGGGTTGGACGAACGGATCGGTCATGCCGTCAGTTTGCCAGCGCCAGCAGGCCATAACCAGTGGTGAATGGCGCGGTGTAGTTGCGGTGCACGCGGGTCACCGTCGGTCCCAGTGCGGCACGCATTGCGAGCCACAGGATCATCTCGACGCCCTCGGTGCCACCGCGCTCCATATATTCCTGGAGTGCAATCTCCGACAGCGGTTCCGGGTCGGATTCCAGGCGGTCCATGAACTCGACGTCCCAGGCCGTATTCTTCTGGCCGAATTGGGTGCCGTGCAGTTGGTGGGTCAGACCGCCGGTGCCGAGCACCACAATCCTTTTCTCCGAGGGGAAGGTTTCCACCGCACGGCGGATCGCCTTGCCCAGCTTCCAAAGCCGCTTGGCCGAGGGCATGGGATGCTGGATCACGTTCACCGCCAGCGGCACGACTGGGACCTTCCAATCGGTATCGGTAAGCAACGGCAGGAAGGACAGCACGCCGTGATCGACCGTCATTTCCTGGCAAATGGTCGGATCGAATTCTTGCTCCACCAGGGAACGCGCGAGGTGCCAGCCGAATTCCGGATCGCCCGGAAGATCGCGGAGCGGGCGCTTGCCCCACCCCTCATCGGCTTGGGGATGGGTGGCGCCGACACCGAGGGCGAAGGTAGGCCATTTGTCGAAAAAGAAGCTGTTTGCGTGATCGTTGTACACGATCAGAAAGAGATCCGGCTTTATCTCGTCCAGCCAAGCGCGCGCGGGCTCGTAGCCGGCAAACAGAGGGGCCCAGTTCGGATCGCTCTGCTGTCCTCTATCGTAAGCAACGCCGATGGTGGGAGCGTGCGAACTGCCAATGCCGCCGATAATCGTCGCCATTCCCTTATCCTCTCCCCGCTGTGTGGTTCCCGATAACCGGCAGGGGGTGGCCGGTGACGCCGCCGATCTTGATGACCAGATAGATGGACGCGCCATGGTCCATCATGCCCTTCCAATCGCGGCGGCGAACGAGGCCTTTTTCGTCCTCCGACAAAGCGGCGGCCTGCATATAGGCTTCCTCATCCGCCTGGAATTTCGCTCGGTTAGCGGCGTCGGTGAAGGACATCGCCATTTTGTTCAAACGGTAGGCACGTGCGGAACGTTCCCCAGTGAACAAATATGCGCCCGAGACAATATCATCCATGACGTAGCGCTCCGTCGTTACAGTTTCAAAATGCGCCGCGCATTGCCGCCCGCGATTTTGGCTTTGTCTTCCGCGCTATAAGGAATACGCGACAGCCACTCCGTCGCCGGCTGGTTTGGCGCGAAGGGGTAATCGACCGAAAACATGATGCGGTCGATGCCCATTTCCTGCACGCACAGCAACAACGCCGGATCGGACCAAAAGCCGGAGGTAGTGATGGTAAAGTGCTCTCCGAACACTTCCCGAAACGGTTTTTTGTCGCTGCCTTGCCGGTTCAACGCCATGTTGATGCGCCACATCAGGAAGGGCAGGCCTTCGCCCAGGTGACCCATGATGAAACGTAAATTCGGGTGCTTGTCGAACACACCGCTTAGGCAAAGCCGCACGCCTTGCGTCGCTGTTTCCACCGTGAAACCCCAGGCCGCGCGCAGGATTCCCGGCCATTCCGCGACCATGTCACGATAATAGGCCTCGGTCACTTCGGGACTGGGCGCCGAGGGATGCAGGTAGATCGGCACGTCCAGCGCCTCGGCCCGTTCGAAAATGGGCCAGAATTTCTTGCGGTCGATGAACTCGCCATTCGTCAGGCCATGAATCATCGCGCCTTTGAAACCGAGCTTGGTCACGCAACGTTCGAGTTCGGCGGCAGCGGCGAGCGGGTCGGGCGTCGGGATCATCGCGAACGCGGCAAACCGGTCGGGATCGGTTTGCACCGCTTCATGCAAACGATTGTTCACGATCGGCGCCAGCCGGACGGCAGTTTCCGCGTCCAATTTCTGCAAACCCGGTGCGGTATGGGACAGCACCTGGATGTCGATGCCGTTCTTGTCCATCTCGGCGATTCGGGCGGTGCCCAAATCCTCCAACTGCCGCAGCATGGCTGGCGCGGTGTTGGCATCGACCGGGCCGTAGAGGTTGCCGAGCACGGGAATCTGAAAGTGTTCCTCCAGCGCGATGACTTCCGGTTTGCTCGGCATTTTTTGTTTCCTCCCCAGGATTGTCCGATCTTACAGGATAAACCGGCTCAAGTCCCCCTTCTGTGCCAGCGGGGCCACTTTTTCGTTCACATAGGCAGCATCCACCTCGATCGCCTCGCCGCCGCGATCCGTGGCCGAGAAACTGATCTCTTCCAGCAACCGCTCCAGCACCGTATGCAATCGGCGCGCGCCGATATTCTCCACGCGGTCGTTAATGTCGGCAGCGAGGTCGGCCAGCGCATCGACCGCGCCGTCGGAAAACGACAAAGTCACTGCTTCGGTGCCCATCAACGCGGTATACTGCTTCAACAGCGAGTGTTCGGGTTCGGTCAAAATCCGCCTGAGATCGTCGCGCGACAACGGCGACAACTCCACCCGGATCGGCAGACGCCCCTGCAATTCCGGCAGCAAATCCGACGGTTTGGACAAATGGAACGCGCCGGAGGCGATGAACAGCACATGGTCGGTCTTCACTAGGCCGTACTTTGTATTGACCGTCGTGCCCTCGATCAGCGGCAGCAAATCGCGCTGCACGCCCTCCCGCGACACGTCTCCGCCGCGCGTGCCGCTTTCGCTGGAGCGGCAAATTTTGTCGATCTCGTCGATGAACACAATGCCATTATTTTGCGCCCGATCGACGGCGTCCTTCGCCAAACGATCGTTGTCCAGCAAATCCTCGGACTCTTCCGCGATCAGCATCCGGCGCGCGGCTTCGACGGTCATGCGGCGCTTTTCGCGCTGCTTGCCGCCCCCCATCATGCCCTTCATCATTTCGGAAAGATTGATCACCTGTCCCGGCGGCATGCCCGGCAAGTCGATCTGGCCGATTGGGTTGCTGCCAGCTTCTTGCACGGCGATCTCGATCTCTTTGGTCTCGAACTCGCCGGCCCGCAACATGCGACGGAATTTGGATCGCGTATCGGCAGCCGCGTCCTCCCCCACCAACGCGGTAATCAACCGTTCCTCCGCATTGTGTTCGGCTTGCGCCTGCACTTCCTTGCGGGATGCTTCGCGCAGCATGGTCAAGCTGGCATCGACCAGATCGCGCACGATGCTTTCCACGTCGCGGCCGACATAGCCGACTTCGGTGAATTTGGTGGCTTCCACTTTCAGGAACGGCGCCTGCGCCAAACGGGCGAGACGCCGAGCAATTTCTGTTTTGCCGCAGCCCGTGGGACCGATCATGAGGATATTTTTCGGCACGACTTCTTCGCGCATTGCCTCGGGGAGCTGCTGCCGGCGCCAGCGGTTGCGCATGGCGATCGCGACGGCACGCTTGGCGTCGTTCTGACCGACGATGAAACGATCGAGTTCTGACACGATTTCGCGCGGGGAATAGGTGGGGACGTCCATCAAATCGTTTCCACAATCACGTTGCCATTGGTGTAGACGCAAATTTGCGCGGCGATTCGCATGGATTTGCGCGCGATATCTTCCGCGCTCAGTTCCGGAATATCGATCAGTGCACGCGCCGCCGACAGCGCGAAATTACCGCCGGAACCGATGGCGATCAGCCCATCTTCCGGTTCCAATACGTCGCCGTTACCGGTCAGCGTGTAACTATGGTTCTTGTCGGCGACGGCCATCATGGCTTCGAGCCGCCGCAGATACCGGTCCGTCCGCCAGTCCTTAGCCAGCTCGACGCACGCGCGTTCGAGCTGATTGGGAAAGCGTTCGAGCTTGGCCTCCAGCCGTTCCAGCAGCGTGAAAGCGTCGGCAGTGGCGCCGGCGAAACCCGCCAGGACGGTACCGCCCGCGCCAATGCGCCGGACTTTGCGGGCGTTGCCTTTGATGATGGTCTGGCCAAGGCTGACCTGACCGTCGCCGGCCATCGCCACCTTGCCGTCGCGACGGACGCACAGGATGGTGGTGCCGTGCCAGCCGATGGGATCGGCGGGGTTGGATGATGTGTTTTGCATAACCGAGCTAGATGGAGGTTCGGGAAGCCGGGGGCAAGGGGTCGCCGAGCCGTTGCCCGTACCTTCCGCCCGGCCGCCGAGCGCTGGTCGGGGGCTTATCGGCGACCGCCGACCGAAGCAGGATAACCCGCCTCGGCCGTAGGCACTAAAGCCCCACCGGCGCCGCGTCCTACCCCACCAAATTACGCGGCACGTCTTTGAACGGCTTGTCCGAGTCCCCAGTCCGCTCGCGCGGCATTTTCAGCACGCGTTCGCTGATGATGTTCCGTTGAATCTCGTCCGTCCCGCCCGCGATGGACGTGGCCGGCACCGACACCAGGATCTCGGCAATTACACCGTCCATCGGACCATCTGCCCCCGTAAGCAACGCATCTGCCCCGGAAATCTGCGTATGCACCCGCGCCGCCGCTCGAGCGATGTGGCTGGACACCAACTTACCGAGCGAACCCTCGGGCCCCTGCGGCCGGCCTTCCGCTTGCGCCGTGCGCGCCCGTCGTGCCGTCCATTCCGCTGCTTTGGACATGGTCAGCAGCTTGGCAATTTCCTGCCGCACGACGGGATCGGCGATGCGCCCCGTTTCCTTCGCGCGCGGCATCACCAGATCGACGCGACCGGCCCGCTGCGGATACCACTTGTACGGCTCCATCGTCGTCGCGATTTCCGCCCGCTCTTCCTCGTAAGCGCGTTCGGGACGGGTGGAACCTTTGCCCCATGTCCGCAGCCCATCGGCGCCGCGACGTTCGTGCATCAGCGTGGTGGTGGTAACTGCCCAACCGTCCCCGACATTGGCGACCAGGAATTCCGGTTCCACCTTCGCATCGCTCATGAAGACTTGGTTGAACGATGCGTGCCCGTTCATCTGTCGCAACGGGAATACCGTGACACCCGGCTGCTTCATGTCGATAATGAAATACGACAACCCGGCATGCTTCTTCGCATCCCAATCGGTGCGTGCCAGCAACAGTCCCCAATGCGCCTTATGCGCGCTGGTGGTCCAGACTTTCTGGCCATTGACGATCCACTGATTGCCTTTCATTTCCGCCCGCGTCACAGCGCCGGCGACATCCGATCCGCTACCGGGTTCGGAGAACAATTGGCACCACGTATCCTCGCCCGTCATGATACGGAGCAAGAACTTCTCTTTGTGCATGTCGCTGCCATGCGCCAGAATCGTTGCGGCGGCCAGCACCCGAATGCCGGCCTCGGCCGGACCGATCGCGCCAATCCGGGCAAATTCTTCTTTAACAACCGGCACAAGGCCGACGGGCAGGTCGCGGCCGTACCAGCGGGACGGCCAATGCGGGTTGCCCCAGCCCGATTCGCTCAGCTTATGGCGCCATTCCACCAATCCGAGGTTCGGGTCCCAGTTCGCTTCGAGCCAAGCGCGGCATTCGGCGCGAACGGTCGTTTCGTTCAATTCGGTCATCGTCCGCTCCCTTACGCCGCCCAGTTCTGCATCATTCGTTCGCGATGGTAGAACGCATCGCCAAACAAGACGTCGGAGCTTTTCGCGCGCTTGTACCAAAGATGCGTATCGTTATCGTAGGTAAAACCGATACCGCCGTGGATTTGAATCGCATGTGTCGCGGTCTGAGAATACGTGTCCGACGCACAAGCTTTGGCCAACGATGCAATCGCGGCGATATCCTCGTCGCCCTCGTCCAATGCAGCAGCAGCGTAATATGCTGCCGATTTCGCCAGTTCCACTTCCAGCAGCATATCGGCGGCTTTGTGTTTCATCGACTGGAACGATGCGATCGGCTTGCCGAATTGCATGCGCATCATCGCATACGCGAGCGAATCCTCCCGCAACCGTTCCGCGCCGCCGGCCATTTCGTTGGACAAGCAAACCGCCGCTTCGATCATAACGCGTTCGTAAGCGCCATCGGCGGAACCCAACAAAGTGCCCTCGACGTCGGCGAATTCCAATCGTGCGAGTTTGCGGGTCGGGTCCATGGTTGCCAACAGGCGACGGGTCAGGCCGGTTGCGTTGCCATCGACGGTGTAGAATGCCAGCCCGGCGGGGCCGCGCGCCAACACGACGATCAGATCGGCGGTGTGCCCGTCCATGACGAAGCTTTTGTGCCCATTCAACCGCCCGGTCGCGGATGCGGTCGTTGTGCAGGCGACGGCATCCCAGGATCCATCGTCTTCGGCCGAGGCCAGAGTCGCAACGACCTCTCCCGACGCGATGCCCGGAAGCAGTGCTGCTTTGCGCTCATCCGATCCGGCGTGCAAAATCGCACCAGCCGCAAGCACGGTCGTCGCGAAATACGGCGCGCACACCAAAGCGCGGCCCATCTCTTCCAGCACGATGCAGTGCTCGCCGAAACCGAAGCCGTGGCCACCGTATTCCTCGGGGATACGCACCGCCGTCAGACCGAGTTCGGCGTTCATGGCTTGCCAGCCTTCCCGCTCCCACCCCGCATCGGTATCCATCAAACGGCGTACTTCTTTCACCGGTGCTCGGTCGGTGAGAAATCGGCGAAGATTGGAGCGGAACTCGTCCTGCTCGCTGGAAAAACTGAATTTCATCGAACGTCCCTTTCTGCCGGGCAGTGTAACGTGGGTCGAACAAAAATCTAGCGCATCCCTTGCGCGCCATTCACCTGCATCGTTTGCGCCGTGACCCAGTTCGCCGCCGGGGAAGCCAGGAACACCACGACCCGCGCGACTTCCTCCGGCGTGCCCATGCGGCCGAAGGGAATGTTGCCCAAGGTACGTGCGTAAAGCTCGGGCGAGTCGCTTTTCCGCTTTTCCCACGATCCACCGGGGAATTCGATCGAGCCTGGGGCGATGCTGTTCACCCGTATTCGCTTCGGCGCCAGCGCAACGGCGGTGGAGCGCGTGTAGTGAATTACCGCCGCCTTCGACGCCCCGTAAGCGGGATTACGCACGGCTGGGTTGATACCGGCACCGGACGAAATATTGATAATCGCGGGGTCGCGGCCTTTTTCGAGGAAGGGCACAGCCTCCCGCGTGCCGCGTACGGTGGCCATGAGATCGACAGCGAGGCTGGTTTCCCAGCTTTCCTCGTCGTCCGCCCGACCGAAGCCCGAGGCATTGTTGATCAGGATGTCGATCCCCCCGCCAAGCGCCGCAGCGGCTGCAGGGATGTAGGCTTGGATGGCGGCATTATCGGACAGATCGCAGGATGCGGCATGCACCACCCCGCCTAGCGCGGCGATTTCGGCTTTAGCGGCATCCAGCGCCTCCTGACCTCGGGCGCAGATCGACACGGCACAGCCCTCGGCCGCGAATGCCAACGCGATGGCCTTGCCGATACCCTTGCTGCCGCCCGTCACGACCGCGCGCCGCCCTTTGAGACCCAATTCCACGATCCGTTCCCCCGTCTATGTTCCAGCGCAGGATGCTCTATGGTTGCGCCGAGGCCAACAGGGAGTCCCAGACATGCTGAAATTCTATTACAATCTCGCCCCGAACCCGACCAAGGTGGCGTTGTGCCTGGAAGAAATGGGCTTGTCTTACGAATTGGTGCCGGTCGACACCCGCAAAGGCGAACAACACGAGGCCGCATTCCTGGCGATCAATCCCAACGCCAAGCTGCCCGCGATCGTCGACGACGGCGTCACGGTGTTCGATAGCAATGCAATCCTGCTATATTTGTCGGAAAAGACTGGCCAGTTCGGCTCGTCGGACCGCGGTTCGCTGTTGTCTTGGACAATGTTCGTCGCGTCCGGCATTGGGCCATATTCCGGCCAAGCCGTGCATTTCAAGAACGTCGCGCCGGAACCGAAGGAATACGCGGTAAACCGCTACATGTTCGAGGCAAAACGCCACTGGGGCATCCTGAACGACCGGCTGGCAAACAACCGCTT
>JBAXFK010000120.1:0-13229 GCA_037139955.1 Rhodospirillales bacterium
GGGTCGGGTACCGTCACCGGGCCGGACACCAGTGTGACCCGGGCACCCAAGGCGACCAGGGCCGCCGCGATCGCATGACCCTGCCGGCCAGAGGATCGGTTGGCGATATACCGCACCGGGTCGATCGGCTCATGCGTGGGGCCGCTGGTCACCAGCACATGGCGGCCGGACAATGGGCGGGGCAGCGGGTTCAGCAAGGCCGCGATCGCGGCGAGGATCGCCGTCGGCTCCGCCATACGGCCGGGACCGAACTCGTTGCAGGCCATCGCACCCTCATCTGGACCGACGATATGGACGCCCCGTGCAGCCAGCGTTTTCATGTTGGCCTGTGTTGCCGGATGCAGCCACATCCGCACGTTCATTGCGGGGGCTACAAGCACCGGTTTGTCGGTCGCAAGCAACACGGTCGATGCAAGATCGTCGGCGATCCCCGCTGCCATTTTCGCCAGGATGTTCGCGGTCGCCGGCACCACGACCAGCAGATCGGCGGAGCGCGAGAGTTGGATATGGCCCATCTCGCTCTCGTCGGTCAGCGAGAATATTTCGCTGTAGACCTTGTTCTCGCTCAGAGCCTGCATAGATAAAGGCGTCACGAAATGCTTGGCGTTTTCCGTGGCGACGCAAGTGACCGCCAAGCCGGCTTTTCGTGCCAACCGGATCAATTCCAACGCCTTGAATGCGGCGATGCCGCCCGAGACGACCAACAACACCTTTTTCATAACCGCCACCCCGCGTGAATTGCCGCGATTCCGCCCGACAAGTTGCGCACGCTCACCCGCGAAAACCCGACTGAGCGCATCATGCCGGCCAATGTCTCTTGATCGGGGAAGGTGCGGATGCTCTCGGCCAGATATTGGTAACTATCCCCATCCTTGGCAACGAGTTGGCCGATGCGGGGCAGCGCCTCGAACGACCAAGCGTCGTAGATCGGGATCAAGGCAGCGACCTGGACTTTGGAAAATTCCAGGCACAGGAAGCGGCCGCCGGGTTTCAACACACGGCGGGCCTCGGCTAGAACCGCGTTCTTATCGGTGCAGTTGCGCAGCCCGAAGGCCATCGATACGCAATCGACCGAACGATCGGGGAGCGGCAGTTTCTCGGCGTCGGCGACAACGCACCGGACATCGCCGACAAGGCCCTTGTTCGTCGCGCGGTCCCGACCGACCGATAGCATGGCGGGGTTGATGTCGGATAGAATAGCCTTGCCGCCGCCCTCGGCCAGCCAGCCAAAGGTGATGTCGCCAGTCCCGCCGGCGAGATCCAGCAGCGTGCGATGCGGCCTGGGGTTCAGATCGCCGACGAATATCCGCTTCCAGACGCGGTGCACGCCCAGCGACATGATGTCGTTCATAAGGTCGTATTTAGGTGCCACGCTCTCGAACACCGCGCGCACCATTCCGGCCTTTTCGGCCCGTGGAACGCTGCGGAAGCCGAAATCGGCCACATCGGAAACTGGGTTGTCGCTCATAGGGATGCTCTATAGCGTGCCGGACCATCATGCCGGAACTCCCCGAAGTCGAAACCGTGATGCGCGGCCTTATTGCTCGGCTGGAGGGGCGGACGATCGTGCGTGCGGCGGTCAACCGGCCCGACCTGCGCTGGCCGATGCCGATCGGACTGGCCAAGCGGCTGACCGGCGCTCGGGTGCTGAGTTTCCGACGCCGAGCGAAATATATTCTGATGCGGTTGGATGGCGGGGATTCGGTGCTGGTTCATCTCGGTATGTCCGGACGGATGCTGATCGGGCCGAATCGTCCGAACCAGGAAACCCCGCACGAGCATGTCGTGCTGGAGACCGACGACGGTTGGCGGGTGGGGTTTGTCGATCCCCGTCGCTTCGGCTCCATCGATCTGGTGCGCACCGATGCCGAGGACGCACACAAGCTTCTGGCTGGCATGGGGCCGGAACCATTGAGCGACGCGTTCGGCGTGGCGTCGCTATCGCAAGCGCTGGCAGGCAAGAAGACCCCGATCAAGGCGGCTTTACTGGATCAAAAGAACGTCGCTGGGCTGGGCAATATCTATGTGTGCGAGGCGCTGTATCGCGCCGGCATCTCCCCCCAGCGGCAAGCCCATACGATCCCCGGTGCGCGTGCCAAGCGGCTGGTGCCGGAGATCAAAGCGACGCTGGAGGAAGCAATTGCGGCCGGTGGGTCCTCGCTGCGGGATTATGTTCAGACGAACGGCGAACTCGGCTATTTCCAGCATGCCTGGAAGGTCTACGGGCGGGAGAAGGAACCGTGCCCGACGTGTCCCGGTGCGCCGGCCTGCGAAGGGGTGCAACGTATCGTGCAGTCGGGCCGCAGCACGTTCTATTGTCCGCGGGTGCAGCGATAGCTAGAACCGGCCCGGAAAATCGGGAGTACTGGCCATGTCCACCTACGAAAACATCTTAGTCGAAACCCAAGGTCGCGTCGGCCTGATCCGCCTCAATCGCCCCGCCGCGCTGAATGCGCTGTGCGATGCGCTGGTGCGGGAAATGGGCGAGCAGCTCTTGGCGTTCGACGCCGATAAAGGTATCGGTGCCATCGTCGTCACCGGCAGCGACCGCGCCTTCGCCGCCGGCGCCGACATTAAGGAAATGCGCGACCGGACCAATCCCGATGCGATGATGAACGACTTCATCGGCGCCGGTTGGGAATCGGTACTGAAGGTGAAGAAGCCTGTCATTGCGGCGGTGGCCGGTTTCGCCTTGGGCGGCGGGTGCGAGTTGGCGATGATGTGCGACATGATTATCGCCGCCGACACCGCGAAGTTCGGTCAACCCGAGATCAATCTCGGTGTCATTCCCGGTGCCGGCGGCACGCAACGGTTGACCCGAGCGGTTGGGAAGTCGAAGGCGATGGATATGATCCTGACGGCGCGGATGATGGATGCGGCAGAAGCCGAACGTGCCAATCTGGTGTCGCGGGTCTTCCCGGCCGACACGATGTTGGACGAAGCTATGAAGATCGCTGCGCGCATCGCGTCGATGTCCCCGGTTGCGGTGCAATTCGCCAAGGCTGCGGTCAACCGGTCTTACGAAATGACGTTGGCCGAAGGTGTGCGGCACGAGCGGGCGCTGTTTCTTTCATTGTTCGGCACACCGGACCAGAAGGAAGGCATGGCGGCGTTCGTGGAGAAGCGGAAGCCGGCCTTCAATCTGGGGTAGCGATTTACAATCGACGGCTGCGGGTTTTTGCGCGGTGGTCCGTGCCTCAAATACAGGATTCTTCTCGCGTATTTGATTGGCGCGGCGTATAACAACCGCATGCTCAATTGCGTCACAGCCGGCCACGGCAGCCCGACTCCGCCGTCCGCACTGAACCTGTTGCTGGTTACGTGCGATCGGGATTGGTCGGCGGCCGTGACCGATGCGCTGACCGATCTTGGGGCCGGCGGAATTTCGACCTGCGATGCGCGCGGGGCCCTCGCCCGTCTCAGCGGTGTGCGGCCGCGCTACTCTCATTTGCTTGTGCAGCCGGAATCGGCCGATGGGCTGATCCAAGCTCTCGCCGATGTGACTTCCGGCCCGGCCGGCTCCGATACGGCGATGCTGATTTTGGGTGGGGCAGCCGATATAGTGCCGGGTGTCGGCGTAATTCCGTCCGCTAGCCGTCACGCGATTCGCGCGGCACTATCCCGGCCGCACTTTTCTCATGCCGCCCAGGAGGGGGCCATGCTCCCAGGCGAACTTAGAGCCGCGCTGAGCGGCACTATGATCGAAACGCGCTACCAACCGATCGTGCTCATGTCGGATGGCAGGCCCCATGCGTTGGAAGCCTTGGTGCGCCTCAATCACCCGACGCTTGGCACCCTTTCCCCCGATCGTTTCGTCCCGCAGATGGAAGACGCCGGTCTCGCCGCGCAATTGACCGAGGCTGTGTCGCGTCAAGCCTTCGCCGACCTCGCCGGGCCCTATTTGCGCGGTCTCGGTTTGCGGGTGACTGTGAATTTTCCGCTGGATGTTTTGCTGACCCAAGCGGCCCTCGACCGGTTGGACGAACAGCGAAGCGCCGCCGGGATCGGTGCGGACGATGTGATCGTGGAACTGACCGAAAGCCGCCCGGTGGAAGATCTTGCGACCCTGCGCCTGTCGCTCGAATGGCTGCGCGCGCGCGGATATCGGGTTGCAATCGACGATGTCGGTCCGGCCGTTCCGCGGATCGCGCCATTGCTCGACCTACCGTTCACCGCGATCAAACTCGATATGAGCATGGTGCGCGGGGCCGAAGACAATCCCGATATTAAAGCCTTCCTGACCGCCACAATCGAACGGGCACATGCTCGGCGCATTTCCGTCGTCGCCGAAGGGGTCGAAACCGTCGAACTGTGGCGGGCGATGAAGGCAATGGGCGTGGATGCCGCGCAGGGTTTTCTGGTCGCGCGTCCGCTGCCGGTGACGGCGGTTCCGGTCTGGCTGAAAGACTGGAACGAAACCCCCGCCTTCGGCTGAACGTTTGTTCTAACCGATTGCGACCGACACTTTAGGCGGGTTCTTCAGGCTTTGTAGCACCACGCAATAGCGTTCGGTGGTCTGGATCATCCGTTCCAGCTTCGCCGCATCCGCGTCGCAATCGACGTCGAAGCGCAGTGTAATCTCGGTCAGGCCGACGGGGGCATTGCGATCGATTGCGAGGGTGCCGCGTGCGTCCCAGATGCCCTCGGCGATGACCTTGCCACCGCGGATATTCACGCCCATGGCAGTCGCGACCGCCCGCAGGGTAACGCCGGCACAGCCCACAACCGCTTCCAACAGCATGTCGGCCGAGCAGGCTTCTTTGCCGGAGCCGCCGCCGGCTTTGTGGAGGCCGGCGACAACCTTGCCCGCCCAGCCATCGACCGAGATGGCGATGTCGTTCGGGTCTAAGCTGCCTTCGGCACGAGCGGGGATGAGCGCGGCTTCCGGGTGTTCGCGGTAAAGCTGCTTCAGCGGCGCTTGAATAGCGCGGAGTTCGTCGGCTTGCATTGTTGTCTCCATTAACGGCGGACGAGAGCCGCCGGGTGGCTGGCGGGCAAACGGTCCCGGCCGGTCAATTTCGCGCGCAGTGTACCGGGGTCGTATTCCGTTTTATAGACCCCTCGCTTTTGCAGCTCGGGGATCACGCCGTCGACAATGTCCTCGAACGTACCGGGGGTCACGGCATAGGCGAGGTTGAAGCCGTCCACATCGGCTTCTTCCATCCATTGTTGGAATGTGTCGGCGACTTCCGCATACGACCCGACGGCGACTGGCCCGCGTCCGCCGATCGCGGCGTGGCGCGCGATCTGGCGCGGGGTCCAGGCGCGGCCGGGATCGGCGGTGGTGAAACTTTCCAACGCTGAGACCATCGCGTTGCGTTCGGAGAATTTTAGCGGCTCGTCCGGTGGGAGCTGGGAGAAATCGACGCCTGTCCAGCCCGACATCAGCGTCAGGCCGCCTTCTTCGGAAACGTAGCTCGCATATTCGTCGTATTTGGCCTGCGCGGCTTCGTGCGTGGGGCCGGTTATGACGGTCATCAGGGTGAAAATCGCAACGTCGTGGGCCGCTCGGCCCGATGCGACCGCCCGCGCGCGGACGTCCTTCGCAATGTCGCGCACAACCTTCTGCGAGGGGCCATTGATGAACACGCATTCCGCATGGTCGGCGGCGAACTGCCGGCCGCGGGTGGACGCGCCGGCCTGATACAGCACCGGGGTGCGTTGTGGGGATGGCTCGCAGAGATGGATGGCGTCTACTTGGAAATGCGGGCCTTGGTGGTTCACACTGTGAATTTTGGATGCATCGGCGAAGCGGCGGCCTTGTTTGTCGCGCAGGACAGCACCATCTTCCCAGGAGGCTTCCCAGAGTTTGTAAACCGCCTGCATGTAGTCTTCCGCCACGGCATAGCGGTCGTCGTGCCCTACTTGCTCGGATTGTCCGAAGCCGCGTGCGGCGGATTCCAGATAACCGGTGACGATGTTCCAGCCGATTCTTCCGCGCGTCAGGTGGTCCAGGGTGCTCATGCGCCGAGCGAAGGGGTAGGGGTGTTCGTAGGACAAAGCGCAGGTGACACCGAAACCGAGGTTCTGCGTTACCGTCGCCATGGCCGGAATGACCATCAGCGGGTCGTTGACCGGCACCTGCACAGCTTGTTCGAGCGCTGTTTCCGGCCCGCCTTTGTAGACGTCGTAGATGCCGAGGACGTCCGCCAGGAAAATGGCGTCGAACAAGCCCCGCTCTAGGGTTTTCGCGAGATCGGTCCAATATTCCAGCGTGTTGTAGGTATCTGCTCGGTCGAGTGGATGGGTCCACAGTCCGGGGGACTGATGGCCGATGCAGTTCATGTCGAAAGCGTTGAGGCGGATTTGTTTGGACATGCGGGAGGGATAGGACAGGCAGGGCCGGGGGGCAAGATTGACGCCGGGGTTTACCGAAGTGCTGCGCTTTCTTCGAATAAGATTTTCGGTAAGCGCCATGCGTGGCGGACATCGGTGTATTATAATGACATCGGTATATATTGAATCGCCCTTACAGCGACACCGATCTTACGATCGGGATCGACGACGCGGTTGCCAACCTGTTCTGGAGGCGGATCGACGTTGTAGATGAAGGCAACCCGATATTGTGTATCCGGGCGGCTGCTACTGCCGAAGCGAACTATGCCTCCGCAGGCACCCGCAACCCCAATCGTTCCAGCCTCGGCAGTACTTCCTGCACGAAGTAAGGAATTTCCTTCAGGTAATCCAGGAACGCCACCGTGCATCCCGCCAGTCCGGTCGCACTCATGCGGGCCATTTCGGCCGCGATATCGTCCGGCGTTCCGACGAAGGGGTAAGTGCCGGGATACGCGCCATCGTAACGGAACTGTCCTTGCCGCGTAAAACGATTCTCGAAGGGCCGAGCGATGCGGGTCGTGCCCTCGCCGGGGACCGTGGCGCCGCGGTTGTCGCGGTAGTATTTTTGCCCGTCGGTGTCGGCCATTTCCTCGGCGAAATAGTGGAAAAATTCTTCCGCTTCGCGGCGGGTTGGGCGGCAGACGACATGGCCCATCGTGAAGACCGAGATCGTGCGGTCGTGGCGCGCCATATGCGTCGTGACGTCGGAAAGCAGCGGTGGAACCTGATCCAACTCTGTCACATTCAGGAACAGCACGTCGGCGCAGCGCGCGGCGAAATCGCGACCTCGGGGCGAAAAGCCGGCGGACATGACCGGGGGCCAGGGGCGCTGCACCGAGAGCGGATCGGTTTGCAGTCGCTTCAGATTGAAGAACTTGCCCTCGAAATCGAACTCCGGCCCACCGGCGAG
This sequence comes from Rhodospirillales bacterium, assembly GCA_037139955.1. Taxonomy (GTDB): domain Bacteria; phylum Pseudomonadota; class Alphaproteobacteria; order Acetobacterales; family Acetobacteraceae; genus Rhodopila. The sequence goes on from JBAXFK010000120.1 coordinate 7,247, forward strand.
CAGACGGGACCAGATGTCGAACCATTCCTGTCCGTGGTCGTAGCGGGTTTCCGGGTCGATGGTGACGCCATGCAGATCGAATTCGGCCTGATTCCAGCCGCATACGATATTCAAGCCGGCGCGACCGTGCGTTACATGGTCGATCGTGGCAATCGCTTTGGCGCCGAATGCCGGCGTGATCAGCGGCACATGCACGGTGCAGAAGATCGCGATACGCTTTGTGATCGCGCCCAAGGCCGCGCCATGTGTCAGCGTCTCGAACGATTTACCGTAGACGTTGGCTTTGCCCTGATAGCCCCGCCACTTGGCGACAGGGAGAATGAACTCGATGCCCGCGTCGTCGGCGATACGGGACATCGCGGCAATATCGTCCCAGTTCGCGCGCCAGCGATCGGGGGCGAGGCTCATGGTCAGGCCGCCATCGCAGTTGGCACTAAAAATCCCCAATTTGAATCGGTTCGGGCCGAAGAGCGGGTTGTTCTGGCGTGTCTCGTGCATTGGATCGGCTTTCCCGGCTGGCGACCGGGGACAGGGGTGCCGGCCAATACAACGCGACGATCGTGCCCTGTCCTGGGCGCACATCAATGTGCATCGAACCGCCCTGAATCGCCAAGAGCGCGGCGGCGTCGCGCAGCGCGGCCTGACGCGCGGCGGTAGCCGTCGCTTGGGCGTCGTCGGTGATGGCGATGCGCACCCGGCCCGGCTCGGGCGCGGCCGTTAGCAGCAATTGTTCCGTCGCTGCATCCTGTAACGCGCGCCGCAGCACCGCGTGCAGGATTTCGCGCAAGGCGGATCGGTTGGCGCGCAGCGTCAGACCGGGTCGCACGGCGACGTCGATGCGGGTTCTATTTTGGACCAGCAAGGGCACGATTTCTGCGGCGGCCGCCCGCAGTTCGGCCTCGACATTCAACTCTGTAGCATACACCTGTAATTCTCTCTGGTCGGTGAAACATCCTTGTAAACAGCACAGATTAATGAAAGGTAAACGCCATCCGATATTTTTGTGGGTCAACGCAATCCGGTCGGGGTGGTCATACGCAGCCGGAGCCGTTCTAATATCGGCCATAAGATGCGGGGGAAGCGCTAGATGGACGACACATACGATTATATCGTGACGGGTGCGGGATCGGCCGGGGCCGCCGTGGCCTCGCGTCTAACCGAATCCGGCCGGCATCGTGTGTTGCTGCTGGAAGCCGGCCCCCCCGACACAAACCCTTGGATTCACATCCCGCTCGGTTTTGCCAAGACCTATGTCGACCCCAAGGTGAACTGGAAGTTCGAAAGCGTGCCGCAGGCGAACCTTGCCAATCGGCAGCTGTACCTGCCGCGCGGGCGTACGCTGGGCGGCACGTCGTCGATCAACGGCATGGTCTATATTCGCGGCAATCACGCCGATTACGACGAATGGCGCCAGCGTGGCTGCGTGGGTTGGGATTGGGATTCGGTCCTGCCGTATTTCAAGAAGGCCGAAAATCAGGCGCGCGGGGCCAGCGAATATCATGGTTCGGGCGGCCCCCTGGACGTGTCCGACCATGGGGAGGGTCACGAACTCGCGGAGGCCATGCTCAAGGCAGCCGAGCAGGCCGGCATTCCGCGCAATACCGATTTTAACGGGGCAAAGCAGGAAGGCGCGGGTTATTACCAGTCCACCACGTCCAACAAACGCCGTTGGAGCACGGCGAAAGCCTATCTCGAACCGGCCCGTTTCCGTCCCAATTTGACCATCCGTACTGGCGCACAGGCGACTCGGATCGTTATCGAGAACGGTCGCGCCACCGGGGTCGAATACCAATCCCCCGAAGGGCGCAAAATTGCCAGCGCCCGTGCCGAAGTCGTCGTGTCCGGCGGCGCCTACGGTTCGCCGCAATTGTTGCAATTGTCTGGGGTTGGACCGGCCGAGCACCTGTCGGCGATGGGGATCGAGGTTGTACGAGACATGCAGGCGGTCGGGTCCAACCTCCACGACCATTTCAACACGTATATGAGCTGGCGCTGCACCAAGCCGATCACTCTGAACGATCTCGAAAATTCTTGGCCGCGCAAAATCGCCGCCGGCATCCGTTACGCCCTGTTTCGCTCGGGACCCATGGGCGGCAACGGCATTCGCGCGGGGTTGTTTACGCGCTCCGACCCGCGGTTGGAACGGCCGGATCTGCAAATCAACCTGCTGGAGTGGAGCACGCTGGAGCGTACCAAAGATCGTGTTATTCCGCATAATTTCCCGGGGTTTACCCTCAGCCCTGTGCATTTGCGTCCGGACGGGCGCGGCACGGTGCGGCTGGCCTCGCGCGATCCGTTGGCGGCTCCGGCGATTTCGTTCGATTTTTTGAAAACCGAATACGACCTGCAAGCGGTATTGTTCGGTATCAAACTGGTGCGCAAAATCGCCGAACAGCCGGCGCTGAAACCCTACGTGGCAGAGGAACTGCAACCCGGACCGGCGACCCAAACGGACGACGATATCGCCGAATTTTTGCGCCAGACCGGAGTGTCCAACCATCACCCCGCCAGTTCCTGCGCCATGGGAACCGGAACGAATTCGGTCGTCGATCCGCGTTTGCGGGTCCATGGGATCGGGGGACTGCGGGTCGCCGACGCATCCATTATGCCAGTGGTCGTCGGCGGAAACACCAACGCGCCGTCGATCATGATCGGTGAGAAGGCCGCCGCGATGATCCTGGAGGACGCACGATGAGCGAGGAATACGACTACATCGTTACCGGTGCCGGTTCCGCCGGCTGCGTCATGGCGGCACGTCTGTCCGAATCCGGCAAGCATCGCGTGCTGCTGCTGGAAGCCGGGCCGCCCGACACCAATCCTTGGATTCATATTCCGCTCGGTTTTGCCCGCACCTACGTTAACCCGAAAATCAACTGGATGTTCGAAACGGTGCCGCAGGGTAGTGTCTCAGTTTGAATTTCTCAATAATTGGATGGGGCGGCCTAGCTAAGATCGGCTAAAGCTATGCCGGCGATGCAACAGGCATTGATATTCCGCAATGGAATCATGTATTATCGCTCAAGGGCGGAGAGCGATAATACATCGAGTGCGATTTGTCAACCCAGATAGGTAGCATCAGGTATTGCCGGAGGGGTTGATCTGGTCAAATAAGGTGAACACGTAGCAGGCTACGTCGCGGCAAGCCCAAATCGGGTTACAGTGAGGAGGAGACCCTAATGCCAACCGGACCACAAGGCCAAAAACGACCAGCCGACGTGATCGGCGCGGCTGTTATGGTCGCGCGGCTGTCTGTCGGGGACGAAGCGGAGACGCTTGTCCAGCCGTCCGGCCGCGTGCGGAGCGGTCAAGCCGGCGCCAAAGCACGGGCGGAAGCCCTTACGGCAGAACAGCGCAGTGAGATCGCTCGTAAGGCCTCGGGAGCAAGGTGGGCGTAATGCGCCTCGATTATAAGCCGAAATTTGATAAGATCGTGGAGCTTTTGCTATATCTAAGCGCCAAACGCCCCGGTGCTGACCATTATCAGGCGGTGAAATTTCTCTATCTAGCGGATAGAGCGCATATCAATCAATATGGTCGCCCTATAACTTTTGAGTCATATGCGGCGCTTCCTTTTGGCCCAGTGGCGTCTAATGCCCTAAATATGATTAAAGGCAAACGGCAGACTTTGGCGCGGGCTGGTATCAGCAAGCTCCCAATTCAATTAAAAAAGCTTGATAATGTCATAATTTTGAATGCGCCCGAAAGGGAGGTTAATTACGATGTCTTCTCCAAATCTGATTTGAAAATATTTGACGCCATTTTGAAAAAATTCGGGTCAAAAACTTTTAACGAACTATACGAGATTACGCACTCGCACGATGCTTATAAGAGCGCGTGGGGGCGGCGTGGCGACAAAAAATCGGCTCCAATTCGGTATGAAGATATGATAAAAGCAGGTCCGATTCGAAAGGCTGGGTTTGAAAAGGAAGATGTCATCAGGGAATTGGAATCGGTGGCGTCTCATTTGTGATGAAGAGGGGCGACGTATTTTATTGGAACACAAATAAAACCAAGGGTCATCTCCTAAGGAAAAAATATCACATATTCATATGCCCGGTCGATTGGAGGAACGATAACACTTTTCTTTTTATATCGTCTGAAAATTATTATCATGATTTCCGAATAGATCGATCAGATTGGGCCGATATGCCCAAATCGGAAAGTTTCATAGGCGGGAACCCTGTTTTTTATCGCGACGACGAGTTGCAATCCTACGTCATTGAGCCTTTCGGGTCGCTTACCGTTCGATGCATGAGACGCTTGGCTCTTCATATTCAGGATAGCGAAGTGATGGAACTTCGCCACATTACCCGTGTTTGCGCCGCTCTGCACGCTGCATGTAAATGAAAATAATGCTTGCTATAACCCAGCGCCTCCGCTAAAAGCGGGTTATGAACAAGCTCGACAACGCCAAACGCTTCCTAATCCTCAACATGCTCATTGAGGGTTCGTCCATGCGGTCTATTTCCCGCGTGGCGGACGTAAGCATCAACACCGTTGCCAAGCTCCTGGTAGACGCTGGGGAAGCTTGCGACGCGTTTCATAACAAGACTGTCCGGGGCGTGGCGTCCAAGCGGGTGCAGTGCGATGAAATTTGGAGCTTCTGCTACGCCAAAGAACGGAACGTCGCGACGGCGAAGGCAGCCCCAGCCGAGGCTGGCGACCTTTGGACGTGGACGGCGCTGGATGCGGACAGCAAGCTTATGATTTCCTGGCTGGTGGGGGACCGCGATGCGGAACACGCCAACGAAATCATGCAGGATGTGGCGTCCCGCCTGACCGGCCGGGTTCAGCTAACCACCGATGGCCATAAACCCTATCTGCAAGCCGTCGAAGGTGCCTTCGGTGCGGATATCGACTACGCCATGCTCATCAAGCACTACGGCGAACCTGTGGGCGCCCTTGGCCGCTACAGCCCCGGCGAATGCACCGGCATTGAACTGCGCCGGGTTGAAGGCCGGCCCGATCCGAAGCACGTCTCGACCAGCTATGTTGAACGCGCCAACCTCACGATGCGGATGGGGATGCGGCGTTTTACGCGGCTGACGAATGGGTTTTCAAAGAAGGCGGAAAGCCACTGCCATATGCTGGCGCTGTTCTATGTCCACTACAATTTCGTGCGGATGCACAAGACGCTTCGTTGCTCCCCCGCGATGGCGGCCGGCCTATCCAAGACGCTTTGGACCATGGATAACATCATCGCGTTGATTGATGCGCGGGAAGCGGCACCGAAGCGCCCGACCGTCTACAAACTGAGAAATTCAAACTGATGCACTACCTGCCGCAGCCCCAGATGGCCGGCCGTAAACTGTATCTGCCGCGCGGGAAGACGTTGGGTGGTAGCAGTTCCATCAACGGCATGGTTTACATCCGCGGCAACCACGGCGATTACGACGAATGGCGCCAGCGGGGATGCGAGGGCTGGGATTGGGATTCTGTCCTGCCCTTCTTCAAGAAGGCGGAAAACCAGACACGCGGGCCTGACGAATTTCACGGTACCGGCGGGCCGCTGCACGTGTCCGACCAACCGAGCAAATTCGAGCTGGCGGAGGCAGCGCTAGAAGCCTGCGTGCAGGCTGGCATTCCGCGCAATCCCGATTTCAACGGGGCGGAGCAGGAGGGGTGCGGTTATTACCAAACCACGACGTCCAATCGCCGCCGCTGGAGCACGGCCAAGGCGTATCTGAACCCCGCCAAGCAACGGCAAAACCTGACGATCCAAACCGGCGCCCACGCAACGAAAGTCATTATCGAGAACGGCCGAGCCGCCGGGGTGGAATTCCATACCGCTCAGGGACGCCAGACCGCGCGCTGCCGGGGTGAGGTTGTTGTATCCGGCGGTGCGTTCGGTTCTCCCCAATTGTTGCAATTATCCGGTTTGGGTCCAGCCGAGCACTTGCAGGATATGGGTGTCCCGGTGGTGCGGGATATGAGGTGGTCGGGGTTCTTCGGACAGTCTGGCGACCCAGTTAAGCTAAAAACC